>JANOPL010000068.1:0-41282 GCA_031421835.1 Hyphomicrobiales bacterium | reverse complement strand
TTCGCGCGGTATCGCGATGGCATGATGGGCTCTGAGCAATATTACGATGCTGCCTTGAAAGCCTCTCCTGAAATCAACATTTCAGAAGAAACGTTGAAGCTTGGAACGTTTCTGGAAACCTGTGCACCTGAGACGCAAGAGCTGTATGCAAAAATCTGGACTGAAGTTGCAAAGTAATCTCTGAGCCTGTGATGAATGTGCCGCGCATGGAATGGGACAGGCCACCTTGGAACAGGTGGTCGTTCCAGCATGTGCGGGATATTCTGCCGACTGCTGAAGTATCGCGCGGGCTTGGGCCTGCGCATTTCTTTCCAACTGCCACATCTCTGCCCGATGATTTTAGCGTTCCGGGTCTGCAGGGCCAAGCGGTGCCGCTCGGTGTGTTGCTTCACGACACATTTACCGATGGGTTCATCGTTCTGAAGCATGGAGAGATTGTTTGCGAGTGCTATTTCAACGGCATGACGTCCAGCACCTTGCATCTCTCGCAGTCGGTTGCAAAATCTTTTGTCGGTGTGCTTGCAGGTATTTTCGTCGACAGAAAACTGTTGGACCTTGCAGCACCCATCACGACCTATCTGCCTGAACTTGCAAGCACGGGCTGGAAGGGTGCCACGCTGCAACAGGTGCTTGATATGACGACGGGTGTCGGCTTCAACGAGAACTATACAGACCCCTATTCTGACATCGGTAAGGTGGATGTGGCCTGTGGCTGGAAACCAATACCTGAGGGTGCTGATCCTTCCTTCATCTGGCCTTCGCATATGTGGGAGCTGATCTTGGGGCTGAAACAGCAGGTTCGCCCTCACGGGAAGAAATTTGAATATCGCTCCATCGAAACCGATGTGCTCGCATTTTGTCTGGAACGGATCACGGGAAAGCGACTGCCGCAGATTTTATCGGAAGAGATTTGGCAAAAAATGGGTGCGCAGGAAAATGCGTGTTTTACCATTGATTCAGAGGGCTTTGCCACAGCCGACGGTGGTTTGAACGCGTGCCTTCGCGACTACGCCCGTTTCGGACAGCTGATGTTGGACGATGGCGGCGGCATTATCCCCGTTGATTGGGTCAAAGCCACGCGCAGTGGACTGCACGGAAAATTTGAGGGTCGTTATGCCGCCACGCTGCCTGGCGGTGCTTATCGCAATATGTGGTGGATAGACGGCACACCCTTGCGCGCCCTGCTCGCGCGCGGCGTGTTTGGTCAGTTGATTTATATCAATTACACCACAGGCATTGTAGTGGCCAAAGTTTCAAGCTGGCCCGATTTTGTGTCGCCTGAATTGGAAATCGCAACCTTGAATGCAATACGCGGAATTGAAGACTATTTGGCCTGAGACTTCAACCTGCCCATCTGCTTCAACCACGCCACGACCAATTCTGTCGCCGCTTCCGGTGTCAGGCTGGTGGTGTCGATGCGCAGTTCCGGGTTGTCAGGCGCCTCATAGGGCGAGGAAATGCCGGTGAAGTTTTGGAGTTCGCCACGGCGCGCCTTGGCATAGAGGCCCTTCACATCGCGCTTCTCGGCATCGGCCAGCGGCGTATCAATGTGGATTTCAACGAACTCACCCTCGCCCAACATTTCACGGGCCATCAAACGTTCGGCGCGGAAGGGTGAGATGAAGGAGACAAGCACGATCAAGCCTGCATCGGCCATCAGCTTTGTGACTTCCGCCACACGGCGAATGTTTTCCACACGGTCCTGGTCGGTGAAGCCCAAGTCCCTGTTCAAACCGTGGCGCACATTGTCGCCGTCCAACAAGTAAGTCAGTTGGCCTTCGGCGTGCAATTTCTTTTCAACCAGATTGGCGATGGTGGATTTGCCAGCGCCCGACAAGCCTGTGAACCACAATACCGTCGGCTTCTGTTTCAACAGGCTGCCGCGCGAGGCTTTGTTCACATCCGTGGCCTGCCAATGGATATTGGCGGCACGGCGCAAGGCAAAATTGATCAGCCCCATGCCCACGGTATTGTTGGAGAAGCGGTCAATGATGATGAAGGAACCCAGCGCCTTATTGTCCTTGTACGGAGCAAATGCAATTGAGGTGTCAAGTTCCAGATTGCACACACCGATTTCATTCAGCGTCAATGTTTCAGTCGCGGTTTTTTCCAGCGTGTTGACGTTGATCTTGTGTTTGATCCTGTCAATCGATCCCGGCACCGTGCGCGTACCGGCCTTGATCAAATAAGGGCGGCCCGGCAACATGGCCTCCTGGTCCATCCACAAAATCTGCACTTCAAATTGATCAGAGACCTCGGCTGGCGATTGTGCGGCACAAATGACGTCACCACGGCTAATATCAATTTCGTCTGTCAGTGTCATGGTGATGGCGTAGGCCACAGAGGCTTGCGTCAAGTCGCCATCGTAGGTGACGATGCGCTCGACCTTAGAGGTTTTGCCCGACGGCAACACGCGGATGCTATCGCCCGGTCTCACTGTGCCTGAAGCGATGGTTCCGGAGAAACCGCGGAAGTTCTGGTTCGGACGGTTCACCCATTGCACGGGCAGGTAAAAGGGCTTGTCGTTAAGGTCATTGCCCACGGACACGGTTTCCAAATGCGCCATCAGGGTGGCACCCCGATACCAGGGCATGGCGGGTGAACGGTCGATGATGTTATCGCCCTTCAAGGCCGATGCTGGAATCAAGGTGATGTTGCTGACGCCCAGTGTTGCGGCAAAGGCGCGGTAATCGGTTTCGATATGATCAAAAACGTCCTTTGAATATTCAACCAGATCCATTTTGTTGACGCAGACAACGAGGTGCTTGATGCCGAGCAAATGCGCGATGAAGGTGTGGCGGCGCGTCTGGGTGAGGACGCCTTTGCGGGCGTCCATCAGGATGATCGCGAGGTCGGCAGTGGAAGCGCCGGTGGCCATGTTGCGGGTGTATTGTTCATGACCCGGTGTATCGGCCACAATGAACTTGCGCTTGGATGTAGTGAAGGCGCGGTAGGCCACATCAATGGTGATACCTTGTTCGCGTTCTGCCGAAAGCCCATCGACCAGCAAGGCAAAGTCCAGATTGCCGCCTTGCGTGCCCAGCTTTTTTGAGTCGGCTTCCAAGGCTGTGAGTTGATCTTCGAACAGCATTTTCGATTCATAGAGAAGGCGCCCGATCAGCGTTGATTTGCCATCATCGACCGAGCCACAGGTGATGAAGCGGAGCAGGTCCTTGTTTTCCTGCGTGGCGAGAAAGCCTTCGACGTCACCGCCAGTGTATTCCACGAACCGGGTCATGCTGCGCGGCCCTCATCCGTCTCGCTGCGCTCGCCACCTTCTCCCGCAGGCGGGAGAAGTGAAGACACTTCACCTCTCCCATTTACGGGAGAGGATGCCGCGAAGCGGCAGGTGAGGGATGTCAAAAAATGTGTCATCAGAAATACCCCTCCTGCTTTTTCTTCTCCATCGATGCGGCGGCGTCTTTGTCGATCACGCGGCCCTGACGTTCTGATGAGGTGGCAACCAGCATTTCCTCGATGATGTCCAGCAGGGTTGTGGCATTGGATTCGATGGCTCCCGTCAACGGATAGCAGCCCAAGGTGCGGAAGCGGATTTTCTTCATCATTGGTGTTTCATCGTGAAGCAAGCGCATGCGGTTGTCATCGACCATGATCAACTGACCGTCGCGTTCCACCACCGGGCGCTCGGCGGCAAAGTACAACGGCACGATCTCGATGTTTTCGCGATAGGTATATTGCCAGATATCAAGCTCAGTCCAATTCGACAGGGGGAAAACGCGGATGGACTCGCCCTTGTTTTTGCGGGCGTTGTAGGTGTTCCACAATTCCGGGCGCTGGCTCTTGGGGTCCCAGCGGTGTTTGGTGTCACGGAAGGAAAAGATGCGTTCCTTGGCGCGCGATTTTTCTTCGTCGCGCCGCGCACCACCGAAGGCAGCGTCGAAGCCATACTTGTCGAGCGCCTGTTTCAGCCCTTCGGTTTTCATGATGTGGGTATGGAGCTGCGAACCGTGGTCAAAGGGGTTGATGTCTTTGGCAATGCCTTCGGGGTTGATGTGGACGATCAGATCAAGACCCAGTTTCTTCGCCGTTGCCTCGCGCATGTCGTACATGGCTTTGAACTTCCAGCGGGTGTCGACATGCAGCAAGGGGAAAGGTGGCTTTGACGGGTAAAACGCTTTCATGGCCAGATGCAGCATGACGGCCGAATCCTTGCCGATGGAATACAGCATCACCGGTTTTTCACATTCGGCCGCAACTTCGCGGATGATGTGGATGGATTCCGCTTCGAGCCTGTCCAGGTGAGTCATGGACTTGGGTTGAAGCGTCTTTGTTGGGGTGGATGTCATGACAGCGCGGACCTTTTCCATGGTGCGTAGGGAGGGGGACCTGCCTTTGCGGAGGTCGAATACGAAAGAGGGATCGCCGAGGGCGTGCTTGCCAAAAGCGGATGCATCCAGCCCGGAGGACTTCAAATAGGCTTCAATCGCGGTGAGAAAGGGATCCATGATAGGGAATTTCCTATCATACTGCGCCCATAGGACGCAAGTATCCTATTCAAACGGCTTCTGCCACTTTCACGATACGTTTCGCAGCCTCGGCCATTGTGGCCTGGTCAACCGTCAAGGCGACGCGCAAATGACCGGCCCCGCCCGCCCCAAAGCTTTCGCCGGGCATGGTGACCACGTGCTGTTCAGCCAAGAGCTTGCGGGCGAAATCATCCCCCGACAGCCCAGTCTGGCGCACATCGACCATCACAAACATGCCGCCTTCGGGCATGCGGGCTTTGACACGGTTTGAAACTTTCAAGCCGTCGACCAAGGCTTTGCCCCGTGCCCAATAGGCTTGGCGCATGGCTTCGGTTTCTGTGAAGTCATTGTCGAGGGCAAAAGACAGGGCGTCTTCCAAAAAGGGTTGACTGCCGAACAACATGGTTTCGGTGACGGGCAGGGCTTTTGCAACATAGTCTTTTGACCCCACCATCCAGCCGCAGCGGAAGCCCGGCACGGCGTGTGACTTGGAGATGGATGAGACGACAATGGTGCGCTCCTCCAAGTCCTGATGGAAGAAGGGCGAGGTGAAGGTGTGCTGACCGTGGATCATGGTGGCATAAACTTCGTCTGACACAATCCAGAGGTCATGTTTTTTGGCAATGTCGCCAATGCTTCGGATTTCAGCTGGCGTGAACACCGCCCCTGTGGGGTTTGAAGGGGAATTCAGCAAAATTGCTCTGGTGCGCGGGGTGACAGCGGCTTCGAGAGCTGCAAGATCGGGGTGAAAGCCGCGATCAGCATCGAGCTTTACGCCCACGGGAATGCCGCCCGGAGCCGTGACCACGGCTTCATATGTGGCGTAGTAGGGATCAAACATCAGCACTTCATCGCCCGGCTCGAGGATGGAAAGGAAGGCGAGGGACAAGCCGGTTTGTGTACCGGGCACAAACAGGAATTGATCAGGGCTGATGTCACGTCCCGTCTGCCTGGAATAGAACCGCGACAGGCTTTGCGTGAGCGCCACGTCACCCGTTCCAGGAGAATAGCCCAGACGGCCAATTCGCAGCTGTTCGCGGGTATGATCCAACAGGGTTTGCGGCGGCGGCAGATCAGGCTCGCCAATTGAAAGAAAGATCAGCTTCTCTCCCGCAGCACGGCGGCGTTTGCCTTCAATGTGAACGGCCCATTTATCTGAACCAAGAGTGGCTAGTCGGGTGGCGATGGATGCGAGTTTCATGGACGCGACATAGCGACTGAGCGGCGTGTGGGCAAGCTCATGCCCCCGCTTTCTCCAATCCCATTCTGTTCAACGAGACATAATCCGTTTTGCCTGAGCCCAGTACGGGCAAGGCTTCGACGGGAAAAATGTTCTTGGGAATCATCAGTTCCGAACACCCCAAACTTTTCAAGCCCGCTGCAATGGTTTTGCGGTCGGGTTTTTCCAGTGTGGTGAACATGACGAGTTGTTCGCCCTTCTTTGGATCGGGAGCTGCCACAACCGCATGCACAAAGTCAGGATAAAGCTGCCCAAGCTTGGCTTCGATGGCCGTCAACGACACCATTTCACCTGCAATCTTTGAAAAGCGTTTGGCACGGCCTTGGATGGTGATGTAGTTGAGGTCATCCATGGTGACGATGTCACCTGTATCATACCAGCCGTCAGGCGGCGCTTCGATGACGCCGGGGTTATCGGCGCGCAAGTATCCCAACATCACGTTGGGGCCTTTGATCCACAACCGTCCACCTTCAGGAATACCGTCAACAGGTTCAAGCCTGTGTTGCATGCCGTCAAAGATGCGGCCTACGGTTCCATTCTTCGAATGCATGAATGTGTTTGCGGAGATTGTGGGCGAACATTCGGTGGCACCATAACCCTCGATGATGCGCAAACCGTAGCGTTCCATATAGAGTTGGCGCGTTTCAGGCTTCACCCGTTCAGCACCGCCAACCAGCAGTCGCACGTTATAAAAATCATAGGGGTGGGCGTTGCGGGCGTAACCATTCAAGAAGGTGTCGGTGGAAAACAGAATGGTGGCTCCGGTATCGTAAACCATTTCCGGGACGATCTTATAGTGCAGTGGTGAAGGGTACAGAAACGACCGCATGCCGGTTGTGGCAGGCAACATGATGCCACCCAAGAACCCGAAGGCGTGGAAAATCGGGAGAGCACAGAAGAATGTATCATTCGGCATGATGGCGATGCGCGTCAAAATCTGATGTTTGTTGGCAATCAAATTGCGGTGAGAAAGCACCACACCCTTGGGCACACCTTCTGAGCCTGATGTAAACAACACGACCGCAGGTGAATTGGGATTGGAGTTCATGCCTGAGGCCTTGAGTGAAGCGGCAGCGAACAGGCGTTGAGTCAGACCACGGAGCTTATCAAGTGTGCCCACCAGTTCGCGGACGTCCTCAAGGTAAATGATTTTGCAGGTCTTGCTGAGCAGGGCGACGTCCTCATGCATTTCACCGGCGTCTATAAATTTGCGCGAGGTGATGATGGTGCGCACTTCTGCCGCGGTGCACGCTGTGATCATGTTCACGGCACCTGTTGAAAAGTTCAACATGGCGGGCACGCGGCCATAGGCGTAGAGCCCGAAAATGGAAGCGACGGCGGCATTGGCATTGGGCAGCAATACGCCCACAAATTTTTGTCCCGGTGTGAGCTGTGCCAGCTTGCGGCCCAGAATAAAGCTGCCGAGGATCAGCTTGTTGACCGTCATCGGGGAGCGTTGAATATCTTCGAGGATAATGCGCTTGCCACCGTAGGATGCCTTCACATCCAGCAGGGATTTCCAGATCGTCTGGTCGATGTTGGTGGATTTGAACACCATGTCTGTCATCACGGTATAGAGTTTTTCCGCCTGATGTTCGCGTAAGGCCGAACCCTTCAAATCTTCTGGGGCTTCTGCTGAAACAGGTGGCAAAAAGGTCAGGGTGATCTTGGGAAAAAGTTTGCGGGGGTAAACACCTTTCAAGCGCGAGAGCGGCGAGAATTGCGCGCCATCAATGCGGACCGGCAATATTTTGGCTTTCGCCATGGTGGCAACGGCCCCTGGTCCCTCGTAAATTTTCATGAGGCCCCCCGTCACCGTCAGGCGGCCTTCCGGAAAAATCACCACGCGCTTGCCGCGCTTCAAAGCAGACACAAGTGTACGCAGCGACATCGGGTTGCCGGGATCCATGGGACAAAGTTCGAACAAGGCAAAGGCCGGTTTCACCCACCAGTTTTGTGCCATTTGCGTGTTGATGGCGAAGCTGGCTTTCTCCGGCAGGAAGGCCGACAGCAGCGGACCATCGAGCAACGAGGTATGGTTGGCCACAATCAAAGCGCGGCGGCCAGCGGCCTCCAGGTTTTCCAGACCCTTGACCTCGACCTGATAGAAATAACGGAACAGGAGGCGGGCGGATGCTGCGAGAATATCATGGGGCAGCAAGCGGATGATGTAGATGGCCGCCAGAAGATTGGCGAGGCCGAGAATGAGGAAAAGGCCCTTCGCTGTGAAACCCATGGCCAGTAACACGCCCGATGCCAGTGTTGCGGCAATCATGAAAATGGCATTGACAATGTTATTGGCCCCAATCGTCCGTGCACGGAGATAATAGGGTGTGCGCATTTGCATGACGGCAAACAGCGGCACCACATAAAGGCCGGCACAAAACGCCACTGCTGCCAAGTCAAACAAAACACGAAGGCCATGGAAACTGGTGAGCAAGGCTCCGAGTGTGGTGGTTTGGCCTGCGGCGGTGATGCGTGATGCGCCGCCTGCCGCAAAATACAGATCGATCATGAACACGCTCATCAACAAACAGGCCAGTGGCACATACTTTACTGTCACAGTGCCCTTGAGCAACTTGTTGCAGAACACCGAGCCCACGCCGATGAACACCGAAAACAATGCGAAGATCACGGTGGCGATGGCTTCGGTCCCTTTGAGGCTGTCCAATGTGAACAACGGAATTTGCGTGACGAATACGACCCCCAAGAGCCAGAACCACGACACACCCAGAATGGCCTGGAACACCTCGGGGCGTTGGCGCACCATGGAAATCACATTCCAGGTTTCGCTGAAAATGTTCCAGTTGAGTTTGAGATCGGGTTGGGCCGAGGGCGCCGGAGGAATTTGCCGTGTGGTCCAGTAAGAAAACAGCGCAATCACGATCATGGTCACGGCGACCAGTTCCTTGCCGCCTGCCGCGTTGATGGCCAAAGTGCCGAAAATCGTGCCCAGCAACACCGATACAAAGGTACCCATTTCCACAAGGCCATTGCCGCCCAGCAGTTCCTCTTTTTCAAGGTGCTGGGGCAGGATTGAATATTTGATCGGCCCGAAAAAGGCTGACTGCGTGCCAGCGAGGAACACACAGAACTGTTGCAGGGGAATGCTGCCATAATAAATTGCAAACACCGAAAGCGCTACGATGCCGATTTCGATGAACTTGATGCGGCGGGCAACGAAGGCTTTGTCGAACTTGTCGGAGAGTTGTCCGGCAAAGGCGGAAAACAAGAAGTACGGCAGAATGAACAGGGCCGCCGAAATGGTATTGAGTACGCCGCCCTGTTCCTTGCCGAGCGTGGTGAGCAAGATGATGGAGAGGGCAAAACGATAGGCGTTGTCGTTAAAGGCACTGAGAAACTGTGTCACGAACAGTGGCAGGAAGCGGCGGGTTTTGAAAAGCGCGAACTGGCTTTGGCCTTTGGTGTTCATTGCAGATATTCGTCCTGTTTCAGCTTTAGCTGGCTTCTCATTTTTCGAGGGGTGGGGTCAAGCGAGCAGCGTGTTGATCATGGCAAGGGTTTCCCCGTGGTTGGTGCAGATGTGTCTGGCACCTGCATGGCGCAACTGCTCGCGTCGTTCTGAACTCTCGGAAAAACCGATGAAATGCACGCCAAGTGCGAGGCCTGCGGCAACATCGTTGAGGTTATCGCCGACATAAACAATGCGTGTGGGTGCCATGTTGAGCAGCGACAGTACCCGGGCGAGGATGGCAGATTTATGGCCTCCGCCGTCAGCGCCGCAAGCCCGCGATGAAACCGCGTCCCAAAGTTTGACCTGTTGCAAGCGATGGTGCGCGGCGTCACGAAAGTTGGCCGTGGCAACACCAAGACCGGCCTTGCCTTTCAGTTTTTCCAACAGGACTGCAGCCCCCGAGATGGCAACAGCATGTACCGGGCTGGATTTCAGCTGGGAGATGTAGTGTAACTTTGCTTCTCCAACCAGGGCGGCGGGCAGTTGATGACGCTCGAAAATTTCCGCAATAATGTCTTCATCGTTTCGGATTTTATAACTGTTCCAGTCGCGGGAGAGTTTTTCAGTCGGCACGAACCTTGAAAGGGCCGTGAAGAAAATTTCTTCTTCATCACGCGTGAGCTCCAGCAACACACCGTCCACATCAAAGATCACGGCGCAGTCAACCACGAACCATGCTTTCCGACATTTCAATCAGGGTCGGCCCTTCGGCTTTCAAACTGGCAGCGATGGCTTTGGACAAGGCGATGAGAGTGTTGGGTTTCTCGGCATGGGCCCCATAAGCTTTTGCGAGCGCCTGGAAGTCAGGGTTGCGCAAGGTCACGGCATTGGGCTGAATACCCTTGTTGACCATATCATCGCGGATTTGACCCAAGGCCGTGTTGTTCAACAACAGAATGGGTATTGGCAGTTTGTGTTCAACCGCTGTGCCCAATTCATTGAGTGTGTATTGCAGGCCATAGTCCCCCGCCAGTGCGGCAACAGGTGTTTTGCCCATACCGAATTTCGCTCCAATGGCTGCTGGCAGGGCAAAGCCCAGCGTACCAAAGCCCACAGGGTGCAACCAGGTGCGGGGATGCGATACCGGGAAAATTTCATTGGCGGCATAAGCGATCTGGGTCATGTCCGAAGCGATGACGGTCTCCGCTGGCAAGCTGTCACGAATGACGTTCAACACTTTGCCTAGCACCTGTCGCAGGGGATCGTCTGCTGTGGCAGGGGCTTCCGAATGGCATGGCCTGTTGCCGCTGAAATGCTGCGCCAGTAATTTCATCGTCGACGTTGCATCTGCAAGAATCGGCAGTGTGACGTGATGGGGCTTTGCCAATACGTCGGCATCGATATCAATGCGGATCATCGGGGCCTTGAGGCGAAAGCCACCTGCCCAGAAATCGGTTTCAGACAGCTCAGTGCCGACGGCCAAAATGCAATCGGCGTTCTGCAAAGCACTTTGTGTGTCGGGATACCCCAAAACATAGCCCCAGACGTTTTTGTGGTCTGCCGGGACAGCGCCCTTCCCGGCTGTTGTGGTCAGGATTGGCGCACCTGTCGCCTCTGCGATTTTCAAGACAGCCTGCCCGGTGTGCAAAGCACCACCGCCCAGAATAATGAAGGGGCGTTTGGCAGTGTTGAGCATCGTTACAGCTGACGAGATTTGTTGTGCGGTTGCTGTGGGGCGGGCCGGAACAGTTTGCGCCGTCCAGCCTTCACCTGCTTGATTGGTGAAGAGATCAAGCGGCACTTCCACATAAGCAGGGCGCGGGCGGGCTGACGCAAAATTGGCGAAGGCACGGGCCACAGCATCCTTGACATCCTCGCCCGTGTAGGCGCGGCTGGCATGGGCTGTCACACTTGAGGCAGCCTGCAACTGGGAACGCATTTCATGCAAGCGGCCCCGCCCTTGGGCTCCATCAGCGACGTCCAGCGCGGATGAAATAACCAGCACATTCGACGAGTCCGACCAAGCCTGGCCCAAGGGCGTGAGGATATTGGTGAGACCGGGGCCGGTGATGGTGAAGCACACACCGGGTTTGCCCGTGGCCCTGGCATAACCGTCCGCCATGAAACCCGCTCCCTGTTCGTGGCGTGTCAATATGTGGTTGATTCTGGAGCGCGGCAGAGCCCTGTACATTTCGACATTGTGCACACCGGGAATGCCAAAAATGGTATCAACGCCATAGGCTTCCAATAGTGCAACGAGGGCTTCGCCAATAGTGGTTTCAGTCATGGTCAAAACGATCCGGTGTGATGTGATGTGGGTTGAGGCCTAGGTCAATGATGTCTTTGGCAATGGGTTGATGCAAAGCCATGGCTGCGGCCGTTGCCGACAGTGCAGGGCAGGACTGTATGCCATACCCACCCTGGCCGACCGCCCAAAAAAACCCCTCTGTATACGGATCAAATCCGATGACGGGGTTGCCATCAGGGGCAAATGTGCGGAGGCCAGCCCAACTGTGCTCGAGACGATCGACGTCCACTGTTGTTGCCGTCATCAAGCGATCGATACCTTCAGCGATTGCCATGTCATCGGCATAGGCATCGTGGGGGTCCACCGGGGTGGCGTCGGCTGACGACACGATCAATTTTCCGCTTTGGGGTTTGGCATACCAGGTTTCGCCCACATCGGTGACCATGGGCCAGTCTTTGAAATCCAAGTTTGCTGCCAGGGGGACGACACCAATCGAGCGTCTCTTCGGCACAAGGCCTACTGGTTTTGCCCCACATATTTTCGCCACCACATCACCCCATGCCCCACTGGCGTTGATCAAGGTGGCAGCGACAATTTCAGTTGCGCCACACTGGATGGCCCATGTCGACTTTATCCGGAGAGCTGATGTGACGGGAGATGACAGCAGGGTCGTGCCACCTCTGGATTTGAACAGTTTGAGATAACCCCGGTGCAACAGATCGACGTCAATATCCGCTGTATGCGCGTCAAGAAAACAGCGTGTCGCGTAATTGGGTTTCAACACTGGAAACAGTTCAGATGCGCGTTTGATCAAAATCTCTTCAAGTCCAACCGCATTGGCCAACAGTTGCGCTGTATGTTCGGCTTGTCCGTCCGCTTCGAAAAACAAAGATGGGCGCGGCGTCAACAACGCGGCATCGGCAAAACCCGGTGGTGGGTTTTTGAAGAAGTCATCACTGGCTCTGGTGAACGCCAACATCGGAGGCGGTCCATAGTTTGGCTCATAACTCGCCGCACTGCGGCTTGTTGTATGATACCCAGCGCGGTCCTCCATATCGACCAATACAACGTTATGGGTTGCAGCGAGATGTGTTGCGATTGAGGCCCCTACAATGCCTGCACCAACAATGAGAAAATCAAACTGCGCCATGGCGAGACTGTAGGCCATTGAGCAGATCAATGTCACGTGCCAGAGATTGCGTGGTAAGCCGGGTATTTGTTAGGCTCGGTGAAACAGGAGTCATCATGTCACATCAACCGAAATTCAACCAACCCGTTTCGGGGCTAGTCACGCCGCGTTTTGGTGGTGTCGCCACTTTTTTCCGCTTGCCTCATGTTCAGTTGGAACAGGCCCATGACATTGACATCGGCATTGTTGGCGTTCCCTGGGATGGCGGCACCACCAATCGACCAGGCCCACGCCACGCGCCGCGGCAAATGCGGGATCAATCCTCAATGGTCAGGCGCATGCACCAAACATCGCATATCGTGCCCTATGATCTCGCCAACATTGCTGACCTGGGGGATGCGTCCGTCAATCCGGCTGATGTGAATGATGCTTTGCAGCGGGTTGAAGCTCACTTTGCGGCCCTCAAGGCCAAGGGCATCCGGCCGCTTGCTGCCGGAGGCGATCATCTGTGTTCGCTCCCCATTCTGAGAGCGCTTGGAAAGCAGAAACCCGTCGGCATGATTCACTTTGATGCCCATACGGATTTGTATGACGGTTATTTCGGCGGCTTCAAATATACCCACGGCACACCTTTCAAGCGGGCGATTGAAGAGGGTGTTCTGGATCCCAAGCGCACCGTGCAGATTGGTCTTCGCGGTTCGATGTATGATCTCGATGATTTTGAGTATGGCGCAAAAATGGGTGTTCGCATGATCCGCATTGAAGAGGCCATGGAAAAGGGCCCGAAGGCTGTCATGGCTGAGGCGCGCGAGATTGTGGGCGACGCTGACACTTACGTGAGTTTTGACATTGATATGCTGGACCCGGTTTATGCACCGGGCACAGGCACGCCAGAAATTGGGGGATTTACCACCTTTCAAGCCCAGCAGATGTTACGGGAGTTGCGCGGTCTCAACATCATTGGCGCAGACGTGGTGGAGGTGTCGCCACCTTTTGATCCTTCAGGCATGACGGCTTATGCAGGTGCAACGATGATGTTTGAGATTTTGTGTGCGATGGCCGAAGCTGTTGCGAGAAATCGCTGAAGGCTGGTCAAACACACTTATTCAGGAAGTATTTTGAAAATTCTCGAACAGAAATCGGTGAAACTTCTGGCGTATGCGGTGTGCGGTCTTGCCTTGGCCCTGGCCCTGCCACCGCATACGCAGCTTTGGCTTGCTGCATTGGGTTTGATATCCCTGCAATTTCTGAGTCGTGATTTGGCGACTCTTGGACGGTGGGTGCAGTTTTTCCGAGGTCTCGCCTTTGGCCTTGGCTATTTTTGTTTTGCCTTTCATTGGATTGGCTATGCCTTCCTGGTTGATGCTGATGCTTACCTCTGGATGATGCCCTTTGCGGTGGGTGGGCTCTCACTTTTTATGGCTGTTTATTGGGGTGTGGCGTTTGTTGCCGCCGGCCAACTTGCAAAATTTGATCTGCCGGTCTGGCTGACGTTGCCAGTTTGCGTTGGCGTTGTGGAATGGTTGCGTGGTTATTTGTTCACGGGCTTTCCATGGGCTGCACCTGGATTGATCGTCGATGGACTGGGCCCGGTTTTGCAACTCGCAAGTGTCATTGGGATGCCGGGGTTGACGGTTTTGGTGCTGCTCTGGGGTGTGGCGCTGGGTGCGGTCTTGCAGCGCCGTTGGTTGGCACTTCTGGTGCTCGTTACGTTGCCTTTGAGTTTTGTGTGGGGTCATTGGCGCCTGTCATCAGTACCACTTGAAACAGCCAAAGGTCCGTTGATCAGGCTGGTTCAGCCCAATATTTCTCAAAACGATAAATGGCGGTCAGAAAATGCTGCAGGGATTTTTGATGAGCTTCTGGCCTTGAGTGCGACGTCATCAGCCGAAAAGCCAAAGGTGGTGATCTGGCCTGAATCAGCTGTGTCTTTTCTGCTGGGTGAAAGTGAAGTCGCGCTTGCCAAGATCGCCGATGTCATTGAGGCGGAACAGACCCTGCTCGCAGGATCCCTCAGGCGCAGTGTGGATGTTGCAAAGGATGAGAAATATTTTACCAGCGTACTGCTGATTGATAGCGAAGGCGTGGTGCGGCAAAGCTATGACAAATGGCGATTGGTGCCCGGTGGCGAATATTTACCGTTTGCCTGGGCGCTTGAACCTCTGGGGTTTCGCAAGGTTGTCGCCTTGCCGGAAAGTTTTACCGCCGGTGTGGGGCCACGTTCAATTGATGTGCCGGGTGTTGGTCTTGCAGGCATGTTGATTTGCTACGAAGCAATTTTTCCGCACCTCCTGGTGGATGAGCGCCGGCGGCCGCGCTGGATTGTCAATGTGACCAATGACGGTTGGTTTGGTTTGTCGGTGGGTCCGCACCAGCATCTCGCCCAAGTGCGCATGCGTGCCGTGGAACAGGGGCTTCCGATTGCGCGGGCCGCCAATACCGGAATTTCAGCTGTGATTGATCCTTGGGGGCGCTATCTTGGAAAGACAGAGCTTGAAATAAAAACTGTTTTGGACGTGCGCCTTCCTTCTGCAATTGCACCTCCGTTCTTCGCCCGATGGGGCATCACACCATTTTGGTATTTGCTTGCGACGATACTGGCAGGCGTGGTTTTGCGACGACGTATCGTTAAAAAACTCAACAACCGTCCATTTTAATTTGTTTTGCTCTTTACCTGCAAATATGGCAATGCAACGATCCAAGTACAGCAAAGCTATTGCCGAACATCCGGGGGGGACGGGCTGCGCTGATGAGTTCAAACAGGCTGGGGGCAACAGTCTGAGGATAAAATGGCAAGACGAGATCCAAATTACATCGATGTGCATGTGGGCTCGCGTATTCGTATGCGACGTCAACTGATAAACATGAGCCAGGAACGCCTCGGCGAACTTCTCGGCATCACTTTTCAACAGGTCCAGAAATACGAGAAGGGTGCAAATCGCATAAGCGCCAGCCGCATGTTCTTTACCGCAAAAATTCTCGGTGTACCCGTGCAGTTTTTCTTTGAAGGTTTGCCCGGTGGTGAGGGCGATTCGGTGCTGCGCGAAGGCATTGCCACCGATGAATACACCTCCGCTTTGATGACGACGGAGGGCGTTCAATTGGCCAAAGCATTTCGCGATGCCGACAATACCACAAAGCGCAAGCTGATTGTGGGCATGGCCAAGCTGATTGCTGAATCTGACGCCTGAAAACCAACCTGACGGGACCATTTCAAAGGGCTCATTGCTGTGCAATTGGCTTCGATAGGCCCTTGACCGTTTGTAGCAGTCCTGCCAAGAAGCGCGCCAACACATAAAGCTTTCTTTATGTCCTTCACGGGACCGTCGCATTGGGAGACCGGACATCATGGCGCGCAAAAATTTTGTTTTCACAAGTGAATCCGTATCAGAAGGTCACCCGGACAAGGTAAGTGACCGGATTTCTGATGAAGTCGTGGATCTGTTTTTCCGCGAAGCGCTGGCTGCCAACATGGACCCCTGGGCCGTGCGTGTGGCCTGCGAAACCTTGGTGACGACCAACAAAGTGGTGATTGCCGGTGAGGTGCGCGGACCATCGTCTGTGACAAATGAAAAGATTGAAGCTGTGGCGCGCAAAGCCATTCAAGATATTGGCTATGAACAAGATGGCTTCCATTGGCAGAATGCCAAAGTTGAAATTGTGTTGCATGCGCAGTCTGCTGATATTGCCGTCGGTGTTGATACAGCTGCGAACAAGGATGAAGGTGCAGGCGACCAGGGCATCATGTTTGGTTATGCCTGCGATGAAACGCCAGATCTCATGCCGGCGCCTTTGTATTACTCGCAACGCATTCTTCAGTTGCTGGCTGAGGCGCGCCACGGTGGCGAAAAGCGACTGGGGCCTGACTCCAAATCTCAGGTCACGGTGCAATATAAAAATGGCAAGCCAGTCGGTGCCACGCAGATTGTCGTGTCACATCAGCATCTCGATGAAAGCATGTCGTCCGCCGATGTGAAGAAAATGGTAACACCTTATGTGAAGAAAGCCCTGCCAAAGGGTTGGATCACCAAGGACACGGTCTGGCACGTCAACCCCACTGGCAAGTTCTTTATTGGCGGACCCGATGGTGATTGTGGTCTGACAGGCCGGAAGATCATCGTTGATACCTACGGCGGTGCAGCGCCGCATGGCGGTGGCGCATTCTCCGGCAAGGACCCGACCAAGGTTGACCGTTCAGCCGCTTATGCCGCCCGTTACCTCGCAAAGAATGTGGTTGCCGCAAAGCTTGCGTCGAAGTGCACGATCCAATTGTCCTATGCGATTGGTGTCTCTCAACCGCTCTCGGTTTATGTCGACACCCATGGCACCGGCAAAGTGAAGGAAGACAAATTGGAAAAAGCGCTGCGCAAGGTCATGGACTTGTCCCCACGCGGAATCCGCAAGCATCTCGATCTCAATCGCCCGATTTATGCCCGCACTTCAAGCTACGGCCACTTTGGCAGGAAGCCCACGAAGGACGGTGGCTTCTCCTGGGAAAAAATCGATCTTGTGAAGCAGCTCAAAGCTGCGGTGAAGTGACGGACTTCGTTCCCAAACATCAATTCTATGGGCGGCGCAAAGGGAAACCTCTGCGCCGTCATCATATCGACCTGATGGAGGATTTGCTTCCGCCGATCAGTGTTGACCTTGCCGCACCGCTCAACAACTTGGGAAAGCGTCGGTGGCTGGAAGTTGGTTTTGGCGGCGGTGAGCATCTGGTGCACCAGGCCGCGTGCAATCCGGATGTTGCGCTGATGGGAGCAGAGGCGTTCCTGAATGGCGTGGCCAAGGCACTCGCCCACATCGAAGAGAAAGCGGTTCAAAATATTCGCATACATTATGGTGATGCGCGGGTGCTTCTGGAAGCCTTGCCTGACAGCAGTTTCGAACGGATTTATCTGCCCTATCCCGATCCTTGGCCAAAGGAGCGACAGAAGAAACGACGCTTTGTGAATGCGGTCAATCTCGCGCATTTCCATCGCATTCTCATGGACGATGGTTTGTTTTTGTTTGCCAGTGACATTCCGGATTATGTGGATTGGACCAGGCAGCATGTCACTGCGCACAGGGGCTTTGCGGAAACAGGTGATCCCGCTCTGCCATATGAGAACTGGACCGAGACCCGCTACGAAAACAAGGCCCTGCGCGAGGGACGGGTTCCCGCCTACTTGACGTTCCGGAAAATCAAGGCGTGACCAATCGAACCTATCAAGTGGCGGCATTGCCTTGGCGCATCGGTGATCGCGGCGTCGAATTCCTGCTGGTGACCACACGCACCACCAAGCGTTGGGTCATACCCAAGGGTTGGACCATGGACGGAAAGGCCGACCACGAGGCGGCCGCCATAGAAGCTTATGAAGAAGCTGGTGTAAATGGCACGATGAACGCAACGACTGTGGGCACTTATAGCTACGTCAAAATTTTTCGGAACGGAACAACCCGATTTTTGCGCGTGAATGTCTTTGCCTTGCAAGTCAAAGATGTGTTGGACGATTGGCCGGAGCGTGCTGAACGGGACAGACAATGGGTTTCAAAACAGCAAGCTGTTGAGATGATCGGTGAAGCGGAACTCTTGCCTGTGATTGTTGCGTTTGACGAAAGTACACACGTTGCTGTCGCAGCTTCCAACGTGAATGAGGGTATGATCGCGCGCATCAAAAAATGGTGGCGCAAGCTGTTGGCTTGAGTATTCTCCACATGAAGAGGGAGTGACATGCCAACACCTGACTATGCTTTGACCATAGCCAGATATAATCTTTGGCAAAATGAAAATCTTGTCTCGGCTGCAAGCCTTCTGTCTCAGGGGGAGCGTCAAAAAGATCGCGGCGCATTTTTTGGGTCTATCGAAAAAACCTTTTCCCATATCTACTGGGCGGATCAAATCTGGCTTGGTCGTTTTGCCGAAACACCCCTGCCGGGTGGTGGCATCAAAGACTCAGTTGAACTGATAACGAGGTGGGACGCCTTTGTTGTGCAGCGCGCTGCATTTGATCATCGCATTCTGGCGTGGGCGAAAGGCGTTGAAGCGGAGTGGTTTGCAGGTGATCTGGTCTGGTATTCAGGTGCCATGGCCAAGCACATGAGCAAGTCTAAAACTTCGCTCTGCGTGCATTTCTTCAATCATCAGACCCATCACCGCGGGCAAATTCACAGCATGTTGACAGCGGCAGGCGTGAAGCCCGGTGCAAGTGATCTCGCATTTATGCCTGAGCCATTTCTGGAAATGTGAAGCGTCTACAGTTTTTCACCAAAATCACGGGCCATTTTCAGCACCATCTTGCGCGGCAGAAATGGCACGACCCAGCCCAGCAGGAAATTCAGTTTGGCATCGTTGATGACCAAGAGCCTGCCTGCCATCATGGCGTCGTAGCCAATTTTTGCAACACTGGCCGCTGAAGGTATATTGCCTTTCAGGCCTTTCACATTATTCATATTCGCCACATCGAAAAACTCTGTTGCCACCGGGCCTGGTGCCAGAACGGTTGACGTCACGCCCTTGTCTTTCAACTCTTCGGCCAAAGCCAAAGAGAACGAATTCACAAACGATTTTGTGGCATGGTAGGTAGCCTGGAATGGACCGGGGATCATGCCTGCTGTTGAACCCACATGCAGAATGCGACCTGCTTTGCGCGCGACCATGTCCTGCAGAACAAGATGCGTCAGCGTCATAAGCGATTTAATGTTGAGGTCCACCATCGCCAGATTCTTGGCCAAGTCCGCTTCATGGAATAACCCGTGAAACCCAAAGCCCGCATTGTTGATGAGGATATCGATGTCCAGTCGTTTGGCTTTGATGCCGGAGTGAAGCCGCGCTGCACCCTCGGGCGTTCCCACATCTGCGGCAAACACGTGCACGGTTATGTTGTGCTTGCGTTCGAGTTCGGATTTCAATTCGAGGAGGGCGTCTTCGCGCCTTGCGGCAACAATGACGTCGCCTCCCAATGAAGCGTGGTAGCGCGCGAATTCCTTGCCAAGGCCTGAAGATGCGCCGGTGATCAATGCGGTTTTGCGTGTCATGTGCGCTTACATGAACCTGTCAGGTGGCTTTTTCAAGTTTTGCAAGGGAATGCAGAAAGTCTTTGGTTTTCTGATCAGCCGGATACATCAGTTCTATTCGCAAGTCCGCCAACGTAATGTCTTCAGCACTGCTGAACTGAGCCAGCATGGAGAAGAGGGATAGCTCCAGCCCGTTTAGAATATACCTGGTTGATAATACGGCCTGACCAGCGGCAAGCTCAAGCTTTTGGTCTTCGAGTTGCGCGCTCAGGTCTGTGGCAGCTTTGGAGAGGACGTCATCAAATCCCAGTCTCGCACTTTCAGTGCGCAGCCGCAGGATCATGTGGCGCAGCACCTCTTGCCAATTGACGATGGCTGCTTTCAGGCTTTCCGAGTTACGCATGGCGTCCAGCAAGCTGCTGCCTTCGGCCAAGCCCACCGCATTCAGCAGCAACCTTGCGGCGTGGTTTGCATTGACGACCGTCCAATATTTATCGAGCGCCATGGCGGGATAGGGGTCGTGCCGCTGCAAGGTCCACTCCACTGCTTGGCGGGCATGGGCCAATTCATGGTCGCTCAATCCGCGATGGCCATAGACCTCAGCAAAACCTGCGGCATGCAGCAAGGTATTTTGGGCAGGCAATGGCACGTCAAGGGTTTCACACAATTGCAATACCATGGACCTGCTGGGTGCGGCCCTGCCGGTTTCCAAAAAGGAGACGTGGCGTGCCGACACGTTGGCGGCCAAACCTAAATCAAGTTGGCTCATGCGTCTGGTGCCGCGCCAGTGTTTCAAAAGATTTGGAAAGGCTTGTGACATCTTCACCCATTACCTCAAGCTGTTGAGAAATTGAGTCATAGCGGACAATGCACGCAGGTGACACTTACCTCGGAAGTAATTGTTTTTGAGTCGTATTCGCCTCACCCTCATGTTTGTCCTCAACATGAAGGAGTGCCTCACATGAACTTGCAAACGACTGTTACTCAATTGAAATTTGCCTGTGGCGTCGTCATCGGCTTCGGGCTGTTGACGGCCCTTGCCGCATGGCCAGTGCTGAACCTGCCAACACTATGGCTCATCGATTTGATGTTCCTGCCTTTTGATGGGCAGCAGAATTTGAACGCACCTGAGACCCGCGTTCTCAGTGCTATTCTCGGCGGCATTCTTGTGGGTTTTGGTGTGTTGCAATGGTTGGTGGTCACGAAACTATTTGCCCGTGAACCGGCACTGGCGCGGCAAATGCTGCTTACCAGCATGGGGGCTTGGTTTGTTGTAGATTGCACGGCCTCGGTTATTGCTGGTGCGCCTTTCAACGCCGTGATGAATGTGCCTTTTCTGTTGTTGTTTGTGGTTCCGCTGTGGCGTGGTCATGGGCAAACACAGCGGGGTTGAAAGACTGCTGAAATATTTGGGTGGAGTCGCAATTGCATCCAGTGCAATTCTTGTGGTTTGTTGTGGCTTCAAGTGCAAGAGGTCTCCATGGCGACTGTCGTTCGTTTGAATAAATCGACTATCGACGTCATTGCGGCCCAACCACTGTTCTTTGTGGCCACAGCGGCTCCTGATGGTCGTGTTAATCTATCGCCCAAGGGACTGGACAGTCTCCGCGTCCTGAGTGACACGCGCATTATTTGGCTTAGCCTGTCGGGTAGCGGCAATGAAACAGCAGCGCATTTGCGTGAAAGCCCGCGCATGACGTTGATGTTTTGCGCCTTTGGGGGCGCGGCGCGCATTTTACGCGTTTATGGAACAGCAACCACTATTCATCCTGCCAACGCGCCATGGAGTGAATTGAGTGCGCATTTCCCCGCCATGGCTGGGTCTCGCCAAATTTTCGACTTATCAGTTGAGCTTGTTCAAATGTCTTGTGGCACAGGTGTTCCCGAAATGAATTTCATCAAACAGCGCGGCCTCGAAGAGTTGCTGCCGTTTTACGAGGACATGGGTCCGGATGGGGTTAGAGCTTATTGGGACAGAAAAAATAAACTCAGCATTGACGGCAAGGACACAGGGATTTAGCCGACAAGAGTTGCAGTCTCCTCCTGACATCGGTGCTTGGTTCGTTTCAGACCGACGACATCATCCGGCCAATTGCGTGCGCGCTTGCGCAAGATCGTAAGCGGTCTGCATTCTCATCAAAGTATCTGTGCTGACCTTGAATTCTCACTCAAAGCGCAGAGCCATGTCTGCACTCAAGCTGGCATGGCCGTTCAGCACTGTGCTCAGCGCTTGCCGCGACACGCCGATTTTGGCAGCGACATCGGTAATACTGCGGCCACTCGTGACAACGATTTCTCTCATTAGCCAACGTCCCGCATGGACCGAGATCGAGGGGTGCATCTTAAGAGCCATGATAATCCTCCAAGTTCAAATCAGCCACACTGGCTATTGGGGTCACGGTGAACGTGAGACGCATAGTCGTATCGAATATAACACAATGGAATTCAGAAAGTTGATATAGCACTAGAGGCGCGGTTTTGATCGCTAGGCGGACTTTTGACCTCTGTTTGAGGGGGGCTTGTCTCCCTGTTCCAAAAAGCCTATACAGTTCGGAAGAAGTCACTCACATAGCCGAGAGATCGGAAAATGAGAGTGGGTCCCGAAAGGGGCCCGCTTTTTTTGTATTCGGATGGACCTATGACTGAACAGCAGACAGAACATCGTCTGACACGCGAAACCGGACCTGCCTTGCGGGTGGCGGTGTTGGCTGAGCCAGTGCTGGAAAGCATGGGCTTCAGGCTTGTGCGCGTGCGCATGTTCGGTTCGACCTTGCAAATCATGGCGGAGCGACCTGACGGCACGTTTACGATTGATGATTGCGAAACATTCTCAAAAGCCTTTTCACCCCTGCTTGATGTGGCTGATGTGATTTCATCGCGCTACCAGCTTGAAGTCTCGTCCCCTGGCATTGACCGCCCGTTGGTGCGCCCCAATGACTTTGAAAATTGGGATGGCCATGAGGCCAAGATTGAAATGACGCTGCCGATTGCCGGACGCAAGCGTTTCAAAGGTGTTCTTGAAGGTTATGCTGAAGGCGAAGTTCGCCTCTACATCGACAACCCGGAGAATGGCAAAGAAAAGCTGCTGATCGGGCTTCCCTTCAACGAGATTCACGACGCTACACTGGTGTTGACCGACGAACTGATTGCCGCCGCCCGCGCCAGATTGCCTGCAACAGGTTATGGCGACGGCGCTGAAATTGACGAAACCCAAATCACTGAGGCCAAAGAGGAAACCGACAATGGCTAATACTGCTGTAAGTGCCAACAGGCTTGAACTGCTGCAAATCGCAGACGCTGTGGCGCGCGAAAAATCCATCGACAAGGCTGTGGTCTTGGAAGCGATGGAAGATGCCATCACCCGTGCGGCCAAGGCCCGTTACGGTGTTGAAAACGAAATCCGCGCAGAGATTGATCCGCGCTCGGGCGAAACACGCCTCAACCGTTTGCTGATGGTTGTCGAGGTCATCGACAATGACGCCACGCAGATCACACTGAAAGAAGCGTCAAAGAAAAACCCGGCCGCACAAGTCGGTGACTTTATTGCCGAGCCGCTGCCGCCCATCGAATTCGGCCGCATTGCCGCACAATCGGCCAAGCAGGTGATTGTGCAAAAAGTGCGCGATGCCGAACGTGACCGCATGTATGATGAATTCAAGGATCGCATCGGCGAAATCGTCAACGGCACTGTAAAGCGGGCTGAATATGGCAACGTCATTGTCGACCTTGGCCGTGGCGAAGGCATTGTGCGGCGTGATGAAGCGCTTCCCCGCGAAACCTTTCGCCCCGGCGACCGCATCCGCGCTTATGTCTACGACGTGCGCCGCGAACAACGTGGACCACAGATTTTTCTGTCGCGAACACACCCACAATTCATGGCCAAACTGTTTGGCCAGGAAGTGCCGGAAATCTATGATGGTGTGGTCGAAGTTGTATCAGTCGCCCGTGACCCCGGTTCACGCGCCAAGATCGGTGTGCGCTCGAAGGACAGTTCGATTGATCCCGTAGGCGCTTGCGTTGGTATGCGCGGCAGCCGCGTGCAGGCCGTGGTCAACGAGCTGCAAGGCGAAAAGATCGATATCATTCAATGGTCAGCTGATGTGGCAACCTTTGTTGTGAACGCATTGGCCCCTGCTGAAGTGGCCAAGGTGGTGCTCGATGAAGATGTTGAGCGCATTGAAGTGGTGGTGCCGGATGAGCAATTGTCCCTCGCCATTGGGCGTCGTGGCCAAAACGTGAGGTTGGCATCGCAGCTTACGGGCTGGGATATCGACATCATGACGGAAGCCGAGGAATCCGAGCGTCGTCAGAAAGAATTCGCCATCCGCACGGCGACGTTTGTCAACGCACTCGATGTGGATGAAACATTGGCCCAGTTGCTCGCATCGGAAGGCTTTAGTGCCGTTGAAGAGCTGGCCTCGGTTGAAGCCTCTGAAATTGCCTCAATTGATGGCTTGGATGAAGCCACTGCCGAAGAGCTGCAAACCCGTGCCCGCAACTTCCTGGAAAAACAGGCGTCAGAGCTTGAAGCCAAGCGCGTTGAATTGGGCGTTCTGGATGATTTGGCAGGTTTCGAGGGCATGTCCGGCCAGATGCTGGTGGCGCTTGGTGAAACGGGTGTCAAATCACTCGAAGACTTCGCTGACCTTGCAACTGACGATCTGACAGGTTGGAACGAGCGCAAGAATGGTGAAACCATCAAGCACAAGGGCGCATTTGCGGGGCTTGATCTGACGGCGGCTGATGCCGAAGCCATGATCATGGCCGCACGGGTGCAACTGGGCTGGATCGAAGCTCCGGTTGTTGAAGAAGAACCAGCAGCGGAGGCTGACGCCTGATCATTGAACCTGTCATAGCTGATCCGCACAGTGGGGAAAGCCCGAAAGCTGCCGCCAAACGGCGTGAACGGATGTGTGTCGTCACCCGCAGTGAGGGAACCGAAGATACACTGATCCGCTTTGCCCGTTCTCCTGATGGAATAGTGGTGCCTGATTTGGCGGCAAAACTGCCAGGGCGCGGGATTTGGGTGACCTGTTCAGCCAAAACGTTGCGCGAAGCTTTAAAAAAGCAAGCCTTTGCCCGTGGGTTTGAAGCGGCTTGTACGGTGCCCGACGGTTTGGTCGAACAGGTCACCGGGTTGTTGCGCAAGCAGGCCGTTTCGCATCTGGCACTGGCCCGCAAGGCAGGTGCTGCTGTTCAGGGCTTTACCAAGGTTGAAGAAGCCTTACGCAAAAGCGCGATCAGGGTTTTGCTGCACGCGCAAGGCTCAGGCGCTGATGGTGTTTCGAAGCTGGACCGTTTAAAAGGGCCGGAAACCGTCATCAGTAATTCTTTTTTACCAGATGAAATGGATTTGGCTTTTGGGCGACCAAATGTGATACACGCTGCCGTAACAGCAGGGGGGCTGGCCGAAAGGCTGGTCATACAACTCCAGCGAATGACAAGTTTTGAAGATGTAGGCGTTAACGCCTGAAGGGTCAGAAGAAGAGAATATGAACGATACGACTGAAAATGACGGCAAAAAACCCGGTGGTACTCTGACTTTGAAGCGGCCGGCAACGGTTGAACAGTCACGCGTCAAGCAAAGCTTTTCCCATGGTCGCACCAAGACTGTGGTTGTGGAAACCAAGCGGAAGTCATTTGGTGCTCCGGCAAAACCATTGTCGCCCGCCGGGGACGCCAAGCCTGCATTCCAAAGCCAGCCCCGGGTGGCAGGCCAGGCACCGATGACAGCGCCACCACCGCCTGCTGTTCAACGTCCGTCAACACCTCCACCTTCACGCTCCGGCGTTGTCCTCCGCACACTGACGGCTGATGAGCGCGAGGCGCGTGAACGTGCCCTCTCCGACAGCAAAGTGCGGGAAGCGCAGGAGCGCAAGAAACAGGAAGAAGATCTGGTCCGCCGCAAAGCGCAGGATGAACGTGACGCCATCGAGCGGGAAGCCGCTGCAAAGCGCAAGGCAGAAGATGATGCACGTCACCGTCAGGAAGACGAGGGACGCAAAAAGGCAGAAGTCGCGGCCAAGAAACTTGATCCAAAACCCGCAGGTCGTGACACAAGTGATGAAGATGAGTCACCGCGTTCGCGTGGTGGTGGAGCAGGTGGCGGTCCACGTCCTGGCCTGTCGCGCCCCGGAACTGCAACCCGTGTGATCAAGGCTGTTGTGCCATCGCGCACAAAGGCTGATATTGAAAAGCGTGAGGGCCGTGGCCGTGTGACCGTGGGTAACGCGTTGGACGAAGAAGGCAATGTGCGCGGACATTCCGTTGCCGCCTTCCGCCGCCGCACCGAGCGCTTGAAAAAGCAGGCGCACGGTTTCCAGATGCCAACGGAGAAAACATCACGCGAAATCGTGATTCCGGAAGCCATTACCATTCAAGACCTGTCAAACCGCATGGCTGAGCGGGCGGTGGATATCATCCGTATGCTGATGAAACAGGGACAGATGCACACCATCAACGATGTGATTGATGCTGATACTGCGCAAATCATCGCAGAGGAAATGGGCCACAAGGTCAAGCGCGTTTCGGAATCCGACGTGGTTGAAGGTCTGGATGATGCAAGTGATGCGGCGGAGCTGATGTTGCCGCGTCCACCTGTCGTCACAATCATGGGTCACGTCGACCATGGCAAGACGTCACTCCTTGACGCTCTGCGTAAAACCAACGTGGTGTCAGGCGAAGCAGGGGGCATTACCCAGCACATCGGTGCATACCAGGTGAAGACCGATCGTGGTTTGATCACCTTCATCGACACGCCGGGCCACGAAGCCTTTACATCGATGCGCGCGCGCGGTGCGAAAGCCACTGACATTGCCATTCTTGTCGTCGCAGCTGACGACGGCGTGATGCCGCAAACCATTGAATCGATCAATCATGCGAAGGCCGCCGGTGTGCCGATCATCATCGCCATCAATAAAATGGACAAACCCAACGTCAATCCCACTCGCGTGCGCACGGACTTGTTGCAGCATGATTTGGTCGTGGAAAGCATGGGCGGTGATATTCTCGACGTCGAAGTGTCTGCCCTCAAGGGCACCAACCTCGACAAGCTGCTGGAAACCATTTTGCTGCAAGCGGAAGTCTTGGATCTCAAAGCCAATCCGGATCGTGAAGCCGGTGGTCTCGTGGTGGAAGCGCAGTTGGACAAGGGCCGAGGCCCGGTCGCCACTGTTCTCGTACAACGCGGTACGCTGAAGCACGGCGATATTTTTGTGGCTGGTTCGGCCTGGGGCCGGGTGCGCGCTCTCGTCAACGAAAAAGGTGAACAGCTGAAAACTGCTGGTCCATCGGTTCCTGTCGAAGTGTTGGGGTTGAACTCCGCACCGGAAGCGGGTGACCGTTTCGACGTGGTGCCGAACGAAGCCCGCGCCCGCGAAATCACTGACTATCGTGAGCGTCAGCGCCGTGAAAAGCGTGGTACCGGTGTGGCTCGGGCCTCACTGGAACAAATGATGACGCAGATCAACCAGTCGGGCCGCAAGGAATTCCCGATCCTGGTCAAAGCTGACGTCCAAGGGTCTGCTGAAGCCATTGTGCAGGCGCTTGACAAAATCGGCAACGAAGAAATCCGCAGCCGCGTGGTTCACTATGCCGTGGGTGGTATTTCGGAAAGCGACATCTCGCTGGCCTCGGCCTCGGGTGCCGTGGTTCTGGGCTTTAACGTGCGTGCGAATAGCCAAGCACGGGATGCGGCCCAACGCATGGGCATCGAAATCCGCTACTACAACATCATTTATGACTTGGTGGATGACATCAAGGCCGCGATGAGCGGCAAGCTCGCCCCCGAAATGCGCGAAACCTTCATGGGCAACGCCAAGATCCTGGAAGTGTTCAACATTACCAAAGTGGGCAAGGTTGCAGGCTGCATGGTCACCGAAGGCAGCGTTCAACGCGGCAACAAGGTGCGCCTCATCCGCGACAACGTGGTCATCCACGAAGGTTCACTGTCGACGCTCAAGCGCTTCAAGGACGAAGTCAAAGACGTGCAGTCCGGCCAAGAGTGCGGCATGGCGTTCGAGAAATACGAAGACATGCGCGCTGGCGACATCATCGAATGCTTCCGGGTTGAGAAGGTGGAGCGGAAGTTGGCGTAATTCATTTGAGGGTTCATTTAAATGTGAAGGGGCAGTCGCAGCGCGGCTGCCCTTTTTTATTGAACGGCGCGCGCGTGTCGCGTCCTTCAAGGCTCGCGAGGGCTCGCACCTCAGGATGAGGAGGTTGTGTGGTAGTATGAGAGAGTCCTCACCCAGAGGTGCATCGCGCTTGCGATGCCTCGAGGGGTGCGCGGTGGCTGCGAACTCTACCTTGTCTTCTCCCTTGCGCCGCAGGCGTGGGGGAGTACCCGCAGGGGGAGGGGGTGTTTGACTGCGTTTCCGCTTTGGCTATTCATATCGTTGTTAAACACCCCCTCCCGGCTTCGCCGTACTCCCCCGTCGCTGCGCGCCAAGGGAGAAAAGGAATTGCATGATCCAAGGTCTCTCCCATCTCACATTCATCGTGCGTGATCTCGACAAGATGGGTGCCATCATCACCCAGGTTCTGGGTGGCGAGGAGGTTTATTCTTCCGGTGATCAAACCTTCTCCACCGCGCGGGAGAAGTTCTTTGTGGCGGGTGGGATTTGGATTGCCATTATGGAAGGTGATCCTTTGCCAACGCGGACTTATAACCATGTTGCGTTCAAGGTGACGGACGCACAATTGGAAGCTGCCCGCATTGCTGCGGAAAAATTGTACCTCGACATTCGTCCGCCGCGCCCACGGGTAGACGGCGAGGGGCAATCGCTTTATTTCCATGACCATGAGAACCATCTGTTTGAACTGCACACGGGCACGCTGGACGAGCGGTTGGCGCGTTATGCGAGGGGTGTTTCGTGACTGTTGAACAGAAGCCGATTAAAATTTCCTATGAGATGACCGACGCTGATCTTTATGAAATGGTGATGAACTCGAAATCCAAGCTTTTTGGGTGGTTGGGCCGCACCCATGTGAAATTATTGATGGTCGTTATTGCTATTGCTTTTGCAATGCTGGCCTTTGGTTTGCCCAGCCTGATGAACATGTCTGATGATGATCCAGGCAAGTTGCCTTTCCAGATCGGTTTGGTCGCTGCAGGTGCGTTTCTGGCGGGGTTCTACCCCAAATACGCACGATGGTACACGCGCCGCGCATCGATGGCTTACCAAACCTTGCCGTTGCCGATGAAGCTGGTGATTGATGATCAGAATATTCAGGCGCAGCTTGATGGCCAGTCGGGCCATACCGACTGGAAGTTGATCGAACGTGCCGTTGAAACTGACACCCACATCTTTCTCTACCTCAATCGGTTGCGGGGTTACATCATCCCGAAATCAGCGTTTAGCGATCACACGGAATTGTTGCGCTTGCGGCAGCTGATTGCCACGCATGTCGTTGTCAAGGCCTAAAGCCGAGGGTGGACGCTGAGGTTTAATCGCTCTATGTCCCTTTTCATGTTGAATAATTGTTTGAATATAAGATGAGCAAAGCCTCCACCCCCTCCCAACGCATGCTCCGTGCCGGGGAATTGATCCGCCATGCTTTGGCAGCGGTCTTCGCACGTGGTGAAACCGGTGATCCGGAGCTTGAGAAGATCAAGTGCAGCGTGGTTGAGGTGCAAATGTCACCGGACCTCAAAATTGCCACCGCCTATGTGCGGCCTTTGATTGCCGGACAAGAGAAAAAGTTGCTGTTCGCCTGTACGCGGAACCAGAAGTATATGCGCGGCTTGATTGCACCTAAAGTGGCCATGAAATATATGCCTTTGCTTCGGTTTCGAACCGATACTGCGCTGGATTATGCCAGCAAGATTGATGCTTTGTTGAAGACTCCAGCTGTAGCGCAGGATTTGGACAAGCAAGACTAGTGGCGAAAAAGCTGCGAAATCAACTGCATGGCTGGATTATACTGGATAAGCCGCTTGGCATTTCGTCCACACAAGCGCTTGGTAAGGCGCGGTGGCTGCTTAACGCTGACAAGTGTGGGCATGGCGGGACGCTCGATCCTCTGGCATCGGGTGTCTTGCCGCTGGCTTTTGGCGAGGCGACCAAAACTGTCAATTGGGCGATGGATGGCAAGAAGACCTATCGGTTCCGAGTGAAGTGGGGATACGAAACCTCAACCGATGATCTCGAGGGTGAGGCAGGACCTGTTTCCGGTCTTGCTGCAGCGCAGCAAGACATTGAATCAATTCTACCGCGTTTCATTGGTGCAGTGCAGCAAAAGCCACCAAGCTATTCTGCCATAAAGGTTTCTGGCGAAAGGGCTTATGATCTGGCGCGGGCTGGGGAGGTGGTCGACCTCGCGGCGAGAACTGTTACTATCGAGTCGCTACAAATAGAAAACCACGATCCTGAAGGCGAAACGACATTTATTGTGCAGTGCAGCAAAGGCACTTATGTGCGCTCCATTGCCCGGGACTTGGGCCGGGTGTTGGGCTGCCTCGGCCACGTCACACTTCTGCGCCGTTTGAGTGTTGGACCTTTTTCTGAAAACCACGCGATTTCGCTGGAAAAGCTGGAGGAGTTGAGCCATAAGCCCGACAGCGAAAACAGCCTCAGCGGCATCCTTCGCCCCATTGAGACCGTGCTGGACGGCATCCCTGCACTGGCCGTGATGGACCCGGAAGCCGCGCGACTCAGACAAGGCCAAAGGGTTTTGTTAACGGATGCTTCCCAGCAGCCGGATGCGGAGGCGGTTTTGGTCACGCATTTGAGTAGGCCCTTGGGTCTGTTCAAAATTGAAACCGGCGTGCTCAAACCCATCAGACTGTTTAATTTATAGATGCACGGAGACTAAAATGACGATGACTGTCGAGCGCAAAGCTGCGCTCATTAAAGAATTTGCGACAACGCCAAATGACTCAGGTTCGCCTGAAGTGCAGGTCGCTCTCCTCACCGAGCGGATCACGTATCTGACAGAGCATTTCAAGATCAACAAGAAAGACAACCATTCGCGCCGGGGTTTGCTGCGCATGGTCGCCAATCGGCGTTCGCTGCTCGACTACTTGAAGAGCAAGGACGAAGGCCGTTATCAGGCCCTGATCAAGCGTTTGGAAATCCGCCGCTAATACGAGCATCAGGCGCGTCCGATGGGTCGCGCCTTTTTTACATGAGCGGGCGGATCACCGAATTTCCGTCCGCGTTCCCGCATCTGAGAGCAGCAATAGGGCTGTGATCCGCTGGTCCAAAGGGAATGCCGTCCATAGCGTTGGTGAACACAGCGGCGGCGAAGGACAAAGAGGAATGACACTACATGTTCAACATTGACGTTGAAGAAATCCAATGGGGCGGTCAAACGCTTCGCATGGAAACCGGCCGTGTGGCCCGCCAAGCTGATGGCGCCATTATGCTGTCGATCGGTGAAACCACCGTTTTGGCAACCGCCGTTGCAGCACGGGCTGAAAAGCCTGGCATCGACTTTTTCCCGCTCACCGTAAACTACCAGGAAAAGACCTATGCCGCGGGCAAGATCCCCGGTGGTTATTTCAAGCGTGAAGCCCGTCCATCAGAACGCGAAACATTGATCTCGCGTTTGATCGACCGTCCGATCCGCCCACTGTTCCCCGATGGTTTTCGCATTGAAACGCAAGTCATCGCCACCGTGATCTCCTATGATCTCGAAAACGATACCGACATTGCAGCCCTTGTTGCATCGTCAGCCGCTCTCACCATTTCCGGCATTCCCTTCATGGGCCCGGTGGGTGCAGCCCGCGTTGGCATGATCGACGGTGAATTCGTACTGAACCCCACGAAGGAACAGCAAGCGCTATCGTCGCTCGACCTCGTTGTGGCTGGCACGCAAGACGCCGTGTTGATGGTTGAATCAGAAGCCAAGGAACTCTCGGAAGAAAAGATGCTTGAAGCCGTGATGTTTGGTCACCGTGGCTTCCAGCCGGTGATTGAAGCCATCATTCGTTTGGCTGAACGCTCATCGCGCGAACCACGCGACTTCCAACCGAAGGATCACTCAGCCCTTTACGCGGCTGTGAAAAAGCAAGCCGAAGGCGATTTGCGCAATGCTTATGCCATTGCCAAAAAAGAAGATCGCCAGAACGCCGTGGCTGCGGCCAAGGACGCTGCGAAAGCCGCCATTGTCAACAAGGACGATCCAGCTGCCCCATCGGATCAAGCTTTCGGTGAAAACTTCAAGCATCTTGAAGCTGACATTGTGCGCAATTCCATCCTCGATACGGGCAAGCGCATTGACGGCCGCGACACCACCACGGTACGCGCCATCATTGCTGAAGCATCAGTGCTTCCACGCACCCACGGTTCAGCCCTGTTCACACGCGGCGAAACCCAGGCGCTGGTTGTCACTACATTGGGCACGGGCGAAGACGAGCAGTATGTTGATACGCTCGACGGCCTGACCAAAGGCAAGTTCATGCTGCACTACAACTTCCCTCCCTACTCGGTGGGTGAAGTGGGCCGCATGGGTGCCACGGGCCGCCGCGAAATTGGCCATGGTAAGCTCGCATGGCGTGCCATCAACCCGATGCTGCCATCAACGGCAGACTTCCCTTACACCATTCGCGTTGTCTCAGAAATTACCGAGTCAAACGGTTCATCCTCAATGGCTTCCGTGTGCGGCGCATCGCTTGCGTTGATGGACGCTGGGGTTCCGATGAAAGCATCGGTCGCTGGTATCGCCATGGGCCTGATCAAGGAAGGCGAGCGCTTCGCCGTGCTCTCCGACATCTTGGGCGATGAAGATCACCTGGGTGATATGGACTTCAAGGTGGCTGGAACATCGAGTGGTGTGACGGCTCTTCAAATGGACATCAAGATCACCGGCATCACCGAAGAGATCATGCGGGTTGCTTTGTTCCAAGCCAAGGAAGGCCGTTTGCATATTCTTGGCAAAATGTCGGAAGCTCTCGAAAAGGCCCGTCCGGGTCTTGGCGAACATGCGCCGCGCATTGAGCAGATCAAGATTCCTGTCGACAAGATCCGTGAAGTTATCGGCACCGGTGGCAAAGTCATCCGCGAAATCGTCGAAAAGACAGGTGCGAAGATCGATATTCAAGACGACGGCACCATCAAGGTGGCTTCGTCTTCAGGTGCCGCAATTACTGCGGCCTTGAAGTGGATCAAGTCGATTGTCTCGGAACCCGAAGTCAACGAAATCTACGAAGGCAAGATCGTCAAGATCATGGAATTCGGCGCGTTTGTGAACTTCTTCGGTGCACGCGATGGTCTGGTGCATGTGTCAGAGCTTGCTCCACAGCGCGTACAGAAAGTGTCGGATGTTGTCACCGAAGGCCAAATGGTCAAGGTCAAGTTCCTTGGCATGGATAACCGCGGCAAAATCCGCCTGTCAATGAAGGTGGTTGATCAAGCCACGGGCGAAGATTTGACGAGCAAGCAAGAAGCAGCAGCCGCTCCGGCTGACGCCGAGTAAATTCAAAACTTAGGTATCAGGCCGCTGACGTAAAAGTCAGCGGCCTTTTTTGTTGTGCGGTGGATTAGTTCACCATGTAGTTCCGCTTGGTGCGGTCGTAGGTCGGCGCATTTGTGAAAATTTCTTTCGTTGCATCCACAACCAGTTTCACTGTTTCACCGTCGCGCTGCATTTCGATGCTGCGCATGGCAACGAGCACGTCCTTTTCACCCATGCCGAGGAAACCACCAACGCCGAGGATGACAGCCGAAATTTTGCCGTCTGCTGACAGCAGGACGTCATTCACTTCGCCAATATCATCACCCGCTTTCGAATAAATGCGCTTGCCTGTGAAGTCACTGGCGGTGATCAAGGTGGTACCTGTGAGTGATGCACCAGGAACGATAACGTCAGTTGTCGCCATCGAATCTGTTGTTGCAGCAGGAGCAGCAGCGGCATCGTTGGCTGGAGCGGCAGGATCGGCAGGCGCCGTCGTGGCTGCACCATCCATCATTTTCATGGTTTTGCCGTCAGGGCATTTCGTCAAATCGACCTTGTCGGCACCGCTTGCATCTTTCATCACGCACAACGGATCCACACCGTCCATGGTTTGGGCAAAAGCCAACGGTGATGTCGAAAGTAAAGCAAGTGCCGTTGCGGCAGCCAAAGTTTTAAAGTTCATGTCAATATCTCCTTCAGCCGAAGCAGCGATGCTGCATCAGTCTGCATGTGTGAGGTTCTAAATGTGCGGCCCACTGCATTGTGCGCCATGCAGTTGTAATGCCTGACGTTCGCAATAGTTTCATGGAGAGAGGAGAAAAACTTTTGCAAGGATCGTCAAGCAAACACTGAATGATTACCAATCGGCCAAGGTTCGTGAGCTGTTGCCGCTCAAATTCCAAGATGCGTAGACTTAAAAGTGCCAACCAAAGTACGAAAAAAAGTTCCATCAATAACTGGTTGAATTTACACGACCACTATTCCGACGACTCGGATTGGTTTCCCACAACATATCGATCCCATCAGAAATTCCCCCCACTTGCGCATCAGTGATGAAGTCGCCACAACACGCCCCATGCAAAACACTGTCACCGCCGTCACCCGTCCGCTCGCCTTTGCAGGCGCTCTGCCTTTTGTGGTTTTCGCGCTTCTGTTATGGTCGGGGCATACGACTGTTCCTGTGTTGGGCTCTGTCGTCCCCATCGCAGCCAGCTATGGCCTGTTGATCCTGTCTTTCATGGCGGGGGTACATTGGGGCCAGCAGCTTTCAGGGGTTGAGACCTCGCTTAATTTGTTTCTAACCAGCAATGCCGTGGCGCTGGCGGCTTGGTTTTCTTACCTCTTGCTGCCACCACGCCTCTACTTTGCCAGTTTTGCTGTCTTGTTTGCGGTACTTCTGTTGATTGATCGCCGAATGGCTGCTGAAGAGCATATTTCAAATGGCTATCTGCGCACGCGCACGACAGTGTCTGCGTTGGTGGTGCTGTCGCTGGCGGTGATCGCGCTGAAGGTTTAGGTACGCAGGCCGTTCGCTCTGGCATATGCCAGACATTCCGTCCACGGACGAATGCTTGACGAGGTGGTGGCTGAATGCAGCGAGGTCGCGGCGGAGGCATTGGCGAGTTCCAAACACTTCTCCAGTGACCAGCCTTCGTGAATGCCAAACAACATGCCGGCATAGAACGCATCGCCTGCACCAACTGTCCCAATGATTTCACCGCGTGGCACATTCACCGACGGCGCGAAAGCGCGCTCACCCGATTTCCGCTGAGCAATCGCACCTTGGGGATGGTGGATGCTGACGAGGTCGCTCACGCCATCATCGAGAAGTTTTTGTGCAGCAGTGAAGGCAAGGGATTTGTTGAAATGGCTGTCCATCGTGACAGGCTGTCCTGAAAGAATCTCGGCTTCGCTGTCGTTGATGATGAAATAATCGAGCAGCGGCAGACACGGTAAAGTTTGCGCGCGTTGTAATTCTGCCGGCACGGGACAGAGCTCCATGCAGGTCTTGTAACCCCGATTTCGCGCCGCGCTGAGTGCCTTTCGCCAACCGTCGCTGGCGTCCATCGACGAAGAAATACCGGGCGAGCCCAAGTAGTAGATTTTACAACTGTCATCCGGCGGCAGCATTTGCTCCGGAGTGATGGTGCCGTTGGCACCGGGCCTGTAAAAGAAAGTCCGTTTGCCAGTTGCCAGCGATGTCATCACATGGGTGAGGTCGGTGCTGTGACCCTTCACGCGGATGACATTGGAAGTGTCGAGACCCAGTTCGCCTGCGACGTGACTGAAGGTATCGCCTGCTCCATCGTCACCCACAACGCAGATCATGGTGACTGGAAATGTAGCGCCGAGTTTTACAAGCCCCGCCGCCGCGTTGTGGGGCGGGCCACCGGGGGCCTCGATGGTCTGGCGGATGAAGGCGATCTGCTCTTCATCCGGCCAGTGGTCGATCATGTGGACAATATCGAGGACAATGGTGCCTGCGAGTACGACACCCGATCTCGTCATTTTTTGTAGCCTTCAAGCACGCTCTCAGTAATCATTTGATCATCTTCAAGTGAACGAACAGGCTTCAATTTCTTTTTGGCGAGAACGGCGTGATAGGCCTTTACGGCCTCTGCTGGCGTCATGTCGCGTTCGATGACGGGGCGGAAGAAGGAGAGCAAATCCAAAGGGCTTTCGGCCAATTTAATTTTACGACCAAAGAGCGCCACACGGGCACCTGACTTTTCGCCCTGGTGGATGAGTTCGAGACAATCGCGCGTGGTGCCGCCGCCGCCGCCCAGAATGCCTACCACCAATGCTGTGTCGTAGGATGCAAGTTCCTCCATGGCGCGGCGACCGTTGAAAGGCATCTTCAAAAACAATGGACGATCAGCCTTCGTCATGCCGGCAATGCACCGCAGAATATTGTCATTGACGAAGAACGGCATTTGTTCAGGCGACAGATTCTTCGGTGCGTTGGGATTGAAGACTTCGAGGAAATGCCGGAACTTGTGTTTCACCGCATCTTCGCGGAACTGATTGTAAGCCTCAAGGTGGGCATAATCGGCTGAAAGATCATTGTTGAACGTGACTGAGTACAAGCCCAGGTCGGAGAATTTTTTGCAGTGCGCCAAGTTGGCGGTGCGAAAGGGGCGGGCGAATTCCTTGGCGTAGGATGAACCACGCGCCCGCCAGATGTCCGTCGCATCGTTGGCGCGAATGGCCGGGGTGACATGGGATTTCTTGAAGGTACCTTTGGCTGTCACGGCTTCCAACGACGACGCTGCCACCAACATGATGTCGACAACGCCCTGCTTCACCACATCAACGATGGATTGTCGAAAGGTCTTGACAGTGTGCATGCCCTTCGATTCATCATGCAGGTCTTTAGGTCCCGGCGAAGACACGCCCGCCGACATTTCAGGGTCCTTGGCGTCCGCCACGATAAAGTCCGTGGGCTTGTATTTGCCGGAGGTGATGCGGGCGAGTTTCTTGTCGAGAGATTTCATTGGGGTCTGTCCTGTTGGATTTTCACTGTTATGGAATGAAGCCCTTGCCAAGGCAAGCGTTTGACGGAATAGATGCCATGATGAACACGCTTGTCCTGATCCCGGCTTTTGGTTGCGACGGGAGGCTTTACGCCCCTCAGATCGCAGCACTCGAGTCGTCTGTCCGTATACTGACAATTATCCCAAGCGCGGACCGCTTCGAGAAAATGGTTGCGGACGTTTTAAAGCAGGCCCCTGACCAGTTCGCCATTCTCGGTACGTCAATGGGAGGTCGCTTGGCTTTGGAAGTGGCGCTTGCTGCACCAGAACGGGTGACCGGACTCTGCGTGATTGGTGCGGGGGCAGGTCCTGTGGCTGACCAAGCTGCGGGGTTGCGACGTTCCGCTCGCATTCGCAAGGGCGAAATGAAACATGTGATTGCCGAAATGGCTGAGATGGTCGCGCATCTGCCCGGCCCGCGCGGGCCCGCAACACGGCAGGCTTTTGTTGACATGGCGATGGCGTTTGATGTGGACCATCTGGCGCTGCAGTCGGATGCGCTGGCGCACCGGGTGGACCGCTGGGATGAATTGGAAAATGTTGAAGCGCTCACACTTTGCCTGTGGGGCGAACACGACAAATTCTCGCCAGGGGATGACGGGTTGCGCATGGCGGAGGCGGTGGACATTGGCAGCTTCATCGAGTTCCCGAACTGCGGGCATTTTCCAACATTGGAATATCCCGAGGAAGCCACAGAGGCAATTATGATGTGGCTTGAGGATATAGAGGATGTGGAAGAGGCTTGAATTACTTCAGGCTGATCAGATATTCCGCAATCGCTTTCACATCCGCTTCGGGCAGTTTTGACATGTTGGTTTGGACTTTGCCCATGCCGCCGGACGCGAGGCGGCCGTAACCCATCATCTCACCATATTGCAGGGCCGAAGCAAGATCAGCGGCATCCTTGTATTTGCCACGTCCCACAAGATCTACCAAGGAGGGTACCTTGCCGTCGCCCTCGGGGTGGGGTCCGCCTGCCAGATATTTTGATGTGTCTGACGACATGAAAATGGTGCGGGGTGTGTGGCACTCGTTGCAGTGACCCGCACCATCGACCAGATATTTTCCGCGGTTCCAGGATTCGCTTTGTGCAGCGTCTGCCACCGTTTTGGACTCGTCGAGGCCAATGAATTTCCAAGCGCCCAAGCCACGGCGCACGATGGGCAATGCTAAAACGTCGTGCGGTTTTACCTGATTTTTCACAGGTGTCAGGGTGCCCAAATAGGCTTTCACATCCAACACATCTTCTACCTTCATGTGGGCATAGGAGGTGTAAGGGAAGGCCGGGATGAGGTGGCCACCGTCCTTGCCGATGCCTTTTTGCATGGCATTGACAAATTCAATGTCGGACCAGGCGCCGATGCCGGTGGCGGAGTCAGGTGTGATGTTGGGCGGGTAAAGTGTGCCTACAGGTGTGTGCAGCGCGGTGCCACCCGCGGGCAGGGCAGTGTCCACATCGGCCAAATCTTTCGACGGCAAATGACAGGAATGACAGCCAGAGGCGTGGTAGAATTTTTCGCCGTTCTTGACATCGGGGGTGTGGGCGGGAAGTGCGGCTGCCGACAGTGGCCGCGGCATGGTGATCACCCAGAATGCCCCGAGGCCCAGCACTGCGAGCAGTGCCAGACCTCCGAGATTGCGTTTGGTCAAAAGCCTTGGGATGGCTGATCGTCCTTATGACTTCGGACGGCGGGCGATTTCGTGGCAGCCTTTGCAGCCTTCACCGAATGCGGGGAATGCGGCTTTGAAGCTGGCTTCGTCGGTCACAGCTTTCAGGGCTTCGCCTGCTGCATAGGCTTTTGCACTTACGGCTTCGAATGCTTTGGGGTCAGACCAGATTTCTGGTTTGGCCCAGGTTTCCAGGGTTTCGCCTTTTGCGGTTTCAGGCGCGAAGAATTTGGCCCAATCAGCGCAAGCAGCGCCCATGGTGTCAAATGTTGCTTTATGAACAGCAGCATCAAAAGGCTTTTCACCCTTCATAATAGGCACGAATACACCCATGGCGGCACCTTGTGCTTTCATGCAGTCTTGGCGCTTCTTGATCAGATCATCAGCCGGGCCGGCGAAAGCCGTGGCAGCAAAGCCAACACAGAGTGCGGTTGCCAAAGCAAAACGATTAAACATTATTCAGGGACCTTTCTAAAATGCACACGGCATTGCTTCCGTGTGGAAATTCTACCGACACAAGAAGTGTTACACTTCTCGACCCCCTTTGCAACGGTATCACGTTTTTGTGTGAAGGCAAGAGCGTGTTTGCAAAGCGAAAGCTGGCGTTAACCATGCCACATGAAGGCCAGATGAACGCCCCGTTCCAGCCCGCTTCATCGGCTACGTGTTTAAAGCTTTGTAAGTTCAATTGCCTTACACAGTCCATATGGGGATGCTTACAATGACAAAACAAAACACGACACCGCATGGCGTTTTGCCAAAACGCCTGAGTCCGGAATTGGCTGAGGTGTTGCACATGCTGAAATCGCTTGAGGCACAGCCCGCTAAAGCACAAACAGCCACAGGTTCGCGCTAGTTCTTTCCAACGTTACACCATGAGCGTCAGGGTCGAAGACGTTGACGCTACGCGCTGATATTATTGCGCGTGCCAGTGTTTGACCAAGTTCAGCAATTCAACTGCATCAGGAGCCGTTTTGGCGGTGTCGTGTTGTGTCAAAAGTTGCGAAAGTTGCGAAAATTCAAAACTTGTGGCCACGGTTTTCAGCACCCTTCGGCAATGATTGGCAGTGTCTTTATCTCCTGCCAGTGAGCAGGAGGAATACGCCAGGATCAGGTGGTTCATTTCTTTCAAGGCAGCAGCGCGCAGATTGGCCAGCACGCCGGGTGGCAAATTGTTGGCCAGCAACTGCCAATGGTGCTGTTGTTTGACGTCAAGAGACCCGCGCGATTGCAACGCTTGCTGCATAGCCTTTTGCAATTCATTGCTGTTGGCGGGTTTGGGCAAGGCGCTGTCAAAGGCATCACGCCAGACTGAATGTTCGGTCGAATCGGCCAGAAAGGCGGAGAGCGCAAGAATGGGTGTTCCGCGGCATAGATCAGCCGTGGCGCGGATGTTGCGGGCGGCAGTGACGCCGTCCATCACGGGCATTTCAATGTCCAGCAAAATGACGTCATAAGCCGTGTGCATGGCCTTTTCGAACGCCAATTCACCGTCTTCGACGGCTTCGACGTCGAAGCCCATGCGCTCTAACAGGGCCGTTGTGACAATACGGGCAGAAGCTTGATCTTCGGCATAAAGTACGCGGCGTTTTTGCCCATCAGCCTTGCGAAATTCATTCGCTTGATCCGACAGCTTTGAAGCAACTGCAACCGACATACTGACTCCTACTCAACTGGAGTGACAGTAAGGGCGCAATCCTTGCTGGGGGGTAAGCATTTGCTTTTGGCGTGATGGTTTTCACGAGGATGCTTAACGAGGAGTGAAGTAGCTATTTCGTTCCGAACATGCGGTCGCCCGCATCGCCTAATCCGGGGACGATGTAGCCAATGTCATTCAGGTGCGAATCGACAGCTGCGGTGAAAATCGGCACATCAGGATGCTCGTCGTGGAAGTGCATGATACCTTCGGGAACTGAAAGAAGAGTGACCAGTTTGATGTCCTTGGCACCTTTTTCTTTCAGGCGTTTGACAGCGGCTGAGACAGAATTTCCGGTTGCCAACATGGGATCGACGACGATGGTGCGGCGCTCTGAGATATCCTCAGGCACTTTCAAGTAATATTCGATGGGTTGAAGTGTTTTATGATCGCGGTAAAGCCCAATGTGACCCACACGTGCTGACGGAATCAAAGACAGCATGCCTTCGAGGAGACCATTTCCGGCCCGCAACACTGACACAATCACCAGCTTTTTGCCTTTGAGAATTGGCGCTTCCATTTCAGCCAGCGGCGTGTCGATGACTTGTGTGGTCATTGGCAAGTCGCGGCAGACTTCATAGGCCAGAAGGTGGGAAATTTCGTGCAGCAGCTGGCGGAACACGGCCGACGGCGTGTGTTTGTCCCGCATCAAGGTCAACTTGTGCAGCACCAAGGGGTGGTTGACCACGGTGAGGTTGGAGGGGGCTTTGAACTCGACTTTGCCTGGCATGGAAATGCTCCTGTTAATATTCTTTTGCACGGGGTAAGGGGTTTCAAACAAGTGGCGCGATGCGGCTATCCACTTCTATTGTTTTTTCTCTTGCAAAGTTGGCGGCGGCGCATTAGGTAGCTGTAACATTATTTGTTACGGATGTTTATTATGTCTCTCCCCGCAATTCCCGCTGGTACGCGCATCGGCCACGTCCATCTGAAAGTTGCTGATTTGCAGCGTGCGCTCGGTTTTTACACAGGTGTTCTCGGGTTTGAACTGGTGCAGATGTATGGTGACCAAGCGGCTTTTGTGTCGGCTGGTGGTTATCACCATCACATTGGCCTTAACACCTGGGAGAGCAAAGGCGGTTCACCGCCGCCAGCTGGCACGACCGGGCTTTATCACACGGCCATTCTCTACCCCACCAAAGTGGACCTCGCCAATGCCTTCAAACGTGTGACAGCGGCTGGCGTCGAACTGGATGGTGCTGCGGATCATGGCGTATCACTGGCGCTTTATTTCCGCGACCCCGACCAGAACGGCATCGAGCTTTATTGGGATAAGCCAGAAAGCGAATGGCCCCGGGGACCTGATGGTAAACTGGCAATGGTCAATGCGCGTATCGATCTCGAAAAATTACTTTCACTTGCAACACAATAAGGAAAAAACAAATTGGCTAAAGTTCTCGTTCTCTATTATTCCGCCTGGGGTCACATGGAAGCCATGGCCTATGCAGCCGCTGAAGGTGCCAAAGCAGAAG
>JANOPL010000067.1:0-22470 GCA_031421835.1 Hyphomicrobiales bacterium | reverse complement strand
CCCCATGACCCAATTCTTGAACCGCCGCCAAATTTTCGCAGCTGCATTTGCTGCAACAGCATTGATTGCCCTTCCAAACCTTGCCCTTGCCGCCAAGCCGATCGTTTACACCGGTATCATCAAAGGTGTGGGCGCTGGCGGTTATGACGTGGTGAGCTACACCCAAGGCGGCCCCAAGAAGGGCGACGCCAAATTCGCCGCCAGTTACAATGGCGCGAAGTGGTATTTCACTTCAGCTGAAAACATGAAGGCGTTTCAGGCATCGCCTGCCAAGTACGCACCTGCCTACGGTGGCTATTGCGCCTTCGCCGTGGCCAATGGTGTCACAGCCAAGGGCGACCCGCTGCTCTGGAAAATCGTTGGCGGCCGCTTGTATCTCAACCTCAACAAGCAAGCCTACAAGCGCTGGAACGACGACATCCCCGGCAACATCGCCAGCGGAAATGCCAACTGGCCGAATGTGTTGAAGTAAGCGGAATTGTCATTGCCGGACTCGTTCCGGAAATCCATCGTGCAACAAATGTGGAGCGCAAAACCTGCGCGCCACGCAGGTTATTGACACCGTCACTACAGTTTGCATGGATTGCCGGAACGAGTCCGGCAATGACAATGGAGGTAGTGTGTGGTAGATTGACCGATATGGATCTGACCTTCGAAACCGAACAGGAAGACGACGGACGCTGGATCGCCGAAGTGCCACAGCTGCTGGGCGTGGTGGCTTATGGGGCCACGGAGACGGAAGCTATCGGCAAAGCCGAGGCATTGGCATTGCGCGTGCTGGCAGAACGAATTGAACACGGCGAGGCTACACCAATGGACGTTCGCATTACCATCGCTGCTGAATGAGCGGATTTCCGTCAATCAAAGCAAAGAGGCTTTTGGCTGCACTTCAACGCATTGGCTGGAAAATCAAGCGCCAAAGCGGATCGCACAAGACTTTGAGTCGCGATGGCTGGCCGGACGTTGTGTTTGCATTTCATGATGGTGATGAGATCGGACCCAAAATGTTGGTGAAAATGTCTAAAACCACCGGAATTCGGCCGGAAGACCTTTAGCTTTTCGATTGCCGAAACGAGGAAGTGGCCGAATGGTCTTTCATGGCGCTCCCCAATTTGACTTCCCCGCCCTTTTCCCCTATGCGCAGCCCATCTCAATAACGTCTTGAACGTTACGAGGTCTCTGCACACATGGGAGTATCATTCCCGGGAGGTGTGGCGACCAGCATCCGGCAGCGAGTTTTCGCCCCCGGGTGTCGTTTTCGTTTGGGGTGCACTTACCCTCGCCCTTTACGGGAGAGGGTGCTGAGCGACAGCGAAGCGGGAGAGGGATGCGATCACATGTCCCCCTCCCGGTTCGGTCTGCGACCTCACCACCCTCCCCCGCGAGTGGGGAGGGAAGGAAAGTAAGAATGTTTGAAACCTTAAGCGATCGCCTGACGGGCATATTCGACAAGCTGACGGGCCGTGGGGCTTTGTCCGAGGCTGATGTCGATGCCGCCATGCGTGAGGTGCGCCGCGCCTTGCTTGAGGCTGACGTGGCACTTGAGGTGGTCAAGTCCTTCACCGAAAAAGTCCGCGATAAGGCTGTAGGGGCTGACGTTGTAAAGTCGATCAAGCCCGGCCAGATGGTGGTGAAGATCGTTCACGACCAGATGGTGGAAACGCTGGGGTCAGATCAATCGGCGTTGAACTTGCGGGCGTCGCCACCTGTGGCCATTTTGATGGTGGGCTTGCAAGGCTCCGGCAAAACCACAACGACAGCGAAGCTTGCTAAGCGCCTGACCGAGCGGGAAAAGCGTAAAGTCTTGATGGCGTCGCTCGATACACGAAGGCCTGCTGCACAAGAACAACTCGAAATTCTGGGCAAACAGGTCAACGTTGCCACACTGCCCATCATCAAGGGTGAATCGCCTGTCCAAATCGCCAAGCGCGCCATGTCCGAAGCACGCAAAGGTGCCTATGACATAGTGATGCTCGACACGGCGGGCCGGCTTCATATTGACGAAGAATTGCTGGCCGAAGCCGCCAGCATTCGTGACATTGCCAAGCCCAAAGAAACCCTGCTGGTTGCCGATGCGTTGACGGGGCAGGACGCTGTCAATCTCGCGCGCGCTTTCGATGAAAAAATCGGCATCACCGGCATTGTGTTGACCCGCATCGACGGTGATGGCCGCGGTGGTGCAGCACTCTCAATGCGGGCTGTCACAGGCAAACCCATCAAGCTGATGGGCACGGGTGAAAAGCTCGACGGATTGGAAGACTTTCACCCCCAGCGCATCGCTGGCCGCATCCTTGGCATGGGCGACGTGGTGTCGCTGGTGGAACGCGCTTCGCTCGATATCGATCAGGAAAAAGCCAAGAAAATCGCCGACCGGATGCGCAAAGGTGCGTTCGACATGAATGACTTGGCCGACCAGTTGAAGCAGCTTGAAAAAATGGGCGGCATGGGTGGCGTCATGAAAATGCTGCCCGGCATGGGCAAAATGTCAAAGCAGCTGGAAGGGGCAAACCTCGACGAGCGCGTGTTCAAACGCCAGATCGCCGCCATTGGTTCGATGAACAAACGAGAACGCGCCAACCCCAAGATCATCGACGGCAAGCGCAAGAAGCGTATCGCGGCGGGTGCTGGGGTTAAGGTTGAAGAAATCAACAAGCTCCTTAAAATGCACCTGCAGATGGCCGATATGATGAAACAGATGGGGTCTGGCAAAGGCATGTTTGGCAAGATGTTCGGCGGCAAGGGCGTGCCTTCAGAAGCTGAAATGGAAAACATGCAAAAGGAATTGGCAGGGCTTGACCCCAATGCGCTGCCTGCGGACCTGAAAGACTTGATGGCGGGTCAAGGCGGACAATCATCCGTACAAGGACAAATGCCTGATCTCTCGAAATTGATAGGCGGCCAGATGCCAAAACTCCCCGGCCTCGGCGGCCTGCCAGGTTTGGGCGGCAATCCGTTTAAAGGCCTTCCCGGCTTGGGGAAAAAGAAATGATCATACCGGTGCGCGAAACAGAGCGTTTGATTTTGCGTGAATGGCGCGAAAGCGATTTTGAAGGTTATGTGAATTTCAAACTGGACAAAGACGCATCTCGCTTTGTGTCATCAGCGGAAAACCCCCATGCTGCGTGGCGCGAAATGGCCTACATGGCAGGTCATTGGCAGTTGCGTGGCTTTGGCATGTGGAGTGTTGTGTTAAAGGCAACAGGCCAGAATATAGGCCATTGCGGCCCCTATTTTCCCCATGGCTGGCCTGAGCCGGAAATTGGCTGGGCCATTTTCCCTGAATATCAACGGCAAGGTTTTGCCCATGAAGCAGCAAGTGAAGCGTTGCGTCATGCCAATCAGGTTCTCGGCTGGACAACAGCGATCAGTTTGATTGCAAACGAAAATGCCCCTTCAATTGCATTGGCCAAAAAGCTGGGCGCGGTTGCTGAAAAGCCATTTCACTATCGCGAAACTGATTGCACCATTTATCGTCACCACCAATCCAACTTTCACACACACTAACGGAGAAACCAAATGTCAGTGAAAATCCGCCTTGCCCGTGCAGGCTCCAAGAAGCGTCCTTACTACCACATCGTTGTGGCGGCTGCGACGTCTCCCCGCGATGGCAAGTTCATCGATATCATCGGAGCCTTCAACCCGATGTTGCCGAAAGATTCAGCCGAGCGCGTCAAGCTCGACGGTGAAAAGGCCGCTGCCTGGATCAAGAAGGGCGCCCAGCCGACCGACCGCGTGTTGCGCTTCCTCGACAGCATTGGTGTTGCCAAGCGTGAGGCCCGCAACAACCCGAACAAGGCCTTGCCTGGCAAGAAACGTCAGGAACGTGAAAAGGCTGCAAGCGACGCCGCTGCCAAGGTTGCCGCCGCCGAAGCCAAGGCCGCCGCTGCACCTGCTGAAGCGTAATCGCTTCAACATGCACCACTGTTACCGTCATTCCCGCAAAAGCGGGAATCCAGACTTCACGCAGGCGAATATGTTGAAAGTCTGGATCCCCGCCTACGCGGGGATGACGGATGAGAGAATTGGCTATGAGTGATAATCTCATCCTCCTCGGCCGCATCACCGGTGCCCATGGCATTCGCGGTGCTGTGAAGCTTCGCAGCTTCACCACTGACCCCAAAGCCATCGCCACCTATGGTGCTTTACAAACCACTGATGGTCGCGAGATTGAAATTTCCCGCATGAAACCCGTGCCTGACGGTTTCATCGCCGATCTCAAAAACATCAAGGACCGCAATCAGGCTGAAAGCCTGAAGGGCCAGGATTTATCCGTGGCCCGCGGGCGCTTGCCTGCGACTTCCGAAGATGAGATTTATCTCGTTGATCTGATTGGACGCGAAGCCCTCCACAATGACGAGAGCCTCGGCACCATCGTCGGCATCGAAAACTTCGGCGCTGGCGATTTGCTCGACATTGAAACGGGTGCCAAAGAATCGCTGCTGGTGCCTGCCCTGTTCATGCACATGAAATCAGGCGTCATCACCCTCGAACTGCCTGAGGGTTTTCTCGACCTTTCAAACAAGCAGGAATGAGCTTTAGCGCCACCATCCTCACGCTCTTCCCCGAGATGTTTCCGGGTACGCTGGGTCATTCTCTTGCAGGCCGGGCATTGAGTGAGGGCAAGTGGTTGCTGCATGCTCAAGATATACGTTCCTTTGCAACCGACAAACACCGCACCGTCGACGACCATCCCGCTGGCGGTGGTGTGGGTATGGTGTTGAAGCCTGATATTCTGGCCCGCGCCATTGACGAAACCCCGCACATTGGCCCACGCCTGTTGATGAGCCCACGTGGTGAGCCGTTGACGCAAGCTTTGGTGCAAGAGATTGCTGCGAGTCCGGGTTGCTTGATTGTTTGTGGCCGTTTTGAAGGTGTCGATGAGCGGGTGATTGAGAAACGCCAGCTTCGGGAAGTCTCCATTGGTGATTACATTCTGTCCGGCGGCGAACCCGCCGCGTTGGTGCTTTTGGATGCAGTCGTCAGGCTTTTGCCGGGTGTGATGGGCAAGCTTGAAAGTGCTGCTGAAGAAAGCTTTTCTGACGGACTTTTGGAACACCCCCACTACACCAAGCCAAATTCATGGGAAGGGCTTGAAATTCCTGAGATTTTGATGGGCGGCAACCATAAGGAGATTGCAAAATGGAAGCAGGCAAAACGCGTGGAAATCACCAAATCACGACGACCTGATCTCATTGATAAGAATCACAAGCCGAAAGGTTGACTTTTCAACAGTCTTGCAGCTAGAAGCCGCCAACTCCCCGAGATCGGGTCTCAGTAAGGATTAGAGAATATGAACATTATTGCGCAGCTCAATGCCGAGCAAGTGGCCATCGTTGCCGCCCAGCGCGCCGTTCCGGACTTCGATGCCGGTGATACGGTGATCGTCAATGTGAAAGTCAAAGAAGGCGACCGCACCCGCGTTCAGGCCTACGAAGGCGTGTGCATTGCCCGCTCCGGCGGCGGCATCAACGAAAGCTTCACGGTGCGCAAATTGTCCTACGGCGAAGGTGTGGAGCGTATTTTCCCGGTCTATTCGCCCATGATCGACTCAATCAAGGTGGTGCGCCACGGCAAGGTGCGTCGCGCCAAGTTGTATTACCTCAAAGGCCGTACCGGCAAAGCTGCCCGCATCGTTGAAGATCAACGCTTTGATGACAAGCGTAACGTCGTTGAAACCGTTGCCGTCAAGGCAACCGTTGCCGCCGACGACGTATCATTGATTGCGGGCGTTGGTCCCAAGGTCAAGGACCAACTCCACGCTGAAGGTATTACATCTTTGAACCAGATCGCTGAAATGTCCGACGAGACAATTTTCGCGCTCGACGAAAAGCTGGGCCTCAAGGGCAAATCAAAGCGCGAAGAATGGGTTGAGCAAGCCAAGGAAATCGTTTCCGGCAAAGCTCCACGCGCCAAGACAGACCAAGCGCGCGCCTGATCTGCCTCACACCTGAATTTTAAAGGGCTGGTCGAAAGACTGGCCCTTTTTTATGTCGCAGAAAGCCAGCGTTGCCACGGCAACAGAATGATGGCCAATCCGGCAAAGATCATCACTGAACCAATCAGCCGCAGTGGCGTCAGGGTTTCACCCAGCAAGAGATAAGCCGACAAACCGCCAAACACCGGCACCAACAAGGCAAAGGGTGCCGCGACACTTGCGGAATACGTAGAAAGCAATTTGCCCCACACCATAAAGCCTGCCCATGTCGACAGCACTACGGTGAAGGCCAAGGCCGCAAGAGAAATCGGGCGTACGGTGTTCCATGATGCCAACCAAACGTCGGGCCCTTCGAAGGCAAACGACAGAGCCAATGCCGGCAAAATCGGCACCAGGCTGATCCACGCGATGCCAGCTAAAGTGCCAAAGCCAGCATCAGGCCCGGCCAGTTTGATGGTGAAATTGCCAGTGGCCCAGGTTGCCGCCGCCATGACGATAAACACCATGGCAATCACCGGAATGCTGGTGCCCTGACCCACGGTTGAGGCGATGGTTGCAAGTCCCATAAGCGCCAAAATGCCACCTATGACCTGCTGCCGTTTTGGCCGTTCCTTGAGCAACACAATCGACAACAGAATGGTAATGAAAACCTGCAACTGCAACGTCACTGATGACAACCCCGCAGGCATGCCCAGTTTCATCGCCACGAACAAAAAGATATATTGACCCAGAAACGCCGTGAGGCCGACGATGATCAAGTGCTTGGGCTGCATGCCGGGTGGCTTGGGCAAAAACAGCACGGGCAGACACGAGAACATGAAGCGAAGTGCCGTGAGCAACAGCGGTGGAATGTCCTCCAGTGCCACTTTCAGAACCACAAAGTTAAAGCCCCAAATTGCCGTGGTGAGAATGCCGAGGAAAACATGAAGGGGGCGCATGACGGGCAGCAGTAAACCGCGCCACAGTGGCGGGCAATGGCAATCTTGTTATGGTGACAATCGCATCGCTGCGGTTCAGCGTTGCATTTTTCACCCTTTGATTCAGGCACGACAATCGCTAAAGAACCACAAAATTCAATTCTTCGCGAGACCTTACCGCCATGGCACAAGCACGTACACTTTACGACAAGATCTGGGATGACCATGTGGCGCATCAGGCTGATGATGGCACGTGTTTGCTCTATATCGACCGCCACCTTGTGCATGAAGTCACATCCCCTCAAGCTTTCGAGGGCTTGCGCATGACAGGCCGCAAGGTGCGCCACCCGGAAAAGACGCTGGCCGTGGTCGATCACAATGTACCGACGACGGACCGCTCCAAGGGCATTGCCGAGGAGGAGTCACGCATTCAGGTGGAGGCCCTCGCCAACAACGCCCGCGAATTTGGCATTGAATATTTCAACGAACTCGACAAGCGTCAAGGCATTGTCCACGTTGTAGGACCGGAACAGGGTTTTACATTGCCCGGCACCACAATCGTCTGTGGCGACAGCCACACCTCCACCCACGGTGCCTTTGGTGCGCTGGCTCATGGCATTGGCACTTCTGAAGTGGAACACGTTCTGGCCACACAAACCCTGATCCAGAAAAAAGCCAAGAACATGAAAGTGGAAGTCAACGGCAAATTGGCCAAACACGCCACTGCGAAAGACATCATCCTCGCCATCATCGGTGAAATTGGCACGGCTGGCGGCACGGGCTCAGTGATTGAATTTGCAGGCGAAGCCATTCGCGATTTGTCGATGGAAGGTCGCATGACGGTCTGCAACATGACCATCGAAGGCGGTGCCCGTGCTGGCATGATTGCGCCCGACGAAAAGGCTTACGCCTTCCTGCACGGCAAACCCAAAGCCCCCAAAGGTGAACAATGGGACAAGGCGAGAGCCTATTGGGAAACCCTGGTCACCGATGACGGCGCACATTTTGACCGCATCGTCAAACTCGACGCTGCCAATCTTCCGCCCATCGTGTCCTGGGGCACATCGCCGGAAGATGTTGTGTCGGTATCAGGTCAAGTGCCTGATCCCCTACTCATCCCGGACGAAGGCAAGCGCCAATCCAAAATCCGTGCCCTTGATTATATGGGGCTGACGGCGGGCCAAAAAATCACCGACATTCCCTTGGACGTGATCTGGATTGGCTCCTGCACCAACGGCCGCATTGAAGACATGCGCGCCGTGGCCGAAGTGGTGCGCGGCAAAAAGATTTCCGCCAATCTGGACTATGCCATGATTGTTCCGGGCTCAGGTCTGGTGAAGGAAATGGCTGAAGCCGAGGGCTTGCACAAAATCTTCATCGAGGCAGGCTTCCAGTGGCGCGAACCCGGCTGCTCCATGTGCCTGGCCATGAACCCCGACCAGTTGAAGCCCGGCCAACGGGCGGCTTCGACCTCAAACCGTAACTTCGAGGGACGCCAAGGCTACAAGGGACGGACCCACCTGGTATCCCCCCAGATGGCAGCCGCGGCCGCGATTGCGGGGCGCTTTGTGGATATTCGGTCACAGTCTTGATCACATAAACTATAAGCAATTTTAAGAGTTGATTAAGCAATTCTTTACCGTAAAGACACGGCTCAGGCGTAAATCATGAATCGGGCAGCGGGGGCTGTCGGTGTGTCAGCGTCAAAGGGGATTTCTCAGTGAATACGACAGTAAAAGCAGATGCAGCGTTCTTGCGTCGCGTATTTCTTGCACTTGTGTTTGTAACGACGGTGTCGGGTGGCTTGGCTGCTTTCACAACTGTTCAGGCCATGAATGCCGCAGGTCAAAGCACCTGCGTGCTGTTCTGCAACTGATCAAAGCCAGATTTTAAACGGCAAAAACCGCCCGTGTGGGAGACCACGGGCGGTTTTGCTTGTAATCGTCAGGTCAGATCAATAGCCGTAGTAAGCCTGATGGCAAACCTTCTTGGTCTTCCAGAACACGTGCTTTTCGCCGTAAACCCACTTTACAACCTTGAACTTCTTGTAGTGGCAAACTGGCTTGTAATAACCGACTGGCTCGTAATGGTTGTAATAGCCAGGACCGCCGTACACGCCGAAACCGCCGAGGTTGATGTCGATATTGACTTTGGCTTGGGCGGCTGAAGCGCCAGCTCCAATTGCGGTAACTGCGGCAAGGGCGATGAGGATCTTCTTCATGGTCGTTTTCCTTTGGTGTCTTCGGTTCGGCGTGATTGCCTGTCCCGTTGTTGATGACACCGTTCTAGGCCCCGGCTGCTGAACGCGATCTGAGGCGCTCATTTATTTTCCGTTCATGTTGAAAGCCTAGGGCTGAGGGGCTAGAAGCCCCGAAATGAGCAGCAAACCCACGATATTCATTGATGGCGAAGCGGGCACCACGGGCCTGCAAATCCGTGATCGTTTGAAATCCCGTGACGATCTGGAGCTGGTGTCGATTGATCCGGCACGGCGGAAAGAAGCGCAAGCACGCCGCGAATTGTTGAACAGTGTCGATGTTGCGATTTTGTGTTTGCCGGATGAGGCCGCGATTGAGGCAGTCGCTTTGATTGAGGCCGGATCAAAAACCCGCGTCATCGATGCCTCGACGGCGTTTCGCATCAACCCCGACTGGGCCTATGGCTTTCCAGAGCTTGATGCCCAGAACCGCGAACGTATCGCCAATGCAAGCCGTGTGGCCAACCCCGGTTGCTGGCCCCAGGGTTTGATTGCGTTGGTGAAACCGCTCATTGCTGCTGGCCTGTTGTCCAAAGACGCAGCCCTGAATTACGGCGGCGTGTCTGGCTATTCCGGAGGCGGCAAGAAAATGATTGATGACTATGAAGCCAAAGGCCATGCAGTCTCGCACTACGCACCCTATGCGCTGACCTTCAACCACAAGCACTTGCCCGAGATGAAGCTTTACTCCGGTCTCAACCGTGATGTGATCTTCCAGCCCGTGGTTGGAAATTTCGCCCAAGGCATGTTGACGACGCTGCCATTGCACTTGTCCGGTATGTCCGGGCAGGATATTCACGCGGCAATTTCTGACTATCACAAGGGTTCGCGCTTCATCAGCGTGGCAGCACTCGACGACAACACCAACCTCAACCCGCAAGCCCTCAACAACACCAACGACATGCGCCTCAACGTGTTTGCCAATGATGCCCGCGGGCACGTTGTCTTGATGGCAATTTATGACAATCTCGGCAAAGGCGCGTCCGGTGCCGCCGTCCAGAACCTCAACCTGATGATCGGCGCTGATGAAGCGGCGTCCGTCAATCTCTAAGGAACTATAACATGCAAAAGTTTGACGTGCTCACCGGTGTGGCCGCACCCCTCAACATCATCAATATCGACACCGATATGATCATCCCCAAGCAATTCCTGAAAACGATTCTGCGCACGGGATTGGGAAAGTCACTGTTCTACGAAATGCGCTTCACGCAGGATGGCAGGGAATTGCCGGAGTTTGTGTTGAACCAGCCCGCTTACCGCAAGTCGCAAATTCTGGTGGCGGGTGATAACTTCGGTTGTGGCTCATCCCGCGAACACGCCCCTTGGGCGCTGTTGGACTTCGGCATCCGCTGTGTGATCTCCACCAGCTTTGCTGACATCTTCTACAACAACAGCTTCAAGAACGGCATTCTGCCCATCGTCGTCTCGCCCGAAAACTTGAAAAAGCTGATGGATGATGCGGAACGCGGTGCCAACGCCACCATCACCATCGACTTGCCCAACCATGAAATTCGCGGCCCCGATGGCGGCACCATCAAATTCGACCTCGACCCCTTCCGCAAACATTGCCTGATGAATGGTTTGGACGACATCGGGCTGACGATGGAAAAGGCTGACAGCATCGCAGCATTCGAAAAAAAGAACGCTGAGAGTCACAGTTGGTTGTAAGAATTGAACAGTAATTAGCATGGAAACAAAGGCAACACTTAAACGTCAATTTTTAGCTTGGTACATCGACTTTTTGTGTGTGTCAGTCTTGACGTTTTCTATTGCCTACTTTTTGGGGGCGCTAGATTGGTTTCGCGGATACGCAGTATATGTGCCCGCCGTGATTCTCGCAATGTTGGGTAAACTGGCTCCTCAGTTTTCGCTTGGTCGGAAATTCTTGAGCATAGATTTAAACGGTATCGTCGATCCTCGAATTGTCAGTCGTGAAACATTTGTATTAATGTTCTTAGCTACCGTATTGGCTTTGGACGGTACCAAACAGTTGGTGCGATGGATAGATTTATCACCATTTCCACTCTTCGGTTGGCAACCCGAAGGCATTTCGCAAGTGGTTGTTGCCTTTGTTCTTGGATCAGCGTCGATACTGGCTAGTTATTGGCTGTTCAAACTCAATCGCAGAGGCCTGTGGCTCTCGCTCACAATCATTGCATTTTGGTCTCTTAACATATTGCTGAGTTGGAATGCGACCAACGATGCTGTAGCCCGGAGAACAATTGAAAAAAGAGCGTTGCAAGGAATACCGATTAGAAATGGTGAAATAGAGTTTATGCAGCTGGTCTTGAATCCGAGCCTCCTAATTGTCGCAACTTTATGTTTGATTGTATTACTCAAGTATCGGGGTCGATTTTCTTGATTGTTCAACAGATCACTGAAGTGCCCATATGGAAGACAGCGAACACTAGGGATAAACCTTGAACGCAATCATCAACACGGTTCTTCCCGTCTTCGGGCTCATCGTGTTGGGCTATGCATTGGCACGCGCCAATATTCTGGATGGGGTGGCGGGTCGTGGCATCACGCTGTTTGTCTTCAACATCGGAATTCCCGCTTTATTATTTCGCACCGTCTCAACCATGGCCGCGCAAGAGGGTGCGCCCTGGGCCCTATGGATTGCATTTTTCGGTGGCCTTGCCCTGGCTTGGGTGTTGGCGGCTATTGTCTCTCGGTTCGTTGTGAGTTTGAATGTCTCCGGTGGTGCTGCTGCTTCCATGGCGACGGGCTTTGGCAATCTGGCATTGCTGGGAACACCGCTCGCACTGGCCCATTTCGGCCCCGGTGTCGCTGTGCCGCTCGGCATGATCTTGTCCGTGCATGCGCCAATATTATGGACAGCCGCAACCCTACACCGCGAGCTCTCGCGCCATTCCAGCACTTTCTCGTTCGCTGACACCGCAAAGTCACTCGCCAAAATGCTGGCATCAAATGCCATCATTCTCGCCTTGGTCGCTGGCGGGTTATGGCGCCTGACAGGTTTGGGCTTGCACCCTGTGCCAGACAAAATGTTGTCGATGCTGTCCGATGCCAGTGTGCCAACGGCACTTGTGGCCTTGGGCGTGTCTTTGGCCGCATATAGTTTGCGTGGAAGCTGGGGCGGCATGTTTGCGTTGATTGGCCTCAAGATGTTGGCCATGCCGCTGTTTGTATTTTTGCTGGCGCGTTACGCTGTGAGCTTACCGCCGCTCTGGATAAAAGTTGCCGTGCTGTTTGCCGCCATGCCCACGGGTGCGAATGCCTTTCTGTTTGCCCAGAAGAACGACGAGGCCGTTCCGGCTGTCTCAGGTGCCGTGGCCTTGGGCACGGGTTTTGCTGCCATCACCGCCGCCGTGCTGCTATGGCTGATGGATGCTGGCTATATCTGACAAGGCTTGAACCATGGCGCGCGTGCTTTGCATCTCCTCACAAACAGTCTTCGGCCCCGTGGGCAATTCGGCCGCTGTGCCTGCCTTGCAGGCAGCGGGCCATGAGGTCATGCAAATTCCGACGGTGTTGTTGTCGAACCATCCGGGCCTCGGTAAACCCGCTGGACAATCGACACCGACCGCGTTGATGGAGGAAATGTTCCAAGCGCTCGAGCGTGTTGGTGCGTTCAATGATCTCGCAGCCGTAATGACGGGCTACTTCACCTCTGCGGCGCAAGTCATTGCGTTCACGAAACAAATCATCTCATTGAAAGCACAGCATGAAAGCCTTCATGTGCTGGTTGATCCTGTGATGGGAGACCACGGTAAGCTTTATGTGGCCGAAGACGTTGCGGAAGCGATTCGAAGCGAGCTCCTGCCACTCGCCACAATCACTACTCCAAATCTATTCGAACTGGAATGGCTCGCAGGTGAAGCTGATATCTCTGGAGCAGTTTCAAAACTCAATATTGCGGAAACGATCGTCACATCAATTCCCGCAGCAAATGAGTTGGAGACGCAACTTTATGCTGATGGAAAAATTTTTGTCAGATCCATCGCACGCCACAAAAACGTGCCAAATGGCACCGGTGATTTTTTGGCTGGCTGCTACTTGGCAGAGCGCTTGACGGCGCCTGCTGCAGCAGCGTTTGAACATGCGATGACGCGGCTTCACAGTAGCATTTTACGTTCCGCTGGCACAACGACCCTCAAGCTATCTCCAGAATGAAAACAGTTATTGGTATTGATGGAGCTCCGGGTGGTTGGCTTGCTGTTATCTGGGGCAACACCGTAACACACCAACTTTTCCCAAACTTGGCTGATGCCTTGCAGCTTGATGCAGAGATTGTTGCAATCGATATGCCGATTGGATTTCCAGAGTTTTCAGGAAGAACAGTAGAGAAAATTGCGCGGCAAATGCTGAAAGGTAAAGCCTCGTCAATTTTTTCAGTACCAGCCCGCTCTGCAATTGAAAATGAAAATGCCAGTTATCAAGACGCGTGTTTGATCAACATGCAACATTCTGCGCCGCCGAAGAAATTCAGTAAACAGTCATTTGGAATTTTCCCAAAAATGCGTGAACTGGATTGCCTCATGACACCCGAGCTTCAAACGCGCGTCCATGAAGTTCATCCCGAACTTTCTTTTGCCGAGATGAACAACAGCCGAGCCGTGCTCACAAAAAAATCAAGACCAGATGGCCGCAGTGAGCGCATCAAGCTTTTGGGCGTGTCAGGCTTTCCTTGGTCACAACTGCCAAGCGCCACCTATTTGAAAAAAGATGTCACTGATAACGACATTGTCGATGCTTGTGCTTGCGCTTGGTCAGCGCGCCGCATTCTTGAAGGATGCGCGCTGTCTATTCCCGATCAACTCGAGAAAGATGCACGAGGACTGGTCATGTCGATCAAGGTGTAAACGCCTTCGCCATCACTTCACCGAGGCGTCTGGCAAAATCGCTGGGGTCAACAACCTGCTCACCTTCCAGAATGAACGCCTGATCCAACAGCAAATGGGCGGCATCTGAAATATCATTGGATTTGGCCAAGGCTTTGATCAGGGCGTGAGATGGATTGATTTCCAGAACCGGGGCTGAAATCGAAACGCCTGAATCCTTCTGTCGCGAGAGCAGGCGTTCCAAATTCCGGTCGAGCGCACTGTCGTTGACCAGACACACGGCACTGCCCGTCAGACGCTTCGACACCCGCACATCCTGCACCTTCGCACCCAGTGCAAGTTTCATCGCATCAATCAGCGCTTGCGTCGCATCGTCGGTTTTCACCTCTTCCTTCGGCGCATCGGCAGGTTTGATAGCGTCAATATCGCCAGCTCCTTGCGTGACCGACACGAAGGGTTTGCCGTCAAATCCCATGGCCGTGCGCACCCAGAAAGAATCAACCGGGTCGGTCAGCAACAACACTTCAATATCGCGCGCCCTATAGCCTTCAAGCTGCGGACTGGCGGCGGCCTTCTTCGCATCCTCACCCGTGATGTAGTAAATCGCGGTCTGGTTTTCCTTCAGTCCTGCGACGTAATCTTTCAGCGCCAGCACAGGTGATTTGGTTGAAGCAAAACGCGCGATTTCAAACAGCTGGTCGCGCCTCTCAAAATCCTCATACAGGCCTTCCTTGATGACGGGCGCGTAAAGCTCCCAGATCTTGGTGAAAGCTGCCTGATCTTTATCCGAGAGCTTCTTCAACTCTTGCAGCACACGATTGGTCACGGCTTTGCGCACTGCCGCAACGTCAGGATTATTCTGCAACATCTCGCGGGAAAGATTGAGCGGCATATCAGACGAGTCCACTACGCCTCTGATGAAGCGCAGGTAAGGCGGCAACAATGCTGCATCATCAGCAATGAACACACGGCGCACATAAAGTTTCTGCCGCCCCTTGCGTTCGGGGTCGTAGAGGTCAAAAGGCCGCTCCCCCGGTACATAGAGCAGCACATTGTATTCATGCCGTCCTTCGGCCCGGTAATGAATGGTCAAGGCAGGGTCACCAGCAGCATGGGCAAGTGCGCCGTAAAACTCCTTATGCTGTTCTGCTGTCACCTCGGATTTCGCCCGCGTCCAGATGGCGCTGCCGGAATTGATCTGCCGTGTCTCGGCTTCGCCTGCCAACATGATGGGGTGGGCGATGTGATCGGAATAGGCTTTGACAACGCTTTCAATTTTCCAGGCTTCGAGGAAATCTCTGGCATCGTCTTTCAGATGCAAAACGATGGAGGTGCCGCGCGGGGCTTTTTCCGCTTCCTCAACAGTGAAGGTTCCAAGACCATCGGACTGCCAGGTGTGAGTCTTGTTGCTGCCAGCTTTACGCGACGTGACAACGACTTTGTCGGCCACCATGAAGGCGGCATAGAAACCGACACCGAACCGCCCGATCAGATCAGGCGCGTCTTTGGCCTGCTTCACAAAGGCTTCCGTGCCGGACTTGGCAATGGTACCCAGATTTCCGGCAAGCTCCTCGGCTGTCATGCCAATACCGGTATCGATGAGCGTCAGGGTCTTGGCCTTATGATCTGACGCAATGGTAATGGAAAGTGCTGGTTCTTTTTCCAGTAGCTCCGGTTTGGCAATGGCTTCATAGCGCAACTTGTCGAGGGCGTCTGAGGCGTTGGAAATCAATTCCCGCAAAAACACATCGCGGTCAGAATAAACCGAATGCACCATCAACTGTAGCAATTTGGCCACTTCAGCTTGAAAAGCTTGAGGTTTGCCGATTTCTGTTTTCGCCGTTTTCGCCATTTTTTGCCCCGTGGAAATCTGATCGCAGATATGGCGTCAGATCAGCCAAGGTCAAGCCCACAAAAAAACGGCCGGTAACAACCGGCCGCCAATAACGCGATACAGAAACTCTACGCCTCACAGACTCACTCACAAAAAGGACCCGGCCGAGCGTGGGGCTCAGGGGGGCTGGGGGGCTTGGAACCGGAGCCGCTCAGCCGGGTTATCGAGGCAACGGGGAAAGAATTGCCCCGCAAGGTGGCCAAGGCTTGGTGCAATTGGGGCAAAAAAGAGGTATTTGCATCAGGCTTGCCTTGTTGAACGAAGCACCCCAATATAAAGATCACATGACAACGGGCAAAAAGGCTTCCCGCATGGAGGACAGTGTCGATCAACAGATGGGCGGCGATGCAACGGCAGAGGTTTTGCCGTTTCCCGCTGCGGCAAAACCCGTTTCCTTTGATCGAGGGGAGTTGAGCCTCATACTCAATTTATATGGTCGCTTTGTCGCCGCAGGTGAGTGGCGCGATTATGCCATGGACTTTAGTCGTGACAAGGCAACATTCTCGGTGTTCCGCAGGGCTTCGGAACAACCCCTTTATCGTATCGTCAAGAACCCCGACCTCGCGCGCAAACAAGGGCAGTATTCGGTGGTGGCGCAAGGAGGGTTGATTTTAAAGCGGGGGCAGGATTTGGCCCAGGTGCTGCGCGTGCTGCTCAAGTCGCCAAAACTTGCCGGCGGGTAAGCCGCTCGGCCAACAAAGACAAACCAAGGGCCAGCACCATGAAACCAAGTGCCACAAAGGGCGTGGCTGTCATCTGTTGCGCATCAATCATGCGGCCCCCCGCCACTGATCCTATTGATTGGCCCAAATAAACCACCGACGTATTGAGCGCCACGGTTGCCGCAGCCAGATGCGGGGCCAATGCCACCAGTCGGCTTTGTTGCAGTGAGTTTGAAGAAAACGAACCGAGGCCCCAGAACACGCCCGCAACCAGCGCCAGAACAATCTGACCCCACACCAACACAAAAGCCAGAAACCCCACACATAGTGAAAGAAGTGCAATCGCTATCACCCGGTCAATGCCAAAGCGGGCAACAACGCGCGATGCGATGGTATTGCCCGTCACCCCCGCCACACCGACAATTGCAAACATCACTGAAATCATTGCAGGCGTTGCAGCAAACCCATCCCGCAAGATGGGTGCGATATAACTGAACATGGTGAACTGGCCGGACATTGAAAACAGTGTGACCAAAAACACCATCCACAACAGGGGTGACGAAAAGGTTTCTTTCCAGGCGGCAAAGCTCAAGGGTGTGACGAAGAGCTTCGGTCGCAATGTCACCCACACACACAAGGCCGAGAACGCCGAAATACCAGCCATGACCCAATACACCATGCGCCAGCCCAGCACATCCGACAACAGGGCCCCCAAGGGAATGCCTGCCACTGACGCTGCCGACCAACCGATAAAAATAAAAGCAATAGCGCCAGCGCGTTTGTCGGATGGCACCAGCAGCCCCACTGTTGAAGCGGCCTGCGGGGTGAAAATGGCGGCCCCAATCACGGTGATGGCGCGGATCCAGAGTTGGTGCTCAAAGCTTGGAGCCATCGCCGCTGCCGCATGACCGCCCCCATAAAGCACTAAAGCTGCTGTTAAAATGTAGCGCCGTTCAATCCGGCTGGTGAGGGCGGCAAACACCGGGGCACCAATGCCGACCACCAACCCGCCGACAAACAACATCAATCCTGCCCGCGAGGCGGAAATTGAAAACCCCGCTGTAAAATCATTCAAGAGTCCAGCCGGCAACAAGACGCCCGTTCCAATGATGAAGTTGCCCAGCATCAACATCCAGAGAGCGAGCGTGTTAGAGGGTGCAGGCTGTGACATGTTGGCTCTTTCGCAACTGCGAAAGGCGCTTGCGGTGCGCCCCTCAGCGGATTAGGTTTGGCGCTTCCTTTAACGTGAACCTTCAAGAAACCAATATGAAAATCACAAAAGTCGGCATCATAGGTGCAGGTCAAATGGGTGCTGGCATTGCTCATGTCTGCGCCTTGGCAGGAATGGATGTCGGCGTGAACGATATCGCGGTTGAGAAGATCGCAGCCGGAAAAGAGCTGATTGCCGCCAACATGGCGCGGCAGGTGAAGTCCGGCAAAATCACCGAGGACCAGCGCACATCGGCCTTGGCCCGCATCACCGCTGTCGAAACCTATGCAGGCTTTGGCGACCATGACCTGGTGATTGAATCGGCAACTGAAAAAGAAGCCGTCAAGCACCAGATTTTCACGGCCCTGTGCCCGCACCTGAAACCAGAGGCGCTGCTCGGCTCCAACACGTCGTCGATTTCAATCACACGGCTTGCCGCGAACTCTGATCGTCCTGAAAAATTCATGGGCGTGCATTTTATGAACCCGGTTCCTGTCATGGAGTTGGTCGAACTCATCCGCGGCATCGCAACTGATGACCAGACTTTTGCGTCGGTCAAGGAATTCGCACTGGCGCTGAACAAAACCATCGCTGTGTCGGAAGACTTCCCGGCCTTCATCGTCAACCGCATTCTGCTGCCCATGATCAATGAAGCGGTTTATGTGTTGTATGAAGGTGTAGGCGGCGTGGAAGCCATTGATACCGCCATGAAGCTCGGGGCCCACCACCCCATGGGGCCACTGCAACTCGCCGATTTCATCGGCCTCGATACATGCCTGTCGATCATGCAGGTGTTGCATGAGGGCTTGAGCGATTCAAAATATCGCCCCTGTCCGCTGTTGGTGAAGTACGTGGAAGCAGGCTGGCTCGGCCGCAAGACTAAGCGCGGCTTCTATGATTACCGTGGTGAGAAACCCGTGCCGACGCGGTAGCAACGTCGTCATTCCAAATCACTCGTTTCGCTCCGCTACACTCGCGTTTGGAATGACGGCTTTGAGGGCTGGATATTACTTCTCGGCTAATAACGCCTTCACCATATCCTGTGCCTCCGGTGAAGCCCAGTCCGCCGGACCCAAAAGGCGGGCCGCTTCCTTGCCTTGGCGGTCAATCAACACGGTTGCGGGTAATCCAAGTGCTTGCAGTGCGGCGAGAGATTTGGCTTCGGGCTCAATGTAAGCAGCGAGGTTCGTCACCCCGATCTCTTTCAAGAACGCCTGCGAGGCCTCGAGACCCTTACGGTCAACGCTCAAGGCCACAACTTCAAAGTCAGGCCCGCCGAGGGCAGTTTGCAGTTTGGCCAAATCCGGCATTTCCTTGCGGCACGGTGCACACCATGTGGCCCAGAGATTCAACACCACAACCCGACCTTTCCACTTTGAAAGATCGACCTGCTGTCCCGCCGCATCAGTAAAGGTAAATGGGGCTATATCTTTACGCACTGCATGAACAATCACTCCGACCATTGGCCCTTTGGCCAAGGCTTTCGAAAATCCCGTTACGCGAGCAGCCAATATACCCACGACTTCGGCCTTGCGCGGTTCACCTTGGAACCAGTAAACGCCAAGAACGCCCAAAGCTGCAATCGCAACGACTGGCAGTAAGGCAAAAGGTTTTTTCATGTTGGATGTGCTCATGGTTACGTCCACTGCAATATAGGGGTTGTTATGGCAAATAAAATGTGGGGCGGTCGTTTTTCTGAAGGCCCGTCTGCCATCATGGGTGCCATCAATGCCTCTATCGGTTTTGACAAGCGCCTCTATGCCCAAGACATCGCAGGCTCGAAAGCCCATGCGCAAATGCTGGCCAAGCAGGGGATTATTTCAAAAGCAGATTGCGCGGCCATTTTAAAAGGTCTCGATCAGGTGAAAGCCGAAATTGCAGCAGGGACTTTTACGTTCTCCGACGCTCTCGAAGATATTCACATGAATGTCGAACAACGTTTGCGTGATCTGATTGGACCTGCCGCCGGACGCTTGCACACGGCGCGTTCGCGCAACGACCAGGTCGGCACGGATTTCCGGCTTTACATGCGCGATGTCGTCGACAATGTTGATGTGGCTTTGGCTGCTTTGCAATTGGCGCTGGCCGCACAGGCGCTGGAACATGCCGCCACCATCATGCCGGGCTTTACCCATTTGCAGGTGGCCCAGCCCGTGACCTTTGGTCATCATATGCTGGCTTATGTCGAAATGATTGCGCGTGACAGGGGCCGTTTTGCTGACGCCAGAAAGCGGATCAACTTGTCTCCCTTAGGTGCAGCGGCCTTGGCCGGGACACCGTACCCGATTGACCGGGACATGACGGCAAAGGCGCTTGGCTTTTCGGCTCCACTGCGTAACTCGATGGATGCGGTGGCGTCGCGTGACTACGTGATGGAAGTTTTAGCCGCATCGACAATATGTGCCGTGAACCTGTCGCGCCTTGCTGAGGAAATCGTCATCTGGTGTTCGCAGCAGTTCCGTTTCATTTCATTATCGGACAAATTCACAACGGGTTCATCGATCATGCCGCAAAAGCGCAATCCCGATGCAGCTGAACTGGTACGCGCAAAGCCCGGCCGCATCCTGGGTGCTTTCACGGCGTTGTCGATGGTGATGAAGGGTCTGCCCCTCACCTATTCTAAGGACATGCAGGAAGACAAGGAACCGGCCTTCGACGCCATTGATTCTTTGGCACTCGCCATTGCAGCAATGGAAGGTATGATCAGGGATTTGAAGCCCAATAAAAAAGAAATGCATAATGCGGCATCATCCGGTTTTGCCGTGGCGACGGACCTTGCTGACTGGTTGGTGCAGTCTTTAAACCTACCTTTCCGCGATGCGCATCACATCACCGGTCGCGTGGTCGCCTTGGCCGAAACCAAAAAACTCAAGCTCAATGAATTGTCGCTGGATGATCTGCAGTCCATCGAACCCAAAGTAACCAAGGATATTTTCAAAGTTTTGACGGTTGAGAATTCAGTTGCATTGCGCCGCTCGCTTGGGGGAACATCGCCCGTAAATGTAAAGCGCGAAGCCACGCGCTGGTTGAAGCAATTGAAGGGCCAACAAAAATGAACAAACTTCTTCTCGTCATTCTCACAGCCCTCACACTGGCCAGCTGCGGCGTGCGAGGCGATCCTGAACCACCTCCCTCATTCCAACAAAGCCAATAAAACATGCATCATTTCCACTATCGCGACGGCGTGTTGCATGCCGAAGACGTCAACCTGTCATCGCTTGCCGATGATGTGGGAACACCTTTCTATGTTTATTCCAACGCCACTTTGGAGCGGCATTTTCAGGTGATGGACAAGGCCTTTGAAGGCACAGATCACTTGATCTGCTACGCCATGAAGGCCAATTCCAATCAGGCTGTCATCAAAACCATGGCCGCCTTGGGCGCTGGTATGGATGTGGTGTCGGAAGGCGAATTGCGCCGCGCCATTCAGGCAGGTGTGGCAGCACGTAAAATTGTATTCTCCGGTGTTGGTAAAACCGCGCGTGAAATGGCCTTCGCCTTGAAAGAAGGCATTGCCTGTTTCAACGTGGAGTCGGAACCGGAATTGGAACTGCTGTCCACGGTGGCCTCACGTGTTGGTCAGCGCGCCACGGTTTCCATTCGTGTGAACCCCGATGTCGATGCCAAGACCCACGCCAAAATCTCGACAGGCAAAGCCGGTGACAAGTTTGGCATTTCGTGGGTGAAGGCGCGCGAAGTTTATGCCAATGCGGCTAAGCTTCCGGGCATTGATGTGGCGGGCATTGACATGCACATCGGCAGCCAGATCACGGAACTCGCACCCTTTGAAAAAGCTTACACCCTGATGGGTGAACTGACGAAGGAATTGCTGAATGACGGGCATAACATCCGCCACCTCGATTTAGGCGGTGGCCTCGGCATTCCCTACCGTGGCGATAACGACGTTCCGCCGCATCCGGATGAATATGGGGCGATGGTAAAACGCGTTCTCGGGCCTTTGGGTTTGAAATTCGTGCTGGAGCCGGGCCGCATGTTCGTGGGCAATGCCGGAATTTTGGTGACCCGCGTGATTTACGTCAAGGACACTGACGCCAAAGTGTTCGTCATCCAGGATGGTGCGATGAACGATCTGATCCGCCCCACGCTGTATGACGCGCACCACGATATCTGGTCCGTTGATGAAACCCGAAAGTCTGCCGATATGGTGGTGGCTGATGTGGTGGGGGGCGTATGCGAGACTGGTGACTATTTCGCCAAAGACCGCCGCATGCCGCGGCCCGAACAGGGTGACCTTTTGGCGGTGATGACGGCCGGAGCTTATGGAGCAGTTCAAGCTGGAACCTACAACACCAGACCCCTTGTGCCCGAGGTTTTGGTGAAGGGGGCAAGTTACGCCGTCGTTCGCCCCCGCCAAAGTTACGAAGAATTGATCGGTTTGGACGCGCTGGCACCGTGGCAGACACAAACGTGACAGATTGGTAAGGCACAAATCAGCCCGATTGTGTTAGTAATCGGGAACGATGACAGAGCAGCAAAAGCCTGACAGCCTGAAACGCCTCGACCGCAGGGTTGGTTGGCAACGCTTTTTCATGGGCTTCGAAAACCTTTGGACCGCTTGGGCGAGACCCCTGCTCGCCATTGGATTGGCACTCATTCTGCTCGTCTCAGGCGCCATTACTGCTTTGCCACTCTATCCGCGATTAGGTTTGCTGGCACTTCTGGCAGCGTTCGTTCTGTGGTCGATTGGCCCCTTGTTCAATTTGAAGCGTGTCAAGCGTTTGGCAGCGCTTCGAAAACTGGAGCAGGCATCGAACGTTGACCACCGTGGC
>JANOPL010000066.1:0-24573 GCA_031421835.1 Hyphomicrobiales bacterium | reverse complement strand
CTGACATATGCACATAAGAAGTGCGTCCCGCGCACTTGCGCAATGCAGTGCCGATGCCCTTCTCTTCGATGTTCATGTGGTAGGTATCGAAGTGAATGGTGACATTGGGCTCGTCAATCATATCCTGCAACATCATGGCTTGGGTTGATGTGTTGATCAAATGTGTTTCGTAGCGGTTGCAAGGTTCAATGCCGAGCGTGATACCAAGTCGACGTGCGTGTTGTGCTGTGGGCTTCAGCGCCTTCACGATATTTTCATATTCGGCTTTGGTGGGTGGCTTGCCGGAGCGATAGCCCAGCGCGCCAAACGTAACGCCACCTAAAAATTTTGATCCCGTTTCCGCAGCCTTGTCGAGGGCCTTCGTCACAAAGGCTTGTGCTGCTTCTGGCTTGAACGCAGCCATCTTGTCATCTGGCAAACACAAGGAGCAAGTCGGTTCAATTCCGTATTTTTCAAACAGTTTGGCCGAATGTGGCGCATCAACACCTTCAGGCACCAACAAGGGAAATTCGATACATTGAAGCCCGTATTCTGCCGCTTCCGGAATGGCAAGCTCTGCGGCTTCGCGGGTCCATTCCGCCGCCCAAAGTGAGGCATGCATCCCCAGTTTAACGTTGCCATTTGCCATCTCAATGTGCTCCTACAATGTATTCAACGACTTCTTTCATCTGCGTTTTCCTGGTGACGAGATCGGCTTCAATGCGACCTTGGCGCAACACCACAATTCTGTCCGTCACTTCCATGACATCATTCAGCCGATGACTGATCAGGATCACCGCGATGCCTTCAGCCTTGAGTTGGCGGATGAGCTTCAATACGCTTTCAACTTCCCTGACAGCCAAAGCGGCCGTGGGTTCATCCATGATCACGAGTTTCGGGTTAAACGTGAGTGCACGTGCAATGGCAACGGTTTGTTGCTGCCCGCCTGAAAACAATCCAACAGGACGGTTGATCGACGGAATGCGCGCACCTAAACGATCAATCATCTTTTGTGCTTCAATGTCCATCTTCGCTGTGTCGACAATTGGAGGGAAAAAACCAAAGGGACGCCGTAAAGGTTCGCGTCCCAGGAAGATGTTTGCTGCCACATCCTGTTGATTGGCGAGAGCCAGGTCTTGATAAATCATTTCAATGCCCAGACTGCGACGCGCACCCGGCCCCTGCCCTATAACGTCGCGGTCTGCAAAAATGACACGACCTTCATCAACCGCGTAAAGCCCGGTGATGGTTTTCATCAATGTGGACTTGCCAGCACCGTTATCGCCGACGAGGCCCGTCACGGTTCCGGATTCAACTGTCAAATCCACGCCGTTTAAAACCTGCACCGCGCCAAAACGTTTGGTCACACCTTTCACAACGAGCAGGCTCATGCCTTCTTCTCCTTGCTGGTTTGCAACTGGTCAATATAAACAGCGAGGATCAACACCATGCCAATGGCAACCTGCTGCCAGAAACTGGGCACTGCGAGCAGGTTCAACCCATTTTGCAAAACCCCCATGATAAGCGCACCCACCATGGTGCCGAGAATAGAACCCTTGCCGCCAAACAATGATGTGCCTCCGATAATGGCGGCAGTGATGGCTGTAAGCTCATAGTTGAGACCGGCAGTCGGATCGCCCGCATTTACCCGCGCCATGAATACAAGACCCGCAAGCCCGGCTGTAAGTCCGGAGAGCGTGTAAAGAATCCAGCGTTGCCGCTCGACATTGATACCGGTTGCGCGCGCTGCGGCTTCGCTGTCGCCCATGGCAAGCGTGTGACGGCCAAAACGAGAATAGGCGAGAAGATAGTGTGCGCACACAGCCGCCAGCGCCAGAATGATGACAGGTGCAGGAATTCCCAACGGTCGACCTTGCCCGAGGAAAACAATCTCTGGCGGCAAGCCATAAATCGCCCCGCCATTGGGGGCGAGGATGAGACCAAAACCCCGCGCAATGCCCAACATGCCGAGCGTCACAATGAAAGCGGGAATACGCGTTCGCGTGATGAGAAAGCCGTTGATAGACCCTGCAAACGCACCTGCCGCCAAAGCCCCAAAAATGGCAAACGGCCAAGGCAATTCAACAACGGCAACAAGATAGGCCCCTGCCACGCCTGAAAATCCGAGGACCGATCCTACCGAAAGATCAAGCCCGTTCGAACTTAAAATCAGTGTGGCACCAATTGCGAGGATACCAATGGTCGATGTCGCGAGCAGAATATTGAGGATATTTGATACTGACAGAAAATAGGGCGAAAGCACACTCATCGCGATCACGAGAATGAACAAGACGATGAGCGATTCCAGCCGCAAGTGCAACCGCGTGTCAAAATGGAATTGAAGTGTTCGCCAGCGCTCGGCAATGCTGGCAGCATGAGAAGTCATGTCAGATATTTGTCCACGGAGGGCGTCAGGCAAAAGACCGCCACCCGACAGGGAGTCCGGATGGCGGCGATGAAAAGTGAAATTGGGCTACTTCACAAATTCCATCATTGGTTCTTTTCCACCCTCTATGACGTCCTTGGTCAATACGAGTGTTGGTACGAAAACAGGAGAGTCGACTTTTCCACCTTCAACCACCTTCTTTACGCTCTCAACCGCTTGCTTGCCCACAAGATATGGCAATTGGGCCACTGATGCTGTGAGACGACCTTCTTTGATTGACTTTACGGCGTCTGAGTTGCCGTCAACTCCAATGATGGTCACTTGCGCACCTTTGTCCGCCGCGAATACCGTTTCCACTGCGCCCAAAGCCATGCCGTCGTTGGCCGCAAAAATGGCCACCAGATCAGGGTGTTTGGTCAAAATATCGTTGGTGATGTTGGCGGCTTTGCCGCGGTCCCAGTCACCCGGCAAAGAAGCAACAACTTCCAGTCCGGGTGCCAGCTCTTTCAGCTTGTTAGCGAAACCATCAGCCCGCTTCTTGCCGGTGATATTGCCCGACAAACCTTCAATGACCAGAACGGGACCTTTTGCATCCTTGCCAATTTTGGAGACGAGAAATTCCGCGCCTTGCGCACCAGCGGCCATATTGTCAGAGCCGATATGAAAGGCAATATTCACACCTGCCGCTTTGGTAACTTCAGGGTCGAGATTATTATCAAGGTCGACAACCGGAATGTTCATTTCGTTAGCGCGCTTGAGGCATGGCAACAGAATATTAGAGTTGATGGCCGCAGTGATCATCACAGCAGGCTTACGCTCCAGCATGGTGTTGCAGGTGTTCAACTGTGGCTCAGCGGCTTGGTCGCTTTCGACGGCTTGCAGGTAGTACTCAACACCCGCCGCATCGGCACCAGCTTTGACACCTTGCTCCATGGCCCCCCAAAAAGGGTTGGCGAGCGTTTTCATCAGCACACCATAAAGTGGTTTGTCTGCAGCTTGTGCTGTGGCGCTCAACGCCAGCAGTGAACTGGCAACCAGCAATGACTTCATCAATTTCATTCGTCTGTCCTCCCGAGATTTGCGTCGCTGCAAAGAAAAGATTGTAAAATTCTGACCGTTGGCAGTGACAGGCAACGGCCAGGCCCGGAGCTCATTCCGTCTCCCTGGTGGCTCAGCAAAGTAAGCATATGGGGACATGTATGTAAACCGTTTAACATGCTGCATCGCAAAATGAAAAATGTCTTGAGAAATTGAACTCTTGCCAGACTAAATGACACTAAATCTGGAAATCATGCGGCATTGCAACAAAGACAGTGCTCCTGAACAGCAAAACCAATTTGAACCAAGAATATTTCGACTAACGGCAAAAAAGATTTTTGATTAAACGTTTGAATATTGCGACCGACAGCTTTATCGTTGTTTTTTAGTATTCGCCGGAGCTCTTAAATCGTGCACAAGCCGTTGATCATCGTGGATCCACTCCCGCGTACGCTGGATGTCATTTGCCGACCCGATACACGCCGTCGGCTTGAGGCACTCGGAAAATTGATTGTGTATGAAAGCGGTCCCATGCCCGACGCACTGGTAGAAGAATACTTGCCTGAAGCTTCACTTCTGATTGGTCAAACACCAATGGGTACAGAGCGCCTCAAGCGCGCGAAAAAACTGCGGGCCATCATCAATGTTGAAACCAACTTCATTGATAACATTGACTATGACTATTGTCTGAACAATGGCATTCATGTGCTCACTCCCGGCTCTGCCTTCGCTGATGCCGTGGCCGAGTCTGCGCTTGGCATGGCCATTGACCTTGCACGTGGCATCACCCGCGGCGACCGCGAGATGCGTGCAGGATATGAATCCTACGGACTCAATAGCAATCACGAGAGTTACAGCTTGATGGGAGCCGAGGTTGGCCTCATCGGCTTTGGCGATCTTGCAAAGTCTTTGCACCGTTTGATCCTGCCATTAAATTGTCACATCAGGGTATTTGATCCTTGGGTGCCCGACTATGTGTTGAACAAATATGCCTGCCATTCTTCAACACTCGATGATCTGTTAGCGTCTTCGAAAGTCATATTTGTGTTTGCAGGCGTGACGTCTGAGAACCAGGGCTTCCTCGCCCATCGTGAATTCTCGCTGATACAGAAGGACGCAAGTTTCCTTTTGATGAGCCGTGCCGCTGTCGTCGATTTTCCAGTATTTATTGATTTCGTCAAACAAGGTCGGTTCCGGGCGGCAACCGACGTGTTTCCGGTAGAGCCTGTTGCCGCCGATGACCCGGTTCGAAACATTGAGGGGTTGCTCTTGTCAGCCCACCGCACAGGCGGTATGCCTTCGGCTCTATTTGACATTGGCGACCAAATGCTTGCAGACGCAGAATTGATATTGAAGGGCTTGCCGCCTGTTGTGTGTCGCAAGGCCCAGCGCGAAACTGTAGCGCGGTTCCGCTCCAAGCCCGTCACCATCACCTGACAAACATGATCGGGAACGGCCGCAAAAAAAGCCGAACAGCCACACCGACAATCAAGGATGTCGCTGCATTGGCAAAGGTGTCAACTGCGACCGTCTCACATGTGCTCAATGAAACCGGCCGTGCGGGTGCAGGCGCAAGAGAGCGTGTGACTGCCGCTGTTGCTGAACTGGGATATCGGTTAAATGCCAACGCTGCCAGCCTGCGCAGCCGGCGCAGCCGCATTGTCGGTCTGGTTGTTCCATCCATTACCAATACGTTTTTCGCCCAAATGGCGAGCGAGTTTGAAGCACTGGCAATTGAATCTGGCTACGACATCGCCATCGTGACCAGCAATGAAGAACTTGAGCGCGAACATGAACGCATCCAAGCGCTGATGTTCCGGCAAATTGAAGGGTTGATTGTGTATCCCGGTTCGGACTTTGGCATTGGCTTGGGGCTTCAATTGGCAGACTTGCCGCCTACAGTTGTGATGGATCGCGGCTTGTCATTGCGGGACTTTGATACCGTAGGCTTGAACAATGTGCCCGCTGGCGAAACCGTTGCGCACTATCTGCTCACACAGGGCCACCAACGCTTTACCGTTGTTGTTCCGAATCTCGATCTGGCGGCCAGCAGTGACCGGGTGCTGGGCGTCAAACGTGCACTTGAAGCTCACAGCGACTTGACAACACTGCGCGTCGTCACGGGCGGCCACAGCATTGAAGGTGCACGCGGGGCACTGGAACAAGACTTGCACCGAGACGAAAAATCAACGGCCATAATTGCCACCACAAATATAGCCACGCTTGGTGCAATCAAGGCAATACAGGCGATGCAACTCGCTATGCCACAAGATATCTCGCTCGTGGGTTTCGATGATTTTGAATGGATGTCAGCACTGCGGCCTTACGTAACGGCGATGGGACAACCTACACGGCAACTGGCCTCAGCCGCGTGGACACTTCTGCTTGATCGGATGTCTGGATCTGGTTTGCCCGAAAAGGACACCCAGCATTTGACCTTTGATGGCACTTTCACGATCAGGGAGTCGTCAGGTCGTGTTCGCGCAACACACTCCCGCGAGTAGTGATATGTTATTGGTTTGAGACTTGTCCTTGAAACTGATATCCAATCATCAAAGAGCAAGCTTGAAATCGACGGGCAGAAACAAATCATGGCCTCACAAAACAAAGTCATCATCACCTGTGCTGTTACAGGCTCTATTCACACACCGTCCATGTCCCCTTACCTGCCAGTAACCGCTGAAGAAATTGCCGACGCGGCTGTCGGTGCAGCGGAGGCTGGTGCAGCAATTGTGCATTTGCACGCGCGCAATCCGAAGGACGGAAGGCCGGACCAATCGCCTGAAGCCTTCGCACCGATTCTGAAATCCATCAAGCAGCGCTCAGGCTGCATTCTCAACATCACAACTGGTGGCTCTGCCACCATGACGATTGAACAACGCGTACGTCCTGCTGCCAGGTTCAAACCAGAAGTTGCTTCACTCAACATGGGTACGATGAACTTTGGCCTTTACCCCATGTTGGCGCGCTTTAAAAACCTCAAGCATGATTGGGAACATGAGTACCTTGAAGGCTCTCGTGGCCGCATGTTCAAGAACACATTTGCTGACATTGAATATATCCTGAAAACTTGCGCTGAAAACGGTACCCGATTTGAAATTGAGTGTTATGACATTGGCCATCTTTACACGCTCGCGCATTTTGCTGATCGTGGACTGGTGTCGGCTCCGTTCTTTGTGCAAAGTGTATTTGGCATTCTCGGCGGCATTGGCGGTCATCCTGATGACGTGATGCATATGAAGCGCACCGCTGACCGTTTATTCGGCGACAATTACCGTTGGTCGGTTTTGGGTGCTGGCAGAAACCAAATGCCAATCGCTGCAATGTCGGCGGCGATGGGTGGTAACGTGCGCGTGGGTCTTGAGGACTCTCTATGGCTGGGCAAAGGCAAATTGGCAGAGTCTAATGCCGCGCAAGTGAAACAGGTTCGTCAGATTATTGAAGGCTTGGGTCTTGAAGTGGCAAGCCCAGCGGAAGCTCGGGAAATCCTGGCGCTCAAAGGTGGCGAAAAGGTAGGCTTCTGAAGAAGTGGTGAACTGACCGCCGGGCCGCGCAAATGCAACAACAACAGGGAATGACGGCGTGAGGCCAACACAACTTTTGCCTTCGCTCGGCGTTATGGTGGCTGGTGCGTGTTGGGGGCTGCTCTGGTACCCGCTTGTGGAATTTGAAAAACTGGGACTTGGCGTGGGCCTTTCCAGTGCGATTTTCTATGGTGTTACTGCCTTTTGTGCACTGCCCGGCCTTATTGTCACGGGCGTGTGGCGACAAATCGCAAAGCCGTCACTGCCGCTCATCACTATGGGACTTGCATTCACGCTCTACACCTTTGCCTTGCTCTTGACTCATCCCTTCAACGCAATCCTTTTGTTCTATCTCACGCCCGTATGGAGCATCCTGTTGGGCAAGCTGTTCTATGGCGAGCCAATCGGCCTGGTGCGCACTTTGGTCATCATCATGGGATGTGTTGGCGTCGGGCTGGTACTCGGTGCAACAAGCCTGCCGATACCGAAAAATCTCGGTGACTGGATCGCACTCATGAGTGGCGCACTCTGGGCGTTGGGCACCTCGCTCGCGAGCAGGGAAGTTGAACGAAACAGTTGGACGCGGCTGATGCAATTCTCCTTTGCGGGTTTGGGATCAACTGTCGTTCTTGCGCTTGTGTTATCGGGTGTTGCTCCAAAAGTGATCGCAGGCACTGCAGACACAAGCATTTACGTTTGGGCAGCCGCAGTGGGACTGCTACTTTTTGCAATTCCCAACGTGCTCGTCATTTGGGGAACAGCATACCTGTCATCCGCGCGCGTCGGCGTGCTGTTGATGATGGAAGTCGTCGTGGGAACAATTGCCATCGCTTTGCTGTCATCTCAACCAATCGCTCTGATCCAGATCGCAGGCGCGGCCTTGATCTTTGCAGCAGGCATTCTCGAAGTCATTTCACGCGATGCAAATGCGGATGCAGATCTCGTCGATTAACTCTGAGGACGTGTCTTCTTCGGGTCATAGTGTGACAGGCCGACGATGGTGGCAGGCAAACGCTTCTGCTGTCCGTCCAGCTTGCCGATATCAATACGTGTGCCAATAGCGGCGTGGGCAATATCCACACGGGCCAACGCGATATTTTTGCCAAGAAGTGGCGAGCGCATAGAGGACGTCACCTCACCCACTTGCGCGCGCCCCATGTGCAAACTGTCACCGTGGCCCACAGCCACGTTTGAATCGATATCGAGTCCAACAAACTTGCGCGAAGGATTCTCCTTGCGGCGGATCAAAGCTTCACGACCGATAAAATCATCTGTCTTGGATTTGAGCGGCACCGTGAAACCGATGCCGGCTTCAAAGGGATCGGTCTGGTCTGAGAAATCATAACCAGCAAATATCAAGCCTGCCTCAATGCGCACCATGTCGAGCGCTTGCAATCCCATGGGCCTGAGGCCGAACTCTTCACCGTGTTGCCGTACGGCGTCGTAGACAGCAGTGCCATCCTTCGGATGGCAGAAAATTTCAAAACCCAATTCACCCGTATAACCCGTCCGCGATACAACAAGTGGCGCACCCTCTGGTCCACCAAGCCTTGCAATCGTGAAGCGGAACCAACCGAGTTCATCAATCGTCGGCTGGTGCGGTGCAGTCCACACCATCCGGCCCATGATCTCGCGGCTGTTGGGTCCCTGCACCGCAAGGTTATGCAACTGGTCCGTCGACGATCGCACCATGACTTTGAGATTGAGCCTCTCAGCCCATTCCCGCAGCCAGACACCACCGTAATCATCGCCACCAATCCAACGGAAATTGTCCTGCCCCAAGCGAAATGCCGTACCGTCATCAATCATGCCGCCGTGCTCATAACACATGGCAGAATAAACCACCTGCCCCTGTGACAGTTTCTTCATGTCGCGCGTCAGAACATATTGCATCAACACCTCAGCGTCAGGTCCCGTCACTTCAAATTTGCGCAAGGGCGAAAGATCCAGCACTACGGCCTTCTGGCGGCAGGCCCAATATTCTTCGATGGCACCATTGGAGGAATAAACCTGCGGCAACCAATAACCTTTGTATTCCACATGATGACGGGTGCGCGCTGAGATCCTCTCATGAAAGGCCGTTTCCTTGGTCATCTTGGGCTCCGAATCTGGCGTAGGGCGATAGGCAATGGAACGGCTGAATTTCTCCGTCCCGGAGTAAGTTCGCACATGTATGTCTGACAGAAACCAGCCATTGGCAGGCGAAGTATCATCCGGGCAGGAAGATGACACACAGACAATATCCGTCAGCGCGCGGAATAAAACATAATCACCGGGACGTGACCAAGGCTCATCACTGATCAATACACCATGCGCATCAATTGCCGTGTTGAAAAACAAGTTGACCGCCATCCAGCCGGGACGCGGTTCCACGCCGTGAGCCGCCAAAACACCGTTGAAATTTTCCGAGCAATTGGCGTGGCCCGGATAACCAATATCGTCATAATATTTCGGCGCACAGGCCATGGCGAAAGCGTCATGGCGACCCACTGTGTCTTGCACCACTTCGATCAGCGGTGTCATATCCTGATCGTAATATTTGGAATGCAGCCCCGGCATCGAATAGGCATGACCCATCAGCGTGCGCGACGTCGTCACGTCCAAAGGGCGTTCGATCCCACGGTCGAGCTTGCGGACATCAAAGCATTGAAAATCCGTACACTGACGGCCATCGACATCCAGAATTTGGATGTACTCGCCAGCTTTTACAAAATAAGCCTTCGCCGTTGCGGATTTGATACGAATATCCTGCAAAGGATCCGCCAACGGATCAGGCAAATCAAACTTGCCCACAAGCCGTGGTGCGGCGCGCTCGACCGACAATGTCAGTGGAGTGAGGGTGCCCTGTTCGCCTGGCAACATGTGATGGCCCGGTGCCGCAACAACCAGCCAACCAGCTTCATTGGTACTAAAATTCACAGAGGTATTTACCGCTGTAGACGAATCGAACATTGAGATCGCTCCAGCTTTAGAAAGTTCAATGCCGCGCACCGCAAGACCATTGCGCAAACGCACCAAACCCGGCTCGATTACCCCCGGACTCAATAAAGCTTTCAAGCCACTCGCATCGCTGTTCGAAGTCTGGCCGATCAATGCCGCATCAATTTGGCCATTGAGCCGCGCAGCAATAACCTCGGCTTGTTGGCCGCCTTCATCATTGCTCAACGTGAAACGATCACCCTGTCCCATTTGCAGTAAAAGCGCACCACCACCTGCAATCACATGCCGCTCGCGGCCATGATGCTGTTGCAAGTCACGCGGCATGACAATGCGGCTGGCACGCGGTGGTCCAGGAACGACGGTGGGGTAAGAGATTACAAGCATTGTCTTATGAACCTTTTGCGGACGCTATTTTTGTGTCGTCACGACCAGTTTATCAATTCGGTCATGGCCCATATCGTGCAAACCTGTGAACAAGCGACGCTCGTCTTTCGGGCTTACACCAAACAACGCCTTATAGTCCCGCGCCATGGGCGTAGATTTTAGATAGCCCACAGATGTGGCAATATCGCGGAGCGAGTCTTCAGAATAAAGCACCCGCTGCCGCGCTTTTGACAGCCGCATATTGCGATAAAACCGAAGTGGGCTTTGGCCTGTTTCACGCTTGAACAGTCGTTCAAAATGCCGCCCCGACATATCAACCGCCGCTGCCACATCGGGAATCCGCAAGGGGTCTTCAATATGATTTTCAAACAGGCGAAGCGCCTCGCGGATCACAGGTGGCAAGCGGTCTGCGGTGGAATTGCCGTGCGGTACAGGCACCTTCTGGCTTGCAGCTTCATCGCGCATGAACGGGTGTTGGAACCAGCACGCCACTTCCGTCATACAGTTACGGCCCAATTTCTCTTCAATAAGGCGCAGCATCAAATCAAACACAGCACCGGCCCCAGATGCAGTGATACGGCGGTTGTCTCGAAGAATCACCGACTCACTGGACTTGACGAGTGGGAACTCTGCCTTGAACGCCGCTTCATAACACCAATGCACCGAGCAACCGCGCCCCTCCATCAACCCGGCGCGCGACAACGGAAAAATGCCACCTGAAAAGGCGCCCAGCACCACACCCGTCCGGTCCAACCAGCGCAACCGCGCCGAACCACGCCGCGCGTCAGCAAATTTCCCTGAGGGTGGCGCAATGATATAAAGCTGATGCAAGTCTTCACACGCGGTCAGTGTAACGTCAGGTTCAAAGCGCACCTCGGCAGATGAGCGCACGGGGGCTAAAGTTTCCGCAACCAGTTTCCACGTGAAGACTTTGCGACCGACGATCTCGTTGGCCGCCCGCAAAGGCTCAATTGCGGACGTGAGGCAAGCCATCGGAAAGCCTGGAAACATCAGGAAACCCAAACGCAGTGGGACGTCATCAAGCATGCGGGATCAATCTTCCGGCCACCAGCCAACGGACGTTGGCTTGCCGTCATCATACGTTGAAAGCCATGCCGCCATCATGTCGCGGTTGCGGATAAAGCCTTTGTATGTGGCAAGATCAGGATGCAGGTCACGCACCACGCGGTGCAAGCGGCGGCCCCACTTTGGCACCGTAACAAGCTCCTCAAATTTACCGAGATAGCAACGGATGGAAAAAGCCACAGCATTGGAACGAGGCAGCCGGAACAGAGCCTGCAACTCCACACGCAGATGCATTTTGTGTCCGATATTTTCGGGCGTAAGCGACGCCTTCATTGGCCCCCATTTGGGGTACGTTTCAGGTGCCGTATCGAGCAGAGGATTAACTGTCATCGTCCAATTGAAGCGACGCACGGGAGCACCGTGTTGCAGCTTCAATAGAAACTTGAGCGCACGATCAAAAATGCCTTTCTCATGGGCCAGTGGCACAGGCGCATGCCATTCCATGAAACTCATGCCAATGTCGAAATCCAGCGACCAGTCGGCCTGTGACGTGATCATGCCTGCGTCCATCCACAGGTCATTGTCGCGCTCGTCTTGCAATGAGAAGTCGCCTTGGGTTTGCCGCGTGATATATTCGAACGGTCCATACGGCAGCGTGGATTCATCGAGGAAGGTAAACCTCTGATCAATACCCAGCGGGCCGTTGATCCAATGCCAATTGTTGCCGTCTTTGGTCAGTGAAAACCACTGTGGATATTCGCGTGCCTTCGACTCCATGATAAGCTCGAGAAGATCCCATCCCGCCAATGTCATATGCGGCAAGGACTGACAGCGCAGCGGGTCAGACGCCAACACTTTGGCGCGGTCAAACATCTCAGCCACATAATGCTCGTCCACATCAAATGTGTGTTCAAACACTGAACCTTTGCGGCCGGGGACATGCGGCTCCATGTTGACCGAGTACATGTAATCATCGCGATCAAATGGAAACGGAAAGCGGCGAATGCCTTCCGGCGAATTGCGATACGTGAAATCATCGCGAAATGTTTCACTGTGGAAGTAATCGTTGAAATCGCCTGATTTGAACACAATGCTCATGATGGCTTCCTATCTTTCAATGATGAGGCTCTTGCCCTCGAAACGCGAGACGCAAGGCATGATTTTCAATCCAGCCGCCTGTTCCTCTGGCGTCAGCCAATGGTCACGGTGCAGGATGGTGCCGTCGCAAGACACGACATTGGATTCACATTGCCCACAGGCCCCGCCGCGACACATATAAGGCGCATCAACTCCAGCAACTTCCATTGCTTCCAACAATGACTGCGCGGTGCCGACGGTAACCGTCTTGTTCGACACTGCGAGCTTTACTTCAAATGGTTTGCCCGTGCCGGGTGCCAAGAATTCTTCGTGGTGCAGTGCCTTCACAGGCCAGCCCATGTTTGATGCGGTGGACAAAACCCAATTGATCATGCCTTTTGGGCCACACACATAAAGGTGCGTACCAATGGGTTGCATGGACAAAACACGCGCCAGATCGATGACCTGTTTCTGGTCGTCAAAATAGAAGTGCATGCGGTCGCCGTAGAGACCCTGAAGCCGATCCATGTAGGCACCTAGCGGTTTTGAACGTGCGGAATAATGCAACTCAAATTTTCCACCGAACTGCTGTAGCTGTGCCATTTGCGCAAGGAATGGCGTAATGCCAATGCCACCCGCAATCATGAGATGCTTTTTCGCGCGACTATCAAGGGGGAACAGATTGACTGGATAGCTGAGTACCATGTCCATGCCGGGCTTCACATGTCGGTGCATATAAAGCGAACCACCCCGACCTTGATCATCACGCCGCACGGATATTTCATAAGCGGAAGTGTCTTGCGGGCTACTCATCAGCGAATAGGGATTGAGCCTGCGTGTTCCATGATCATCCATTTCGACAACCGTATGGGCGCCGCCCGAGTAAGACGGTAACGCCGAACCATCATGGCTGACAAAACGAAAGCGTTTGATCAGTTCGTTGACCTCAACAACCTCCGCAACGCGGACCTGCAATTTGGCTCCGCCACTCATGTGAATTTCACTTGGGCTTCCGGCACCAGGCCCGGGTCTTCCGCATCAATGTTGACACCCTGGAAGGCCGCGATACGGCGTGAGTAATGGTCCCGCACAAAAAGATTTAAGCCACAGTGGCTGCACTTGAAAGGATCTGTGGCCACGTTTTCTGTAATACCTTTGCAATGCACACACTGCACGCGCCGGACTGTCGAACCACGGTGTTCTTTCTGGATATCCGAAAACGGAAAACCCGTGTTCATGATTTCGCGTTCGGCCTGCCCCATCAGGCCTTCACTGCCAGTGAGGTAAAACTGCGTGCCCATATGTGCATCGGCCAAAACCCGTTGCAGGCGCGGAAGCAATGTTGGAATCGAAGGTGCTGCATAGAATTGCGCCGCACCCAGTTTTTCCAAGGCAGCTGACTTGTCAGTGCCGTTGGGACCGGCTGTGTAGATGATGTGCAAAGTGCTGAGCATGTCTGCCTTGCCATCGCCGAAACGCTCCAGAAGTGCGATGACAGCATCAGCACCTTCACCATCTGCAACAATCAAATGTCTGGCTCCCGCCCGTGCCTCAAGCACGCCATAGACGGGACGACTTTTGATGGCAGGTGGGAATGCGGTTTTCGTCATCGATCTGCCCGTTAGCCTTGCACGGTTCGTCGCTTTTTTTCAGGATCATAAAACGGCATCGCATGCGTCGTGGCAGCCATAGGACCGTGAGTGCCACAGCGCACTTCCAATTGGGTGCCAGTGTTGGCGCAGTCAACAGGAAGCCTTGCAATGGCAATGTTGTGCTTGTTGAGAGGAGAATACATGGCCTGCGTAACGATACCCACTTTCTTTCCATCACGGAAAACGGGCGCACCATTCCCCGGCACATTGGTGCCTTCAAGTTTGAGCCCCCAAATCTTGAAGCGTTCTTTGCCCTTCAAGCGGTAGTGCTCTTCAGCACCACGGAAGCCCACCTTGCCCGGCGATACCGTAAAGTCGAGGCCAAGTTCCCACAATGTGTCGCCGGGGCCCTGGTCGTCGAACGGATACATTTCGGAATTATCGAAAGGGAAGAAAAGCAAATAACTTTCCGTGCGCAGCATATCGAGCGTGGTAAAGCGGCACGGAATAATACCACTGCCAGCACCCTCTGCGAGAATGCGATCCCAAATCATTCCCGCATCCTGACCGCGCACAAACAGTTCGTAACCGCGTTCACCAGTATAGCCTGTGCGCGAGATCATGGCTGGCTTGCCAAACAATGATGTTTGCATGTGGGCAAAGTATGGAAGCGCGCGAATGCCGGGCACATGTTTTTCCAAATATTCGACCGCCATAGGCCCCTGCAACGACAGGTCATGCATGTTGTCATCAAAGCGGATTGATACATCGCGGCCCGTTGCGGCCATGGTCAGTTGCTCATGTGCACCACCAGAGCCATGCACCACCATGAATGCGTTGGGTGCAAGACGGTAGATGACACAATCATCCACAAACTTTCCCGCATCATTGAGCATGGTGGCGTAAACCGAACGGCCTGGCATCAACTTTTCCATGTTGCGCGTCGTGGCACGCTCAATCACGTGGGATGCGGCAGGTCCTGTGATGTGGACTTTCTTGAGACCTGATACGTCCATGAGACCTGCCTTGGTCCGAATGGCCATGTACTCGGCGTCGGGGTCACCTTTCGAATAAGACCAGGCCGTGCCCATGCCACTCCAGTCTTCAAGGTTTGAGCCAAGCGCCTTGTGGCGGTCTATGAGGGTGGAAAAGCGCCAAGAATTGGTCATGTTGGTCTCCCGTCGTAGTCTTTATTTCGTCCAAGTTTGAGGCGCATCCCGACAAAAATCAATATTGAAGTGCAAATAATTTTCTTGTCAGGTAACTTTTCTTATTAAAAAAAGGGGCCACCGTAGCGACCCCTTCCATGTCTGTTTAATCAGGCTGGCAGCACGAAGAACCAGTTTGCCCACAAAACGACAGCAGCACCGGCAACCAGTGTCAGGTAAGGCAACATGCCAGCTTTGCGCTCCCCAAGGTCACCTTCCTTGAGACCAAGATCGATATAGGCCTGCTTCGGGAACTTGCCACCATCCTGCATATAGTGGCGGTACCAAAACACCGGAATGATGAAAGCAGCGAATATCAAGCCCGCCCACAAGGCATTGGAATATCCCCACACCTTGGCACCAGCACCGAGGAACAGAGCGTTCACAAAGGCCAACACCGTATTCACACCAATCAACCAGGTCGGAGCTTTCCACGGACGCTCAATGTGAGCTGAATCAATACGATGCATCCAGCCTGCATTGAGATTGAGGAAGTTGAACAGGATGTAGCCGACGTTGGAAATGGCCAGCACGTAGAAATACCCACCCACGTCCGACGCCAAAGCCAACAGGAACACGTTGAACGCAAAGTCCGTCCACATGGCCTTGGAAGGCACACCCTTTTCGTTCACGCCGCCAAGATACTTCGGTAACCAGCCATCCTTCGAACCCTGATAGAGAGTGCGTGATGAACCGGCCATGGCCGTCATGATTGCCATGAACAAGGCGAGGATCATCAGGATCACAAACAGCTGCGTGATCACCGGTCCACCACCCACCATATTGCCAAGTGCTTGACCAATGCCTGTTCCATCAACGATGCCCGGCGCGAGCATGCCGGAGGTTCCGAGCACACCTTGGAACGAGAATGGAATGAGGAAGAAGAACACACAACACAGAAGGCCCGAGTAGAAGATGGCCCGGAAGGTATCACGCTTCGGGTCTTTCAATTCGCTGGTATAGCAAACAGCGGTTTCAAAGCCGTAGGTTGACCAAGCGGCAATGTAGAGGCCTCCTAAGAACAAGGTCCAGCCGCCAATGTTCCATGTGCCATCAACGCCGGAATAAGCAGCGGTGGGTGGCAACAGATTGGTCACATTCATGCTGTTGATTTGCCCCGTCAGGATTGGCACGAGACCAACCAACAGAAGTGGCACCAACACGATGATGGCCAACCATTTTTGTGCACTGGCGGTTTGTGCAATGCCGCGATGTTGGATGATGAGAATCAGTAACATCAACGCAACACCGACGAGGAATGTAGAATTGAAGCGCAACGTGCCAAGCCCTGGAATGGCAAAGGCCATGGCTTCGAACGTGCGAAACGCTGGCGTCAATGCAGCAACGCCGTCAGCCGAAGCCACTGCCTTGATTGCATCAGGCGCAAGCACGCCGGCATTTGCTGCCATGTAATCAACGACTGCTTTGGTTTCAGCTGTATAGTTGGCAAGGTTTGCCGTCACCCAATCCACCACCTGTTGGCTGTCAGCCAAGGGAATGGGGAAAAGCGCATTCAAGATGTAACCCGCTGCGATGGCACAACCAAGCGACAACACGGGAGACCATGCGAACCAATTGCACCACACCGAAAGTGGTGCAATCAGCTTTGAATAGCGCAACCACGCGGTAGCACCATAAACCGATGTGCCACCTGATTTGTTGCCAAACATGCCCGCCATTTCGGCGTAGGTGAAGCTTTGCAAAAAGCCCATGATCATCGAAATGATCCACACCAGGAAGGCCAGTTTGCCCGTGGTCCCGGCGATGCCGCCGATTGAGAAAAGCACCAAGGGCGGCACACCAGCCGCGACCCAGAAGGCCCCTTTCCAGTCCAACGCACGGACCATTTGGCCCGAGCCAGATTCTTTCGTCATTTCCTTTACCCCTTACTTATTGCGAGGAACGGTGCCGATTTCTTTTGGCCGACTTGCCGCATCTTCGCGCCCAACCCAGACTTGCCGTCATGACAAATCTTGAGATCCCTAATTCTTCAAATAACTCTCCATCGAATCTTCCAATGCATCTTTCCACGCCGTATGGTGAAGCGGTGCCATTGTTCCAGTGATGACCGATTTGTAAGCGTTGTCACGGAACGTCATGATGTTTTTGGCCTTGTGATCTTTCCATTCGAAGAAGGCCTCGCAAGCGCCATCAACATCGAACGCCGGATAATCAGTTTCGGCGATGAGTTCCTTGACGTAGTCGCCTTGGTAATGAATGGCGTCATGCGCGTCTTTGCCTGCGTCCTCACCTGCAACACGGTCGGTCACGTCTTTCAGCAGCGCCGCCTTGTCTTTGGGAATCGCAATCCGCCCCAGAATTGCATCACGCACCCACCATGCTTGCGCGTCAAACATGTTGAAGGTGAACCACTGGTCTTGCATGCCAAGGTAAAACAGCGCGGGGTTATGAACCCATGCCACTCCTTTATAAAGATCAGCAGTGGCCAAGCGATTCTTGGTTTTCAAACGCAGATCATCTGGCAGATAAGGGAAATGATGTTTGTATCCTGTGCACAAAATGATGGCATCAATCCTTTTGGACGTTCCATCTTTGAAATAGGCCGTGTCCTGATCAACGTGGGTGAGAATTGGTACTTCTTTCCAGTTCGATGGCCAGTCATAGCCCATCGGTGCTGTGCGATGAGCAACAGTAACTGACTTGCAGCCATATTTCCAACATTGCGAACCAATGTCTTCAGCTGAATAACTGGTGCCGACGATCAACAAGTCCTTACCTTTGAACTCCATCGCATCACGGAAATCATGGGCGTGCAGAATGCGCCCATTGTAACTTCCAAAGCCAGGAAATTCCGGCACGTTGGGGGTCGAGAAGTGTCCGGAGGCAACAATCACATGATCAAAGACTTCATCATAAATTGAATCTTTGGAATGGTCATGAACTGTCACCGTAAACTTTGACGTCGTTGCATCGAAGCGCACAAAGCGAACCGCGGATTTAAATCTGATCCAATCCCGCACGCCTGCTTTTTCAACGCGCCCCGCAATGTAGTCAAACAACACCGCGCGCGGTGGGTAACTGGCAATCTGCTTTCCGAAATGTTCTTCGAACGAATAGTCAGCGAATTCCAATCCTTCTTTTGGTCCATTGGACCAGAGGTACCGATACATTGAACCATGCGCTGGCTCACCATTTTCATCAAGCCCCGTGCGCCAGGAGTAATTCCAAAGCCCGCCCCAATTGTCTTGTTTTTCAAAACAGACGACTTCGGGAATATCAGCGCCTTTGGCGTTTGCCGACTGAAAGGCACGAAGTTGCGCAAGTCCGGACGGACCAGCGCCAATGATGGCAACTCTCTTTGTCATGAAACCCCCGATTGTTTGCTCTTATCGGCATTCGATTTGTCTTCATTAGATGTCTAATGTATTTTCCGTTTCCCAGCGAGAGAAGTGAGACGCATAGCTGTCCCATTCCTTTTGCTTGAGTTTTACATAAGCTGTCGAAAACTCTTCGCCCATCATCGCTCTGAGCGTTTTGTCTTTTTCATATTCGCGCAACGCATCCAGCAAGTTCAGAGGCAACTTCGGCGCGTCCTTCACGGTATGGCCCATTTGGTACATGTCAATGTCGTGGCGCTTGCCAGGGTCGGCCTTGGTGCGCACGCCATCGAGACCTGCAGCAATAATCACAGCTTGCAACAAATAGGGGTTGGCTGCGCCGTCTGGCAGACGCAATTCAAAGCGCCCCGGTCCCGGCACGCGCACCATGTGGGTGCGGTTGTTGCCAGTCCACGTTACGGAATTAGGTGCCCAGGTCGCGCCCGACGATGTGCGTGGCGCATTGATACGCTTGTAGCTGTTGACTGTCGGATTGCAAATGGCGGCCAAAGCAGAGGCGTGTTTCATGATTCCGCCCAAGAAACTCCGGCCACGATCAGACAAGCCCAACTCTTTGCTTTTGTCAGCGAAGGCATTGGTCTTTCCGTCCTTCGACCACACAGAAATATGAGCGTGACAGCCGGAACCCGTGAGACCCTTAAACGGTTTTGGCATGAAGCTTGCGCGGAAGCCATGTTTCTCGGCAATCGATTTCGTCATGAACTTGAAGAACGAATGTTTGTCGGCAGTCTGCAACGCATCGTCATATTTCCAGTTCATTTCAAACTGGCCAACGGCGTCTTCATGGTCGTTCTGGTAGGCTTCCCAGCCCAGCTCCAACATGTAGTCGCATATTTCAGCGATCACATCATAACGCCGCATGACGGCTTGTTGGTCGTAGCAGGGCTTTTCTGCCGTATCATAGGGGTCAGAAATCTGGCTGCCGTCGGCAGAGAGAATAAAAAATTCGGGTTCAACGCCCGTCTTGACGCGAAGACCATCCTTGGCAGCTTCGGCAACCAAACGCTCCAGCACATTGCGCGGCGCTTGGTCGACGAGTTTTCCTTCCATGGTGGCGCGGGCTGCAACCCAGGCCACATCTTTTTTCCATGGCAATTGTATCGCTGAGTCAGGATCAGGCACCGCCATTAAATCAGGATGTGCCGGTGTGAGATCAAGCCATGTTGCAAAACCCGCAAAACCTGCCCCATCAACGGCCATTTCATTGATCGCCTGAGTCGGCACCAACTTCGCACGCTGACCACCGAACAAGTCAGTGTAGGAAACCATGAAGTATTTGACGCCTTTTTGTTTCGCCCACTTCGCAAGATCTCTTGCCATTCTCGTGTTCTCCCTGAACTCTTTTTTTATTTTAGAAGCCGCCGTTGCGGCCCGGTATCCAATTTGTTCCCGCGAGTGGAACGCCAGCCATAGCCGCCGCTTCTATTGTCAACGAGCATAAGTCTTCCGGTTCCAGATTGTGAAGATGGTTTTTGCCACAAGCCCGCGCGATGGTTTGCGCTTCGAGCGTCATGACCTTGAGATAGTTTTTCAAACGACGACCACCAAGAACGGGGTCAAAACGTTTGGACAATTCCGGGTCTTGCGTGGTGATACCTGCCGGGTCTTTGCCTTCGTGCCAATCATCGTAAGCATCGGCTGTGGTGCCAAGCTGCTGATATTCCGCTTCCCATTTGGGATCATTGTCACCGAGTGCAATAAGTGCTGCCGTGCCAATCGAAACAGCATCGGCACCCAAGGCCATGGCTTTTGCAACATCAGCACCAGAGCGAACACCGCCTGACACTATCAGTTGCACTTTGCGGTGCATGCCAAGGTCTTGCAGGGCTTTTACGGCGAGTGGAATGCAGGCGAGAATGGGCATACCCACGTGTTCGATAAACACGTCTTGCGTGGCTGCTGTGCCACCCTGCATGCCGTCCAGTACGACAACGTCAGCGCCTGCTTTCACGGCGAGTGCCGTATCGTAATACGGACGAGCACCCCCGACTTTGACATAAATCGGCTTTTCCCAATCGGTGATTTCGCGCAGTTCCAGAATTTTGATTTCAAGGTCATCCGGCCCCGTCCAATCCGGGTGACGACAAGCTGAACGTTGATCAATGCCCTTGGGCAAGTTGCGCATATTGGCAACGCGATCTGAAATCTTTTGACCCAGCAACATGCCACCACCGCCGGGCTTGGCACCCTGCCCTACAACAATCTCAATTGCATCGGCGCGGCGCAAATCATCAGGGTTCATGCCATAGCGAGATGGCAGATATTGATAGACGAGTGTCTTTGAATGCCCGCGTTCTTCCTCGGTCATGCCACCATCACCCGTAGTGGTCGAAGTTCCAGCAGCCGAGGCACCGCGTCCTAGAGCTTCTTTGGCAGGTCCAGACAAAGCACCAAATGACATGCCCGCAATTGTCACTGGAATTTCGAGGTGAATCGGCTTTTTGGCATGGCGTGTTCCAAGCCACACATCCGTTGCACATTTTTCGCGATAACCCTCAAGAGGATAGCGACTGATCGATGCGCCCAGAAACAGCAAGTCATCAAAATGCGGCAGATGGCGTTTGGTACCGCCGCCCCGAATATCATAAATGCCTGTTGCTGCAGCACGGCGGATTTCAGCGTTTACAGCAGGCGTGAAGGTGGCAGAATAACGTGGGGGTGTACGTGGAAAGTCCGTCATTTTGTTCTCAATAATCCGACGCGTTGTCGATGTTGAAAGTGTAAAGTTTGCGGGCCGAACCATAGCGGCGAAATTGCTCGGGCTTGGCTTTGGCATCAGCCTCACCACGCTTCAGCAGGTTTTCCAGAATTTCAAAGTGTTCAGGCCGCATTTCTTTTTCAATGCAGTCAGTGCCAAGCGACTTCACGCTGCCGCGCACAAACATGCGCGCCTCATAAAGACTGTCGCCCAGTGCTTCGCCAGCATTGCCCAGCACCACCAGGTTGCCGGATTGCGCCATGAAAGCTGACATATGGCCGATGTTGCCGTGCACGACAATATCGATGCCTTTCATCGAAATGCCACACCGCGAAGAGGCGTTGCCTTTGATCACAAGAAGACCTCCACGACCTGTTGCACCGGCATATTGACTGGCGTCGCCATCAATGATGACGGTGCCCGACATCATGTTTTCAGCAACACCAGGTCCTGCACTGCCGACGATGCGGATTGTCGCTTGCTTGTTCATGCCACCGCAATAATAGCCCGTGGAACCGCGCACCGTGATTTCGATAGGGGCGTCAACCCCCGCTGCAATGGAATGTGAACCTTTCGGGTTCACAATTTCCCACGCTGTCATATTGGTCTGGCCCTTCAACGCGTGAAGGGCAGAATTCAATCCGCGCAAACCCTGTGCGCCCAAGTCGTATGTTTGCATTCCGTCAACGCTCCCAGAAATATACGGTAGCAGGTTCAGGTTCCCAGACACGGGCCTTGTCGATGCCTGGCAAGTTGACCAACGCACGATATTCCGACCCGAAGGCTACGTATTGGTCAGTCTCCGCCATCACGGCAGGCTTGCAGGCGATGGGGTCACGCACCACGCCAAAACCGTTGTGAGTTCCCACAACGAAAGTGAAGAAGCCATCAAGGTCCGTCAGTGTTGCTTCCATCGCATCACCAAGCTTTTCACCTTCCCGCAGTTTGTGGCTGATAAATGCGGCAGCGACTTCGGTGTCATTTTCGGTCTCAAACGTCATGCCAGCCCGCTTCAAATCGCGCCGCACCGAATTATGGTTGGACAACGAACCGTTGTGGACAAGACATTGATCAGCACCCGTCGAGAACGGATGCGCGCCCATTGTCGTGACGGCCGATTCAGTGGCCATACGCGTGTGGCCAATGCCATGCGTGCCCGACATTTTGGGAACCCCAAAGCGGGCGGCAACATCCTTCGGTAGACCTACTTCTTTAAAAATTTCAATGCTGTCGCCAGAACTCATGACCTTGCAATTGGGTCGCAGTTGGGTAACTGCCCCTCGCGCTGCGTCCAACTTTTTGGCGGGAACATCCAAAACAACATGGGTGTTTTTAATCAGTGCTTTGACAGGGCTGCCAACAGCCTTGCTCAAGTCTTTGGCAAGATTTTTGAAGTCGGTTTCGGGTTGGCTGGATTGCACGGTCAGTTTTGCCCGCCCCTTTTTGGGACGACCATATATCGCAATCCCCGCAGAATCGGGTCCGCGATCGGTCATGGTAATCAGCATGTCCGTGAGCATGGAGCCCAGCTTTGGTTCCAGCTTTGGGTCTTTCAAAAACAGCCCTACGATGCCGCACATGTCGTCAACTCCTTTAAACACAATCCGCGAAGGCTAACACCGAAATTCTACCAATTCAACTGAGAAGAAACTTTTTTCACTACGAAATTTCACGTCGATTGATACGGTAAGCATCGATAATCGACATGCCCCATATGAATATGCCGCCGATGTGCCGGCCCATAAAGCTTGCCGTTTCAGGCATAACTTTTGTGCTGATCCAGCCCAGAATGGTCATGAAAAAAATGAACATCAGACCGCGTTGCGCCTGCCCCAAAAACACATGGCCAGCACCCGGCACGATTGCAGCGGCAATGACCAGAATGAAATTTTTACGTTTTGGCATGGGCATGAATATCAGTCCTCAAAGCGATCAACGTATCCATGATTTCCGTCGCAACACGCAAATCAATGGCAGTACCTTCAAAATTTGCCTCGCGAAAGACCCCATAGCGCGCACGGTCGCCCTCAGCCAATTGCACAACGATGCGCAATCCTTCAGGTGAAATCAGCAACTCTTTCCCGCGGCCGCCGTGAAAAATTGCAAGATGATGTGACATGAGTGAAATGATGTCTCCACGACCACTCACATCACTTCGCAATGTGGCCTGCTCCGGGAAGCCTGCAGGCAAAGTCAGTGTGTGGGGCAGAAAATCAAAATTCGAAAATGAAGTCACACCCGCCGCCCGCATCATCATATTTGTTGTCGCAGTTAAAGGCAGTGGCTCCGGCAGTGTCACCATCAACCAAAGACTTGGCAGTTTTCGCGTCGCAAGAGTGTCTGCAACGGTCTTGAGTTGAAAGTTGTGGTTTCGATATCGCCCGGTCAGCGTCCACACGCCGGCAGTTATGGCGCGCTGCACGTTTGGTCGTTCAAATAGCGCTTCTACAGGCTCAAACAACACACGGCCCTGGTCGGCGCGCTTGGCGTTTTCACGCATATATTGCCGCATCAGCAGGACCGCCAAGACGCCTGCAACGATGAAGCCGAACAACATTTGAATCATGTTCATCTCATTAAAAATGGCCCACCTTTCAGCGGGCCATCAACTTTGCGAATGTGCATCAGTAACCCTTGGGCTTTGGCCAAGGCATGGTGAACTGGGCACCGCGCTTCACATATTGGTAGCGATAAAAATGAAACCATAGCGACATGATAATGTAGAACACCACCATCGCCGTGAGTTGCGCGCCATAGCCCAGGAAAATCGCAAAGAACGTGACCACACAAAGGATGAACAGCACAATGGCTGGCAGTGGGTGAAACGGGTGAGTGTAACCCCGACGGATCGTTCCCAGCGGCCATTTATTGCGGAACATGATGATGTTGATTGACATGAATGTATATTGCAACACGCCCGAAAGAATCGAGAATGTAATTGCCTGTCCAAGGTTCGCTTGGAAAGCAAAGGCAATGGCAATCGGCACCAGAAACACGATAGAGCGATAAGGTGTGCGATATTTTGGATGCACGGCTGAGAACCATGTTGGCAGATAGCGATCACGCCCCAATGAAAACCACGCGCGTGCTGCATCATTGATACAGCCATTGGCCGAGGCCAAAGCCGCAAGAATTGTTGCAACAAACATCAAAACTTCCAGTGATTTGCTGCCGGTCAATTTACCAGCATCCAGCAATGGGAAGTAAGTGAAACCAAGATATTGCCATGGCATCAATGAAGCGCAGATATACCAAGTGAGAGAAGCACCAATGAGCAATGTAATCATGCCAGCCATGGTGCCATAAGGCAGTGAGCGCGATGGTGAGCGCACTTCTTCTGCGGCCTGCGTTGTGCCCTCAAT
>JANOPL010000065.1:0-8634 GCA_031421835.1 Hyphomicrobiales bacterium | reverse complement strand
GAAAATTGACCACTGCGGCCACTTGGCGGCCCAGCAAACTCTCGGCCGTATAGTGTTTGGTGATTTGCGCTGAGGATTTTTTGACGCCAATCTTGTCGCCAAAATCGATCTTCAATTTGAAGGCTGGTTTGCGGGCTTCGGGAAAAGGTTCAACGCCGATGACGGTGCCAATACGAATATCGACTTTCTCAAAATCGTCGAACGAAATCATCCCGCCAATTCCTTCGAACGGCGCGCAGCGGCGGCAACGGCTTTCTGCATCAGCGGCTTGAGGCCATCATCAGCCATCAGCACCTGCAACGCTTCGTAAGTTGTACCCTTGGGGGAGGTGACGTTTTTGCGCAAGGTTGCAGCGTCAATGCCGCTCTGATGCATCAATTCTCCAGAACCGGAAACGGTGGCTCTCGCCAGTTTTTCTGCGATCTCAGGTGATAACCCAAGGCTTTCGCCTGCTGCCGTCAAACACTCGGTCATAAAGAATATATAGGCAGGGCCAGAACCGGAAACGCCTGTCACCCAATCGATTTGATCCTCGGTATCAACGCGCACCACTTCGCCGATTGTTGAGAGAAGTTTTTCTGCCAGCTCCATTTGCTGTTGCGTGACGTGGGCGTTGCCAACCATAGCCGTGATGCCGCGGCCAACGGCTGCTGGCGTGTTGGGCATGGTGCGGATGATACTGGCTGTTTCGCCGAAATAGCCGCCCAGTTTTGCAATGGTTTTTCCCGCCATGATCGAGAGGATCAGCGGCTTTGACTTTGCCAAGCCCCGCAAGGGAGATAGAACATCATCAGCAACCTGCGGCTTCACAGCTGTCAGAACAACTTCTGCATCAGTGATAGTATCAACTGGCGGGTTATGTTGAATGCCATGCTTTTGCAACAGCGCCAGAATCTCCGGCGGCGGAGCAGGATCAAGCGCCACGATCTTTTTTGGATCAGCGCCAGCTTTCAGCCAGCCCTCCAACATCGCGCCGCCCATTTTGCCCGCACCGACAAGCACAAGCGTACCGTTCAATTTCAGTGTCATGACCTGAAGCCTCTCACGCCTCGCCTTGGGTTTCAAGCAGAGCGTTTTCCAGAGCGGACTCTGCGGGTTGATTGGCCCAAATGACGAATTGCAGGGCTGGGTAAAAACGCTGACAGGCGTCCAGCCCGGCGCGGATCAAAGCATCACATTGGGCGTCATTGGCTATCGCGCCACCTGCCAAAATGAGGCTATGCCGGAAAATGATCGAGCCCTCGTGGGCCCAGAAATCAAAATGTCCATGTAGCAATTGCGCATTGATCAAACTCAGCAGGCGCAGCACTTCCGTTTGGCGCAGGTCCGGGACTTTCAAATCATAGGTACAGGTAAATTGCAGGGCTTCGAGGTCATCGCGCCAATACAGTGAGAGTTGTAGATTGCACCAGCCGCCTTGTACCACCATGACGACTTCGTCGTCGCTGGTGCGGTCCATGGGCCAGCGGCGGCTTTCTGCCAGCTTCTCAACCCGGTCAAGCGGGTTGTGCTGTTCGCCAAAACTAACTGCGTGATTTGCCATTCAATCCCTCATCACGGCAAGAATCAAATCCGCGACGATCAAGAGATGACACAGGGCTGAATCCTACGGCAATGCCGCGAGTGATTCCTCCACATCTATTTTAAGTGAATGAGTCTCAGGTACCTGGATTGAGTTTTGATTCGAGCTCAGCGAGTCGCTTCTCGAGGCGTTCGTTTTCCTGCCGGGCTTTCTCGGCCATGTCGCGCACCACGTCAAACTCTTCGCGCTTCACCACATTCATGTTGTTCAGGACGCGCTCGACCTGGCCCTGCACCAAGCCATCAACCTCCTTGCGCACGCCTTGGGCCGCACCCGTGGCGTTTGTCATCAGTTTTGCGAGTTCATCAAAAAACTTGGAAGAGGTGGCGGTCATGGTCAAAACCCTTTCGAATGCCTGTTAGCTATGGGTTGAGCCCCCATTTTTCAAGCCTTTTAGTGTCACAGCGTTAAAGTTTGACGTTCATGGGTCGAGACGTCAAATAGGCGATATGGCACTTGCGGCTCTGACATTTCCCTATTTTGATCCCGTGGCGTTTTACGTGTTTTCGTGGCCAGTGCATTGGTATGCGTTGGCTTATGTGGCAGGCTTGTTGTTTGCATCGTGGTATTTGAAAAGACTTGTGACCTTTCCCAAACTGTGGGGAGCACAGCGACCAACATTGACGGTGCCACAGGTTGACGACATTTTCATGTGGTCGATTTTAGGGGTCATTGTTGGCGGGCGCTTGGGCTATGTGCTGTTTTACAAGCCGCAGTTTTATTTTGCCAACCCAGCGGAAATTCTGAAAACATGGGATGGCGGCATGTCGTTCCACGGTGGGTTTTTAGGCGTGGTTCTTGGCTGCTATCTGTTCGCCCGCAAAAATGAGATCCAATTTGATCGCCTGTTGGATTTGGCAGCGGCGGTTTCTACTGTTGGTTTGGGCTTGGGGCGCATTGCGAATTTCGTAAATGCGGAACTGGTAGGCAGAACGACGGATGTGCCGTGGGCCGTCATGTTTCCGGGTGAAACGCTGGCCCGTCATCCCTCGCAATTGTACCAGGCTGCATTGGAGGGTTTGGTTTTGTTTGTGGTGATACGCATTGCAACACATCGCTTTCAGGTTTTGCAAATGCCAGGGCGCGCCGCGGGCATTTTTGCCGTGGGTTATGGTTTGGCCCGGATCTTTTCGGAATACTTCCGCGAGCCTGATGCGCATTTGGGTTACATCAGCGGTTTTGCCACCATGGGCATGTTGCTGTCAGTCCCCATGGTGCTTGCGGGATTGTGGATGATATTGCGGTCGCGCACCGCACCATGACGCCACTGGAAAAGATCATTACACGGATGATTTCTGATGATGGGCCGTTGCCGCTTGATCGTTACATGACCTTGTGTTTGAGCCACCCTGAGCATGGTTATTACATGACACGCGATCCTTTGGGGGCAGCCGGAGATTTCACGACATCACCTGAAATATCGCAAGTATTCGGAGAATTGATTGGTGTTTGGGTTGCCCAGGTGTGGCAGCAATTGGGGTCGCCCCGTTCCTTTGCACTGGTGGAGTTAGGGCCTGGGCGCGGCACCTTGATGATGGATGTGTTGCGCGTTCTACAAAAAGTGCCTGCCTGTGCGAAAGCCGCAGAGGTGCATCTGGTGGAGACGTCACCGGTGTTGCGCGCGGCCCAGTTGGAACGGGTGCCGCATGCGACGTGGCATGGCTCTGTCGCATCTTTGCCGGGCTTGCCCACGCTCCTGCTGGCGAATGAATTTTTCGACGCCCTGCCGATCCGGCAATTCGAGCGCATCAAGGGTCAGGTCTTTGAGCGTGTTGTGGGTGAAGGGTTATCAATCGGCTTGGTGCCGTCGGCGATGCGGCTGCCATTCAATGGTGACGGTGTATTTGAGGATTCAAGCATTCGCGATGCCGTGGCCCTGCAACTCGGCGACCACATATCAAAGCTTTCGGGGGCAGCATTGATCATTGACTATGGTCACTTGCGATCATCGACAGGTGACACACTGCAAGCCATGAACGCGCATCACTTCTGCAAGGTCACTGACTTTCCCGGCGAATCGGATTTGACATCGCATGTGGATTTTGAAGCGTTGGGGCGCGGTTTTGTCAAAGGCGGTGCCAAGGTTGCGGGGGCCATGAGCCAAGGGCAATTCTTGCTCGCCATGGGGCTGGAAGCGCGTACCAAAGTCTTGGCTGCAAGCATCACGGCTGAAAAACAACGGGATATCATTGCCGCTTCGGAAAGACTTGCAAAGTCAGCCGAGATGGGCGACCTTTTCAAGGTGATGGCGGTCACTGGCGGGCTTCAGGCTTCGCCTTACCCATTTGGATATTCATGATTGAATCAGAACACCTGAAAACAAACGGTATCACGCATGGATTTTTCACGCGGGGTGGCGGCCATTCGACGGGCATCTTCGCATCGCTGAATTGTGGGCTTGGATCAGGCGATGATCCTGATCTTGTGAAAATGAACAGGGATGTGGTGGCGCGCGTACTTCGGGTTGCTGAGGGACACACGGTGACGGCGCATCAAGTGCACAGTGCCGATGTGGTTGAAGTCACAGAGGTGTGGCCGCTTGAGGGGCGACCGAAGGTGGACGGTTTGATATGTCGCACCAAAGGCATCGGGATTGGTGTTCTGACGGCTGATTGTGGTCCTGTTTTGTTTGCGGATTTCGAAGCCGGAGTGATCGGCTGTTGTCATGCCGGTTGGAAAGGGGCACTGGGTGGCATTACTGATGCGACTGTTGATGCAATGGTCAAGATTGGCGCTGTGCGAGACAATATCGTTGCGGTGTTGGGGCCAACAATTTCGCAAGCGGCTTACGAAGTGGGGCCGGAGTTTCCGAAGCTCTTCCTCGAACAATCATCCGCCAACGGATTATTTTTTGTGCCCTCCACAAAAGCCGGGCACTTCATGTTTGACCTTCCGGCTTACCTGCGCCAGCGCATGAAGGGATTGGGCCTGAAGGCGGTGCATGATCTCGCCTTGTGCACCTATTCTGATGAAGCGCGGTTTTACAGTTACCGGCGCGCGACTCACCGGGGTGAAACCGACTATGGCCGTTTGATCTCGGCGATTGCGTTGGTGTGATGCTTCGACATTTGCTTTTGTTGTCGATGACGGTGGTGCTGGTCGCGTGTTCGGGCCCAACACTTCCGTTTGAGAAAGATTTGCCAGCGGAAAGCACCATCGTCAATCCGCCGTGGGAGGCGTTGGTGCAAGCCGGGCCAGGCGCTGAGAATGATCTGGATCTGGAAACGCTGAACGGCCCCACAGCAGCGGTGCAGCCGCCGCCTTTGATTGCGGAGGCGGAAGCTGCGGGTCAGGAACAGGTTGAGCCGCCCCCTAAGCGTCAAAAGCCCGACAAGAAAGCCGTTGCCATCAAGTCTGTCGCAGTTCCTTCCGTGCAAGGTGCGGCCGGGCAGGGCAATGCCGAGTTGACGCAAGCGATGCGGCAGGTTTTGCGTGATGCGGGCTGGCCCGTGGTAAACACGCCCAGCGCCAGTGCCCTGACGATCCGGGGCAAGGTCAAAACCGTGCGGGCAGGGGCCGTTGAAACCGTGCAGCTGGCTTGGGTGGTGACAACACCCGACGGCAAAACGCTGGGTGACATTTCGCAAGCCAATGATGTGCCCGCAGGATCACTCGACAAGGGCTGGGGCGAGAACGCGCGCTTTGCCACAGAAGCCGCAGCAACGGGCATTTTCAAGTTGATCCAGAATTACCGTTGAACTCAGTTTCGCAACATGAACACTTCACCATGGCTTTGTTCGGTGTCGAGCCAGACGAAATCAAAACTTGGATACTCCGCTTCAATGATGTGACGCCCCGTCCCGATTTCGCAGATCAATGCGCCATGGGGTGTGAGATGTTTTTTCACATCTTTCAATATGCGCCGGACGATGTCCAAACCATCATCACCGCTGATATGTGCCATCAAAGGCTCGGCTTTGTATTCCGGCGGGAAGGCCTCGGTCTCAGCTTTGGCCACATAGGGCGGGTTGGCCAAAATCAGATCGTAAGTTTTGCCCTTTAGAGGCGCAAACACATCGCCCAGATGCAGCGTAATCTGGTCTTCGACGTCATGATTTTTCAGGTTGATACGCGCGACATCGAGCGCATCGCCAGACAAATCCGTTGCATCGATGTGTGCTGACGGAAAAAAGTTGGCGGCGAGAATGGCCAGACAACCGGAGCCCGTACAAAGATCAAGTACGGTTGAAACATTTTCCGCCTCAACGATCACATCACCATCCGGCCCCAGCATGCCATTCACTAAAAAATCACCGATGTAGGAGCGCGGCACAATCACCCGCTCATCGACATAAAACGGCACTCCATGCATGTAGGTTTTATTCAAAAGATAAGCCGCAGGTTTGCGTGTGGATATGCGCTTGGCGATGATGTCCAACACCGCTCGCTTTTCCGTTGCCGTCAACCGCGCTTCGGCCCAGGGGTTGATATCTTCAACCGGCAAATGCAGGGTTTCCAAAATCAGAAATGCCGCCTCATCCACCACCGATGTGGTGCCGTGGCCATGCACCAGTTTTGCAGCGCGGAACTGCGATACAGCGTAACGGAGAAAATCCCGGATGGTTTGAAGCTCTGTCGTCATGAAAGTTCAGCTACTGTGCTTGGGCTCCAGTGTCCAGCGGTTCAAACCCAACGCGATTAACGCGAGGATATAACAAGCCGCCATCATCCACGGCACAAGATTGATGCTGAATTGGTCGATCAGCGCACCCGCCAGCGGTGGCCCCAGCATGCCACCGCAGCCCCAGCAAATCGCCACGAGTGCGGAGGCACTGACAAGCTCCGTGCCCCTGAAGCGGTCGCCGATGGTGGTCAGCGCCACGATGTAAACTCCGAAGGCCCCGGCGCGTAGCAAGATCATGATCGGCCAGATTGACCAATGGTTGATTGTGTAAGCAATCAAAACCGAAAACACCACGGCCGCCACGGCGCACAGTGTGACCGTGCGCCCGCGTGACCAGCGGTCGGCCAATTGTCCGATAGGGTAAAACAGCAGCAAACACCCGACGATGCCCGTGCCCAAAATCTGATTGGCCGTGGCATAGTCAACACCATTTCGCATGCCATAAATGACAAAGAACGAAAGGCAAATGCCTTCGAAGGTGGTGGTGGCAAAGATGCTGGCATAAACCGCCCAGCCTTTGCGCAACACCGTGGCAAAGCCAGCCCCCTTGTCGTCAACATTTGGCGCATCGACTTTGACGGCGAAGACAACGAGAAACCCCGGTACCATGCAGGCCGCCGCTATCAGCCAGGGCCATGGCCCTGCAAAGCCAATATATGCAACCAGGAACGGGGCCAAGCCGAAGGTAACCGTCAGCACCGATGTATAAATACCCATGACGCGGGCGCGCCGCGCTTGCCCCGCGGCCATGGTGATCCAGGTTTCACTCAAGGTGAACAGGGCAGCGATACCAAGTCCCGCTGCAAAGCGAATGCCATACCAGGCCCACATGGGCTCGGTGGCCATAAACGCAATAAACGAGCCGCCGAGCACGGCGATGGCGAGCAGCACGATGTGCTTTGATGAAAAATGCCGCGTCATCAGCGGCAGTGCCAGACCCGACAGAAACACGCCCAATTGCCCCACCGATGTGTTGGCCCCAATCAACCCGGCCGACACGCCTTTCGACTCCATGGTCAGGGGGATGACTTGCACCATCACCCCGATGGCGATGTTGCAACAGGCAATGGCGGAGATGGCGGCCAACAGGTTGCCATTGGCATTGGGGGATTCAGACATTGAAATGCTGTAAGCAGAACGAGAGTTGCGGGCAAGGGGTGGCTCAGGTTATGAGCTATGCATGACTGATTTTCGCATTGCCATTGTGCCGGTAACCGGGTTTCGCCAGAACTGCGCGATCCTGTACAACGAGAAAACCAAACGCGCCGCTGTGGTCGACCCTGGCGGTGATGTGCCGTTGATCCTGGAGGCGATTTCAAAGATGGGGGTGACGGTTGAAAAAATCCTGATCACCCACGGCCACATTGACCACGCAGGTGGAGCCGCCGAGCTTCGTGAAAAGCTGGGGGTCACCATTGAAGGCCCTCACCAGGCTGATGATTTTCTGTTGCAGGATTTACCGCAGACGGGTGCCAACTACGGCCAGCTTGATGCCCGCGTGGTGACGCCAGACCGTTGGTTGGTGCAGGGTGACGTTGTGGAAGCCGCAGGATTCAGCTTCGACGTCATCGAAGCGCCGGGCCATTCGCCAGGTTCCGTGGTGTTCTTCAACCCGAAAGAACGTTTCGCCTTCATGGGCGACGTGTTGTTTAAAAACTCCATCGGCCGCACTGATCTCCGCCAAAGCAACCACGATCACTTGCTGCGCGCCATCCGCGAAAAGATACTGCCACTGGGCGATGACGTGGTGTTTCTTCCGGGACATGGCGAAGCCAGCAAGATTGGGGATGAAAGGGTGGGCAACCCGTTTTTGGTTTAGGGGCTAAGCATTGTGGCTGAGAGGATAAATGCACTGTCACCGTAATTCTGTCACCGTAATTCCGTAATTCGAAAAATGGATTGCCGGAACAAGTCCGGCAATGAGAAACAAGAGGGAGATAGAGAACGTAATTCCTCAGCGAATGCGCAGGTCGGCTGTTGCGCCAGTGCCTTTGTCGGCGATGAAGCGCAGGCGGTTGCCCTTCTGCTGCACCAGCTGGCAGTTGCGCGCGAATACCTTGTCACCCGCTTGCATTGTGCGGCAGAAATAGCCGCCGCTCCAGCTCCATGCGCCGGTGACATTGCGACCGAAGGCACGCCCACCGATGGTGCCCGACGGGCCGACGGTCAGACTAACGCCCAGACTGGTCAAATTTTTGCCACTCACAAGACTGACGAAGGCCGCGCGGTCAGTCAAACGGACATAATCCTCGGCCAGTGCGGGCGAGGCAAGGGTGGCGAGCAAGGCGAGCATGAACAGACGCATATCTGGTATTCGATGCGTGACAGCGTTTGGATCAGTTTACGCGGTTACGGAGAGAGAGGGACGCTGCCATTTTATGCTGTCACTTTATCCCCTGATTCGGCCTTTTTTACGCGCCGTAGCCTT
>JANOPL010000064.1:0-4609 GCA_031421835.1 Hyphomicrobiales bacterium | reverse complement strand
GCCATGACCGGTGCAAAGGTTGTTGTTGCCGAAGTTCCGTTTGCTGAAATTTTCCAGAAAATCCAAACCGACTGGACAACCGGTACCAACTCAATCGACGTTGGAGTGTTTGCTGCCGGTTGGGCTGTGGAACTTGATGCGGCTGGCCTTCTGGCTGATCTCGACCCCTATGTGGCCAAGGACACCAAGATCGATCTTGCCGACATTGCAGGTTATTTCCGCGAGTTCGGTCAAAAGATCGGCGGAAAAACCAAGGTTCTGATGGTCGATGGCGACTTTCAGATGGTTTACTACCGCAAGGACGTTTTGGAAGCTGCAGGTGTTGCGCCTCCAAAAACATGGGATGAATATCTCGCCGCCGCCGCCGCCATTCACAACAAGGACATGAACGGCGATGGTGTCAACGACTATGGTTCCTGCATCTTCAAGAAACGCAATGCCCAGTCGTACTTCGCCATTCAAACAGTGGCCGCAGCTTATGTGCAAACCATGGGCACTGCTCAAGGCTTCCACTTTGATGGCGCAACGATGAAGCCTGTAATCAACAACGATGCCTGGAAAAAGGCGTTCGAAGTTTACAAGGAAACCGGCAAGTATGGTCCAGCCGAAGAATTGAACATGGATATCGGTGACACACGTAACCTGTTCAAGGCTGGTCGTTGCGGTCTTCTCATCGAGTGGGGCGATCCAGGCCCAATGTCGATTGAAAAAGACGCAGCTGCCATCAAGGACAAGCTCTATGCCATCTCGGCTCTCGGCACCAAGGAAGTGTTGGACCGCGCTACGGGTAAGCTTGTTCCAGTGACGAAAGAAAATGCGCCACACTCCATCGATGGCATCAACTACGCACCTTTCGCAGCCTTTGGTGGTTGGGCTGGTGCCGTGAATGCCAAGCTTGACGACAAGAAGAAGCAGGCGTCTTACGACTTCCTCTCCTACATGAACCAGGCTGCACAATCGAACGTCGACGTGACTTTGGGCTGGACAGGCTACAATGCCTATCGCACCTCTCAGCTCACCAGTGTTGACGGTTGGGTGAAGGCCGGCTTCTCACCGGAAGCTGCCAAGAACTACCTCGATGCCATCAACGGCGCCTTGGCCAACCCGAACATGGCTTCGGACTTCAAGATCCCCGGTGCGAATGGTTATTCGTCTGTGGTTCTTGATCGTGAACTTGCCCGCTATCTGGCAAACGAAATCACGGTCGAAGAAGCTTTGAAGAACATTGAAGCTGGCTGGGAAGAAATCACGGAAGACTTCGGTCGTGACTCCCAAATCAAGGCGCAAGCCTTGGCGCTGGGCACTGGTGGCTGATAAGTTCAACTGAATGCGGGGCCGGACAGCAGTGTTCGGCCCTGTTTTTTTCTGCGGGGCGCTCGCGTGACAACTGAAACGACAGCATATATCGAAACCTGGGGTGAGTGGATGGATCGCCATTCCCGCACATTTTTCATTGCGCCAGCTGTCACACTGATTTTGATCTTTGCAATTTTTCCGACCTTCTATTCCATCGTTTTTGCGGTGAGCCGGGTGAAATTTTCCGCCGACGGCTTGCGCTTCCGTTTCGTGGGGTTTGACAATTTCGCCAAACAATTTGTCGGCAACGAACAGGTCCACTTTTTAGGCCGTATCACCGAGATCAGCACAACAGGCTGGTTGCTGACAGGCATCACAGTCGCCAGCGCTTTGTGGTGGCTTTATCGGTCAAAAGTCCGTGGATCAACTTGGGTCGGCATGATTGGCCGTTTGATTTCCGCCAGCGCTGCTATGTTTATTGCGTTTTTGCTCGGCGCAACACTTTTGTCGGGCAATCAATGGGGCACATTGCTGACCACGCTGTTTTACGTGATTGTGGGTTGCGGGTTGCAGTTTATCATTGGTACGGCATTGGCATTCTTGTGTTCGCAACCGATTGCGTTCAAAAACTTTTTTCGCGTCATTTTCTTTATTCCCCTGATGATTACGCCCTTGGGCGTCGGTTATGCGTTCAAGATGATCCTCGACATCACCAAGGGCCCGTTCCAGCCGTTTTGGGATTGGATGGGGTGGCAGGATTGGGCGTGGTCCACCGATGCCTGGGCGGCGCGCTGGTTCATTATTGTGGGCGACTCCTGGCAGTGGATTCCCTTTATCTTTATTTGCATGTTGGCAGCCCTTGAAAATGTGCCGCGTGACCACGTGGAAGCGGCACAGGTTGATGGCGCATCGAGTGTACAAATCTTCCGCGAAATTACATGGCCGCAGGTTGTGCCAGTTGCTGCCACAGTGTTTCTGATCCGCATGATTGAGGGTTTCAAGATTGTTGATCTGCCCAACATCATGACCTCCGGTGGCCCGGGCATTGCAACTGAATCGATGTCGCTGCATTCGTTCTTTGTCTGGCGTGCCAACGACTATGGTTCGTCCGCAGCAGTGGCGTATCTATTGCTGATCATGACCGTCGTCATCTGCTCGTCGTTCTTCAACTATGTCGTTCTCAATCAATTGCGGCGGGCCAAGGCATGAGCGGGGCAAACTTCAAATTTGAAAAGGCCAATCGCGGCTTGATGGAGCGCTTGTTCGAGCCACCCGCCGTTGGCAAAATGTCTCCCGTTGCCAAAGTGGTTGCCTACACACTGCTGGTTTTATGGTCGTTGTTTGTGTTGTTTCCGCTCTACTGGGTCGTCATCACATCTTTTAAGAACGCGCAGTTGGTGGGTGAAGGCCCTTACTACATTCCCTTTGTCGACTTCACACCTACGCTAGACGGTTGGCGCAGGCAGTTTGTGGATGACGCCAGCAAAGTATTTCTGGCTTTCTTCAACTCAGTGATCATTGCGGTCGCATCGACTATTCTGTGTGTGGCCATCGGCTCCATGGCGGCCTATGCCTTGGCGCGCATTCAGTACAAGCCGAAATTTGGCAACATCGTGATGTTCGTGATCATTGCACTGATGGTGATTGTTGCATCCTCTTACTCGCCCTTGCACTGGTCGGTCGCTGCGGCGATAGGCTTGGCGCTGTTCTTTCTATTGGCCCGCGCCTACGGCAAGCATTTCAAAAACACGCTTGGCAATGGCGATATTCTGTTCTGGATTATTTCCCAGCGCATTCTGCCGCCGGTTGTTGTCGTGATTCCGGTTTATATGATGTTCCAGGCCGTTGGCATGATCGACACCCATGCGGCTCTTATTCTGGTTTACGCGGTGGCGAACCTGCCGATTGTTGTGTGGTTGATGCATGACTTCTTCGCCAATCTGCCGATTGAATTGGAAGAGTCAGCGCAGCTCGACGGTGCCACGCGTTTTGGTATTTTCTGGGATATTGTCTTGCCGCTGACGCGACCCGGCCTTGCCGCCACAACGCTGCTCACCTTGATATTGAACTGGAACGAATATTTGTTTGCGGTTTTCCTTTCCACGTCGAAGGCTCAAACCATGCCGATCATGGTGGCTGCAAAAAACGCCGGCGAGCGTGGGATTTTGTGGTGGGAAATGTGCGCCATCATTGTGGTCATGATCATCCCCGTCATCATTATGGCTATCTTCCTGCAACGCTTCATTTCCAAGGGCGTCCTCCTCGGCGCAGTCAAAGGTTAGAATAACATGACGACCCGTAACCCAGGTGTTCCTGTCAGCTTCGACAAAGTGGCAAAGTCCTTTGGCAGCGTCAAAGTGTTGGAAGAGTTTGACATCGAGATCAAGCCCGGCGACTTTCTGGTGCTGCTCGGCGCATCAGGCTCCGGGAAGACAACGGCCCTTCGCATTCTCTCCGGTCTTGAAACAGCATCATCGGGCCGCGTGCGTATTGGCGATCGTGACGTCACGGATGTTCTGCCGAAATACCGCGACATCTCGATGGTGTTCCAATCCTATGCTCTTTACCCGCACAAGACCGTAGGTGAAAATATCGGCTTTCCGTTGAAGGTGCGTAAGGTCAACCCGGCCGAGATGGACGTGGCGATCCGCGAGGCTGCCGCACAGGTGGAGCTTGACAAATTGTTGCACCGCTACCCTCGCGAACTTTCAGGTGGCCAGCGCCAGCGTGTGGCTTTGGCGCGCGCGATCATCCGGCGTCCATCGGTGTTCCTGATGGATGAGCCTTTGTCGAACCTTGATGCGAAACTGCGTGGACATATGCGGGCAGAACTCAAGCACATGCAGCAGACACTCGGAATCACGACGATTTATGTGACGCACGATCAGATTGAGGCCATGACCCTGGCCCACCGTGTTGCCATCCTCGAAAAAGGTGTTTTGCAACAACTGGCAACACCTGCCGAAATTTACAACAACCCCGCCAATTTATTCGTGGCACAGTTCATCGGGTCTCCGCCCATGAACATTGTGAAAGGCACACTTGATGGGGCCAGCTTTAGCACCCATGACGAAAAGGTTGCAGTTCCCGTCAAAGGAAAAGTGACGAAAGCCGTTTTGGGTGTGCGCCCGGAAGACTGCACGATTACAGCCCCTGCCAAGGGGACCTTGAAGGCAGAGGTCTACACCACCGAATTGATCGGCGACCACACCTTGGTGACCGCAAAAATCGGAAGCGACATGCTCACCGTCAAAGCGTCGAAAGACTATGTCGCCAACAGCGGTGATAAAATTGGCATCAGCTTTGACAAGTC
>JANOPL010000063.1:0-14970 GCA_031421835.1 Hyphomicrobiales bacterium | reverse complement strand
GGCTGACGAGAACCCTAACTTGCGCGATGCTTCCTGCTGCAATGTCGAGGTCCGGAAAGGCGGGAAGGGGTGGCGCTTGGCGGGTTTGCTTTCAATGCTACCCACTTTGAAGGGTTGGCCTTTAATGGCTTTATGAATGGCATCAGCCGCTTCCGCGTGGCCGATTGCCAATTTCTCCAAACGCTTGCCATCGACACTTGCAAGATTTGCCTCAAATGCCGCGCCAGCGGGGGTGTTGAATTTGCCGTCGATTGACCAATATTCCTGGCTGCGAAAGGCTTCAATTTCCAATTCACGATCACAGATGATACGCAGCGCCACCGATTGCACACGGCCAGCAGAACGCGCACCGGGAAGTTTGCGCCAAAGCACCGGCGAAATTGTAAAACCGACGAGATAGTCCAACGCACGGCGCGCTAAATAGGCATCAACCAAGGCCACATCCACTTCGCGCGGCTGCGCCATGGCATCGAGGATGGATTGCTTCGTAATGGCATTGAATGCGACGCGTTGAACGGTCTTGCCCTTCAGCGCACCCTTCTTGCCCAGTACGTCCATGAGATGCCATGAAATCGCCTCCCCTTCACGATCAGGGTCGGTTGCGAGTACGAGGCGGTCTGCGGTTTTCAAGGCATTGGCAATATCGGCCACGCGTTTGGCAGATTTTGAATCGACTTCCCAGTCCATGGAAAAATCATCGTCAGGGCGCACTGAGCCGTCTTTTGCCGGCAAGTCACGAATATGGCCATAAGATGCGAGAACCGTGAAATCCTTACCCAAATACTTGTTGATGGTCTTGGCTTTGGCAGCCGACTCAACGACGACAACAGTCATAAATACAGATCCAGTCCGGTGATTTTCCACCACTGATAAGTGCAACTTCCGCCATCGGAAGGCCAGCGCTCATAGTCCGAACGAAGAATAATGGCAAGAAAGACCGGAAACGGCTGAGACTAAACTGCAATCAAAACGAGAATGAATTTGAACGAAATCAGGTTTTGATTGTTATTTATCCAGTAAAATATCAATTTTTCAGCACTTTGTGTGCGAACATCCGTCACAACAGCGTTAATCGCGTTGCATTTGGACCTGCCGTTCACGGAAAAAGATATAGAGTCCCGACGCGATGATGAGTGCAGCACCCAGCAAAACATCAAGTTGAGGTACATCTCCCCAGACCAGAAAACCAAAAGTCGCCGCCCATATCAGCGAACTATATGAAAACGGCGAGACAACTGAGGCGGGGGCGTTGCTGAAGGCAGCGATGATGCAAAAATGCCCCAGCGCGCCCATAAGTCCACTGCCTGCCAGCAGTGCCCAACCAGAGGCATCCGGCCATGCCCAATACCAAGGTGCAATGAGAGAGGCCACCAACGCCCCCACGGCAGCGGTAAACAACAATGATGTGCGCGGGTCGTCCTCGCGTACTTTACGCGTTGCGATCTGGTAGGCTGCATTTGAAATGGCCGCTGCAAACAACAAAAGAGTGCCGATGTTTAAACCAGTGGTGAGTACTGACCAGGGTTGAATGACAACCAATGCGCCCAGAAAACCGATGGCAATGCCGGTCCAGCGGCGCATGCCAACATGTTCGCCCAACACCAACACAGCCAGAATGGTTGTAAAAATGGGGGTTAAAAACATGATCGTCGTTGCGGTCACCAGTGGTACATAGATGATGCCACCATTAAACAGCGCCGTGGTGATCATCAGAAAAAACGAACGCCATGTTTGTTGCAAAGGCACTTTGCTTTTGATGAGGCTTGGCAAGGCGCGCCCGCAATACAATGCAGCAAAGATCGTGGCAAAAAAGAACCTGCCCCATGTGACCTGGGCCAGGGAAAAGCGTTCGAGCCCGAGCTTCATCAACGTGTCGAGCGCAATAAAACACCCCATTGTTGCCAACATCCACGCAATCGCCAGTCCGCGGTTTTCGGCCTTGCCGGAAAATTGGGTCATATGGTGGGCAGCGATCCACCAAGCTCATCTGTGATGTGGGTTCTGATAATATCTTCAAATCTGCTTTCAGCTTCGAAGCCAAGTTTCAAAGCGCGCTGCGGATCGAAATTCATCGGCCAGCCCGCAACAATTTTTTCAATTGTCGGATCAGGTTTATGTTCGACAAGCGTGACCGCTTGTCCTCCGGCAACTGCAGCCAATGCATCAAGCTGCTCGGCAACAGTGCATGAAAGTCCAGGCAATGACAAAGCCCGCCGGTTACCCAACGCTGCGCCACCCATTTCGGCAGCATGGATCAAAAACTGCACAGCCCGGCGCGGTGACACGTGCCAATGCCGAACACTCGGGGCGACAGGCAGAACGGCAGGCTGCCCGACCAGCGGCTCGCGGATAATATTTGAGAAGAACCCCGACGCCGCTTTGTTGGGCTTGCCCGGACGCACGCACACCGTTGGCATGCGCAGTGCCATGCCGTCCATAAATCCGCGCCGCGAATAATCACTGATCAACAATTCGCAAATAGCTTTTTGTGTGCCGTAGCTTGTTAAAGGTGCTGTCAAAAACTCATCGCCAATGGCATCGGGAAACGGAGACCCAAAGACAGCGATTGACGATGTGAACACCAAACGTGGACAGTAACCAGCGCCTTGCCTGCGAATGGCCTCTAACAGATTCCGCGTACCGTCCATATTTATGGCGTAACCCTTTTCAAAATCTGCCTCGGCCTCTCCCGAAACAATTGCGGCCAAATGAAAAATCAAATCAGGACGATGGGCGATCAGTTTTTCCGCTTCTCCCGGCACTGACATATCGCCAAGGAAAGTCTCAATTGAAAATGCTGCCGATGGTGGAGGGGGGCTCAGCACCACGTCATGCCGCATCAAGCTGGAAGCTGACAACTTACCGCGTGCAATTTCATCAATCAGCTTCCGGCCCAACATGCCTGCAGCACCAATAACAAGTATTTTCATCGTTCAAGCCTTTGTCTTATGTTCCATGTTGTTACATGGCACTTCACGACGTTGATAGATGGAAAACTGCAGACGAGAACTGCGCTCGAAGCAACCATAACCCCGTGGATTCAATACGGAAAATACAATGGCAATAGAATCAATTTTACGATTTCGAAGTTGCGCGGTGATATCCACATCCTGATTCACGCATTAATTTCAACTAGTTGAAACTAACGCTCGTTTGCAATCGCGAATATGTTATGGCTAGTCGGGGCAAGGAATGTTTATAAGATTGGCTGATCCAACAGCCAGAACCGCAAATGGGGATGCGCGGGAGCGGATGAAAATGACGGGTAGGCAATTTTGACGGACGACCTTCAGGTCCATCCAGCGGATGTGCTGGCGCAGCAACTCGATAGGGTAACCGGGCTTGTCCGGACATTGGGAGAATTGTATTCCCCGCAGCACGAGAATTTCGCAACCGGCAACGGTTTTATCGCCCATGGCCTTGTTGCAGTTTCCACCCTGTTGAGTGACGCGCAAGGGGCCTTGGACACTCTGCATCAAGTGTGCGATCTGCGGATGACTTCGGCATCAACTCAGCCTGAAACCGAAGACACGCCACCGGATCCGATTGCGATAGAAGACGAACCCATGGTGTTCCCACTTGCCGACCCGCAATGGCACCCACCAGAAGATTCAACGTTGGAAGATGTGGCGGACACGCGCGAGGCACCTGCCGCGCGCGTGCACGTTGCAGAGGATGATGATTTCGCCAAGAGCTACCTCGAACTGCTGCGCAAACTCACAGCAGCAGAGGTTTTTGCAGCCGAACAGCAAGCCCTTGCACCACCCGGATCAGGACAAAACCTGTTGCCGCTGCTGCGCAGTTTGCGCGAAGAATTCCAAAAACTTCACAGGGTTGCCTGACGTCAGGGGAAGTGGCGGAGGGGATTGGGGCTGGGTTTGCACATTCTCGAGGAGACTCCTCGTCAGACAATGGCGTCGGCCCGGCGGACGTCACTGACTTGCCGTGTGATCTCGCCAATGTGGCGGCCATCTGTGCCACAGCAGCCGCCCCAGACATTGATATGCGGAAACCTGCGAGCCAAATTGGCCATCTGGGCCCCCAGTACCTTGGGATCACCGTCTTCGAGATGACCAAGTTTGCACAACTCTAGGGTCTCCATCGCTACGGCATTGGGCATGAAACCACCAAGCCGGGTCGTCCAGTCGCCCGGTGTGAGGCCGGGTTCGAACTCAGTTGGATGAGTGCAGTTGATCATATAGTATTCAGGCGCGTTGTCGGTAGCGGCGTCAACGTTCTTAATCGCTTCTTCGAGCGTCTCGCCACTTTGAAGCAGCCCGCCGTTTGCCACAAAGAAGGATATCACGACCGGCATTTTAGCTGCCTTTGCGGCGCGGGCCAGTCCGATCGCCTCTGGCACACTCGAAAACGTCATGGCGGTCACATGATCGGCCCCTGCCTTGCGAAACGTCAGAATTTGCTCAGAATGATAATCCTCGGCTTCTGCTGCATCGGGCGTGCGACCAACATTGTAAGCATCACCACGTGGGCCTATCGCCCCACCGATCACCATTGGCGTGTTCGGGCTGGCATATTCCCGCACGAACTCGCGGTAGAATTCTATGCCGCGAATGTTAATTTCTTCAAGCGCCGCACGCGAAAAGCCTATCAATTCTCCCCAGTCGCGGCTGGCGCGATAATGCAGGCCCTCATTGATAACCCCGAAACCGTTCGCCATGGCAGCCTCAACAATCTTGCGATGATAGTCCCGTAAACAAGCCAGTCCACGCGGATCGTTCAACAACTCAAACCCGCAAAAGTGCCGCAGCTTGAATCCATCGATGTATTGCATCCAGGTCTCGAAACCGCCGCCCGTGGTCATGAGCCGACCGAACCGTTTTGGAACGTTTTGCTGTGCCATAGTCCCTCCAACCCTTCTGCCCGGACCCAAGGCCAAGGCCCGGTCTTCGCATCTAGACTTACCACGATCAGAGCTCGATCCGGTCCATTTTTTTTATTGCCGGAAAGGTCGATACAATCCATGCTGTCGTTGCGACGGATGTTGCAGGACAAATCCCTAGATTTAGGCCTGACAATTATTTTGACATCCCCCGCGATGAAACAGGAAAGACGACAAGGTGACAAAGGAACCTGCGCCGACTGAAAGCGGCTACCCGACGCCTGGCAAACTGGAGATGATTTGGGGCGACGGTTTCATGTCACCTGGCGGCCCTGACGAAGTCATTCGCATTTTCGCCGATCATGATATTGCCGGTTGCTCTGTTCTCGACTTAGGATGCGGTCTCGGCGGGGCGGCTGTTGTTTTGATCCAGCGCTGCGCTGCTGCATCTGTCACAGGGTTTGACGTCCAATCCCTGCTGATCGACCGCGCGCGCGAGAAAACGCGTTATCTTGGCCTTGCGGACCGCCTGACATTTATTTTGGGAGCGCCCGGCCCCTTGCCGTTTGAGACGGCGAGCTTCGATGCAGTATTCAGCAAGGATGCCATCATCCATGTTGCCGACAAAGCAGGTGTTTATCGAGAGGTCGCGAGGGTCCTTCGTCCCGGAGGACGCATATTTATCAGTGATTGGCTTACGTCGGATACTTGCACCAACGGCCCGCTGCTGAATCGTTTCCTTGAACTTGCCGGCCACGATTTTCATTTGGTTTCACTGGCGGACACAGGCGCGATTGCGCGCGCCGCTGGGTTTACGCATTTGGAACTGATTGACCGCAGAGATTGGTACCTGATCGAAGCAACCGCCGAACGAAACCGCCTGCGCGGGGATTTGGGACACGCGTTTCAACAGCTTTGGGGACCAGAGGCTTACAGCGACGAACTGACTTTTTGGGAGACGCTAGTCGACGCCGTAGCCGAAGGAATCATACGCCCCAGCCACATTCGTGCACGCAGGCCATAAGCTGGAACACAACTCACGGATCAACCGTTCAGCAATACAGGGGCGGGCAGACTATCGTTCGACACAGGTCATGATGGCGGAGGGGGTGGGATTCGAACCCACGGTACGCTTTCACGCACAACGGTTTTCAAGACCGTCGCAATCGACCACTCTGCCACCCCTCCACAGGATGTTGGTCAGCGCGGGCTATGCACGAGACGCGTAATAACGTCAAGTTCCTCTCATTGGGAATAGGTGGGGTCTTCCGTATCCAGAATGGATTTCATTTCATCAAAGTGTGCAATGAACTGCTCGCGGTCAGCCTCCCATTCCTGTGCTGTTTTTTCCGCAACCTGATCGGTCATGATGTGCAGCGACTGACCGGTTTGATAGGCCAGAACCAAATTCCGCGCGGCTCGTTCCAGATAATACGTCAGGTCATAAGCTTCAGCGACTGACGCCGCACACACCAATATGCCGTGGTTGCCCATCATCATCACTGTTTTATTGCCCATCAAGCGCGCGATGCGATCGCCTTCTGCGTCAGTATTGGCCATGCCACCATAACTCATGTCATAGGCAACCCGGTTGAAGAAGCGGGCGGTATTCTGGTCAATGGCCTTGATCTCGGGGTTGGCGAGGGACGCCAAAACCGTCGCATACATCGGGTGCAAATGGAGTATGCAGCGGGCGTGTGGCAAGGCGGCATGCAACCTTGCGTGCAACGACCATGCTGTCAGATCTGGTGCGTCGGCACGCTGCATCGTTGTATCATCGTCGGTGTTCAGCAACAGCAATTCTGACGCACGCATTTTGGAGAAATGCCGCCACCGCGGATTCATGAGAAAGTTTTTTCCGTCAGGCGACACGGCCACACTGAAATGATTGGCAACAGCTTCATGCCAACCATTTTTTGCCGCCAATCGAAATGCCGCCGCAAGATCGACACGCAATTGCCGTGTGTCCACATCAGCTTTGCGGTGGGGCATAGAGGTCACATTTGTCATGGTTTACGATCCTGTTTTTATCAAGTTAACCCAGCGATGGCCTGTGATCAATCCGCCTTTCAGTTGTGCCTTGAAACTCTGGTGAAGCTCCTGCATATGATTGGCAATATGAGACAGCGCATGAACCGGGCGGCACTTAATTTCTCGAAATTGTGCATGGCACTCCTGTTGGTCTCTTCCACAGCGGTCGCCCAACAGCCTGAGCTGCAAGGCCTGTCGTTTATCAAACGCCTGCGGCTTGCCCGCGCGGGTGACGACATTGCCCAACTCTCGGTCGCTCAGGATTATGAAAACGGTTCCAACGACGCCCGGAAAGACGTAGTTGAAGCCGCCAAGTGGTATCGCCAAGCCGCACTGGCGGGAAATATGGAAGCACAATTTCAACTCGCCAAACTCATCGCAAAAGGTGCACCGGGACTTCCAGCAAGCGCAGAAGATGGCATAAAGTTACTTCAATCGGCCGCTGAAAAAGGCCACGCCCCGGCGCAAAACGAGTTGGGTTTGCGTTTCCAAAAAGGAACAGGCGTTGTTGCCAACCCGGTTGATGCAGCAAAATGGTTTGAGAAGGCCTCATTGCAAAACTTCGTTTCTGCCCACGTCAATCTGGGGTTGCTGTTGGTGAAAGGCGAGGGAATGCCGCAAGACTTGAAGCGTGCTGCAGATCTATTTCAAAAAGCAGCAGATGCGGGAGATGCATGGGGCCTCAACAACCTGGCAAGCATGCATGAAATGGGATGGGGCGTACAGAAGGATTTGGAAAAGGCCAAAACTCTTTATCGGCAAGCAGCTGCAAAAGGCAATGCCATGGCGCCGTTGAACCTCAGCCGTCTTGGCACAAATTAGCGGCTATATTCATAATTTTCTAACCATATCTGCCAACGCAACCTTTACCGCAGTCAGCGATAAATCTGTTGAAGGATGCGTCTGCTTGACGGGGCGGTTTCGCGCATTCTTGTAAGTTGAGTGTGGGGTAGAAACATGTTGCGCAAACTCATGAGCATTGCTCTTTTGGCGTCCGCTGTTGCAGTGGCGGGATGTTCCTCGAAAGGCTCGTACGGTTCTAAAGGAACGGCAACCCACAACAGTAAAGGCGAAAGCCTCGCAGGATTTGCAGGAAAGGGCTCTCCTTTTTTCCGTGGCAACGGCAAAATTCCCCGTGGCGGGGGAAAGTTCCATGTGGGCAAACCCTATGAAGTCGCTGGCATCTGGTTCAAACCCAAGGAACAACCGGGTTATGACCGCAAAGGCGCTGCGTCCTGGTATGGCGAAGCTTTCCACGGTCGCAAAACATCAAACGGTGAATACTTCGATATGAATATGCTGTCAGCGGCACACCCCACATTACCATTGCCGAGCTACGCCAAGGTCACCAACATCGCCACCGGAAAATCCGTTGTGGTTCGAATCAATGATCGCGGACCCTTCGTGGGCACACGCATCATCGACCTGTCAAAACGCACAGCCGACGTGCTTCAATTCCGCAGCAAAGGCAAAGCCAATGTGCGCGTGCAATGGATCGGCAACGCTCCATTGAACGATCAGGGTACACACCTTGCAATGATGAACAAGAAACTGGGGCAGGGCGCTTCGGTGAACAGTTTGGTTGCTGCGGCTTCTGGCAGGGCTGATCGCAATGAAGACGTTCAAATGGCAAACTATGAGCCGGAACCCACTGACCAGTTTCGACGCGCAGAATCACAGGTCATTCACATCGGACGTTTTGCAAGCCTTGAGGAGGCAGAAGCCGTGAGGCGGCAGCTTTCAAGCATTGGCCCCATTCAGGTGTACGAATGGGATACAGCTGAAGGCCCGGTTTACAAGGTTCAGATGGGTCCCTTCAGAAGTGCGATTGGGGCGAAAGATGCGTTGTCAGCTGTTCGTGACGAGGGTTTCGATGCGGCGAAACTGGAGGCCGCCCGTATCGAACAAGCAGCCTACCTTCACTGAAGACATCAAAACGAGAGTGCGGCACCGTTAACGGAAACCGAACGGGCGTCCACCGAAAACGGAACACCTTTGCTACTTCCTGATACCGATATGGTCACGTAGCTCTGAGCGGTATTGGTCGGCGCAAGCGTAAGGTTGTAGGTGACGGGTTCGGTTTCGCCATCATCAACATCACCGCCCGCAACAGGCTGATACACCAGTTTGCAATTCAACCGGCCATTGTCCGCACTGACCGTGGTCAAGCTGATGTCAAAAACATCCCGACCATCAAACGAGCGATGTTTACCAGAGCAGGGCTTGTTTGAACGGCTGATTTTCAACAACATCGACAACGGGTCCATGATGCTTTTTTTCACTGCCACAAGAATTGGCTGCTCATAACCTGCACCTTCGGTTTTCAAACTGCCATCGCCATTGAACTGCAAATTCCGCTCTTTGGTTTTGTCATTTTTCTTGCGGAAGTATCCGTATTGTACGGGCAGCAATCCGCTCTTGGTAAAACGCCCGCTTGCGGAGAGATTGAGTTTGATCTTTGAAAAAACTTTGGAGACCCCAACAGTTTTTGCAGAAAGATTGGCAGTGTAGGTTTGATCATCAAACTGGGCCGAGTAATTGGCTTTCATCACGCGCGTGCCACCGAGCGAAACATCATAGTCCACCGCAACAGAATCAGCCGCCAAGGCACTGCCCAGAAACAAGAACCCTGCAGCAATTGATCCCACTGCATATGTGCCAATACCTGCCATCACTTCACATCCTCAAGAAAGCCGTGTGCCCATCAACGTCCAAGCTGTCCATATGCCAAGCCATTGGGGCTCAAATGTGATTGGGCTACGGGCTATCGCTCTTCAGTTTTCGATGTTCCAAGTCGACGAGATGAAGCTTTCATCCTCTTGCGTGCCCCGTTCAAACTTCAGGAAATCATAGTAGCCGCACACATCGGGGCCCGGAAATTCCCGGCAGGTCGAAGGACGGGCGTGATAAATCGTGCAACGGCGCGCATCCGTATCAAAAAACTGGCAAATTTTGCCGAAATGCTGGTCTGCTTTGCGCCGCATCACCCGCTTGTAACCATGTGCGGCTTTGAAATATTTCTTCTCAGCCTTGGCCAAGGGCAACTCGAAATATTTGGCAATGCGCTCTGCATCACGGTCTTTTACTTCAATCACAGGGTAGGAGCAGCAATAACCGGGGCATTTCAAGCAGTCATATTTGGGTCTTTTCGCCATCTTCATTCTCATCAATTGAACAGGCGATTCTATGGCCCATCTTCTGAGAAACCATCCAACAGCTGATCGATGAGCGCAAGCGGCATCAGGCACTTAACAACTGGTTTTAGGTGTAATTGAAAATTGGTGAGCCCAGCGGGATTCGAACCCACGACCCTCTGATTAAAAGTCAGATGCTCTACCGCTGAGCTATGGGCCCACTCCGAGTGCTTGTCCCACCCGGTGGAAGTCGCCTCTTAGTCGTGAGGTTCTTGGCGGTCAAGGCTTTGTTGCGCGGCAAAATCGCCGCAATTAACAGACTAAACACAGCTTCTCAGCTAAGAGAATCGACGGATGCCAGATTAAATCGGGGTTTGACAAGGTATTATGACGGAATTGGCTGTTGTTATGTTGGCGGCGGGCATGGGCACGCGCATGAAATCTGACCTGCCGAAGGTGTTGCATAAAGCTGCCGGACGTTCGCTGTTGGGGCATGTATTGCATGCCGCCAAAGAGCTGCAAGCTGCTGAAATTGTTGTTGTGCACGGCCCAGGCCATGACGCCGTCAAGAAAGCGTCGGCGAAAATCGTTCCGGATTGTCTGTTCGCTGAGCAAGCTGAACGCAAAGGGACGGGTCATGCTGTGATGATGGCTGAGGCGGCTCTCACCAGCTTCTCAGGAACAGTATTGGTACTATACGGCGATGTACCGCTTGTGCAGCCAGCAGCACTTCGCGACTTGATCTCGAAACTTAACGCCAAGCATCCGATGGCCGTCTTGGGCTTCCATGCAGTTAATCCGTTTGGATATGGCCGTCTGTTGTTGCAAGACAGCGTTGTCACCGCAATTCGCGAGCACAAAGACGCATCGGAAACTGAACGTGCGATTACACTCTGCAATTCCGGTATCATTGCGATTTCTTCAGAAGAATTGTGGCCAACCCTGAAACATCTCAAACCCGCCAATGCACAAGGCGAACTTTACCTGACTGACGTTGTTGAACTGATGGCCGAGGCAGGCAAACCCTGCGCGTTGGCAGTATGCGATGAATCAGACGTGGCTGGCGTCAATGACCGCGTTCAACTCGCAGCGATTGAAACGGAATTTCAAGGACGCTTGAGACATAAGGCAATGCTGGAGGGTGCAACACTGTTGCAGCCTGACAGCGTTTATTTTTCTGCCGACACCAAGGTTGGAAGAGACGTGATCATAGAGCCAAACGTTTTCTTTGGACCAGGCGTGACCATTGGCGACAACGTGGAAATTCTGGCATCTTCCCACATCGAGGGTGCAACCATCGCCAGGGGTGCCCGCATCGGTCCGTTTGCCAGGTTGCGCCCCGGTGCCGAAATTGGTGAGAACGCCCACGTTGGCAATTACGTTGAAATTAAAAAGGCCGTGTTGGGCAAAGGTGCGAAGGCCAATCACCTCAGCTATATTGGTGACGCCGTCATTGGTGCGGGCTCAAACATTGGCGCAGGCACCATTACCTGTAACTATGATGGCTACGAAAAGCATTTAACCACCATCGGAGAGAACGTGTTTGTAGGCTCCAACACAGCCCTTGTTGCCCCGGTAAAAATCGGATCTGGCGCAAATATTGCAGCGGGCAGCGTTATAACGGCCGATGTGCCAGAAGACGCTTTGGCAATGACAAGGGCACCAGCCACAGTGAAAGACGGTTGGGCCAAAAGATATCGCGCCATGAAGGCCGCAAAAAAAGCAAAGAATTCATAAGTTTAAACTAAGGTTTTCAGGAACAAGATCAAATGTGTGGTATCGTTGGAATTCTCGGAAAAGAACCTGTTGCGTTGAGCATCGTTGAAGCTCTGCGGCGGCTTGAATATCGCGGATATGATTCAGCAGGTGTGGCAACTTTGGAAGGCGGCAAAATTGAACGCCGCCGCGCGCCCGGCAAGCTCCGGAATCTCGAAGCACTGCTTCACACGTCGCCGCTGCACGGACATTCGGGCATCGGGCACACCCGCTGGGCCACTCATGGTGTGCCAAACGAAACCAACGCCCATCCCCATATTTCAGGCGATGTTGTCATTGTCCATAATGGCATCATTGAAAATTTCTATGAACTCAAAATCGAACTCGAAGCCAAAGGTGTGAAATTCGCAACCCAGACAGACACTGAAGTTGTTGCCCATTTGCTTGCGCTAGAACGCAGCACAGGAGTTTCGCACGTCGACGCCGTGAAAAATGTGCTTGGCCGATTACGCGGGGCTTTCGCCCTTGCCATCATGTTTAAATCAGAAAATGACCTGATGGTGGGCGCGCGCAACGGCCCCCCACTTGCGATTGGCCATGGCGACGGACAAATGTTCCTTGGATCCGATGCAATTGCACTCTCACCCTTCACCAACAAAGTGACTTACCTGGAAGATGGCGATTGGGTTACACTCACCCGCACATCCTTCCAGATTTTCGACGCCGACAACCATCCGGTCAACCGCCCGATGAACTTCAGCCAAGCGTCTTCGATGATGGTGGACAAGGGAAATCATCGTCACTTCATGGCCAAAGAAATTGAAGAGCAGCCGGAAGTGGTGGGGCATACACTCGCCGAATACATCGATTTTGGTACGCGCACCATAAAAGTGCCAGCCAACATACCGTTCGATTTTGCAAAACTTGACCGCCTTACGATCACAGCCTGCGGCACTGCCTCTTATGCAGGTCATGCGGCCAAGTACTGGTTTGAAAAAGTGGCGCGCCTGCCCACCGAAGTCGATATCGCTTCGGAGTTCCGCTATCGCGAAGCCCCAATGAGCCCGAACGGCGTTGCCATCGTCATTTCACAATCCGGCGAAACCGCTGATACGTTGGCGGCTCTACGTTACTGCAAATCACAAGGCCAGCATACGATCGCAATCATCAACGTTCCGGAATCCACCATCTCGCGCGAATCCGAATGGGTTATCCGCACCTACGCCGGGCCTGAAATTGGCGTAGCCTCTACAAAGGCCTTTACATGCCAGTTGGCTGCTTTGGCATGCCTTGCACTTCTGGCCGGAAAAATTCGTGGCACCCTGTCGCCTGAGCAAGAACGCGAATACGTAACAGCACTCATCGAAGCGCCGCGCCACATGACCGAGATTCTGAAAGAGGAAAAAAACATTGCGGCTGTGGCCCAGGAGATTTCCAAGGCCCGCGATGTCTTATTCTTGGGTCGTGGCATCAATTATCCGCTGGCACTTGAGGGTGCGTTGAAGCTCAAAGAAATTTCTTACATTCATGCAGAAGGTTATGCTGCGGGCGAATTGAAACATGGCCCCATTGCGCTGGTTGACGAACATGTGCCTGTCATCGTTATTGCTCCGCGCGATGAGCTTTACGAAAAAACCATCTCAAACATGGAAGAAGTGGCAGCACGCGGCGGCAAGATTGTTTTGATTACCGATGATCATTCACACCAGGACAACGCCCACAAAACGTTTCGGCACATCAGGGTGCCACACGCTCATGCATTCATCAGTCCACTGATCTATGCAATCCCCGTGCAGCTGTTGGCCTATCACGCTGCCTGCTTCATTGGCACAGACGTAGACCAGCCGCGCAACTTGGCAAAATCAGTGACGGTTGAATGATTTAAACGACCTCGCCAACGAGGTCATATTCTTCCGCATCGACAATCTTCACCTTCACCATGTCGCCGACCTTCAAGTCGGTGGCACCAGGAAGAAACACATTGCCGTCAATTTCGGGCGCATCCCAAGGTGAGCGGGCGATTGCTTCCTCATTTTCCAAGTCAATTTCATCAACCAAAACATTGATTTCACGACCAATTTTATCTTGCAACACCTCAGCGGAAATGTGTTGCTGAACTTCCATGAATCGCTCGTAACGATCAGTTTTCACTGCATCAGGAACTTGCGGCAATCCCAAGTCATTGGCTTTGGCTCCTGTCACGGGCTCGTATTTAAAACAACCCGCCCGTTCAATCCGCGCTTCTTTCATCCACTGCAGCAGATACTCAAAGTCCTCATCCGTCTCACCGGGGAAACCCACAATGAAGGTCGAGCGGATGGCAATGTCGGGGCAAATGTTCCGCCACTTCGCCAAACGCTCCAATACTTTTTCCTGGTTGGCCGGGCGGCGCATCGACTTCAAGACAGATGGTGAGGCGTGTTGAAACGGAATGTCGAGGTAGGGCAATATTTTGCCTTCCGCCATCAACTCAATCACATCATCCACATGGGGGTAGGGGTAGACGTAGTGCATGCGCACCCACGCCCCAAGGTCACCCAACTCTTTGGCCATGTCATAGAACTTGGCCTTGATGTCACGCCCGCGATATTTCGACTCTGCGTATTTGATGTCAACGCCGTAAGCGGAAGTATCTTGAGAAATCACCAACAGCTCTTTCACGCCAGCTTTCACCAAGCGTTCCGCTTCGTATAAAACCGCAGCCGCTGGGCGCGAGACGAGATCACCACGGATTGACGGGATGATGCAGAACGAACACCGGTTGTTGCAGCCCTCAGAGATCTTCAGATAAGCATAATGCTTTGGCGTCAGGTGCAGTCCCTGCGGCGGAACCAAATCCATTTTGGGATCATGCAAAGGTGGAAGTGCGTCGTGCACGGCTTTCACAACCTGCTCGTATTGGTGGGGACCAGTGATCGCCAGAACAGACGGATGAGCCTTGCGGATGGCTTCATCTTCGATGCCGTAACAGCCCGTCACAATGACGCGACCGTTTTCCTGCAACGCCTCACCAATCGCTGACAGGCTTTCGGCCTTGGCAGAATCCAAGAAGCCACAGGTGTTTACAATGACAACGTCAGCGTCTTCATAGCCGGGCGCCACCACATAGCCCGACGCACGAAGCTGCGAGAGAATGCGTTCGCTATCGACAAGGTTCTTGGGGCAGCCCAGTTGAACGAGGCCTACTTTGGGTACATGTACGGTCATGGCGCTGCGCTTTAGACGATTTATGGGGGGAATGAAACCTTC
>JANOPL010000062.1:0-6457 GCA_031421835.1 Hyphomicrobiales bacterium | reverse complement strand
TAGGCGGTATACGTCGCACCACCGCTCTCAGCCAAGATCTTGGTGATCGCTGCGGTCAGCGAGGTCTTGCCATGGTCAACGTGGCCAATCGTGCCAATGTTGCAATGGGGCTTGTCGCGGTTGAATTTCTCTTTGGCCATGACGGTTCTCCGATCTCAATAAACGAATTAAGCGTATTTCTTTTTGACTTCTTCGGCCACTGCACCAGGAACCTGGCTGTAGTGATCGAACTGCATCGTGTAGGATGCGCGTCCCTGGCTCATCGAGCGCAAGGTGTTGATGTAGCCAAACATGTTGGCCAGTGGCACAAGTGCCGTGATGATGTTGGCGTTACCACGCATCGAGGTTCCCAAAATCTGGCCACGACGTGAGTTCAAGTCACCGATCACCGAACCAACGAAATCTTCAGGTGAAGTACATTCAACCTTCATCATTGGCTCAAGCAACACGGCCCCTGCTTGCTCGAAAGCTTCCCTCATGGCAGCACGTGTTGCGATTTCAAACGCAATCGCCGAGGAGTCAACGTCGTGATAAGCGCCGTCAACCAAAGCGACTTTCAAGTCAACCACAGGAAAGCCGATCAACGGGCCATTTGACAGCACCGAATTCAGACCCTTTTCAACACCCGGGATATATTCCTTCGGAACCGATCCACCGACGACACGCGATTCAAATGAGTTGCCGGCACCAGCTTCAGCCGGTTCGATTTCCAAAATCACGCGGGCGAATTGACCCGTACCACCGGTTTGCTTTTTGTGTGTGTAGTCCTTCGTCACCTTGCGGGTGATGGCTTCACGGTAAGCAACCTGAGGTGCTCCAACCTGAACTTCGACCTTGTGAGTGCGCTTCAAAATGTCGACCTTGATGTCGAGGTGAAGTTCGCCCATGCCCTTGATGATCGTTTCGCCGGACTCAGAGTCAGTCGACACGCGGAACGACGGATCTTCCGAAGCCAACTTGTACAAAGCAACGGCCATCTTTTCCTGGTCGGCCTTTGTCTTTGGCTCGACCTTCATTTCGATGACAGGCTCAGGGAATTCCATCTTTTCCAGGATCACGGCCTTGGCCGGATCGCAAAGCGTGTCGCCTGTGCGTGTTTCCTTGAGACCCACAAGAGCGACGATGTCGCCGGCGTGCGCCTCAGCAATTTCTTCGCGGTTGTTGGCATGCATCAGAACCATGCGGCCAACGCGCTCTGTCTTGTCGCGCGTCGAGTTCAGAAGCGACGTGCCCTTCGACAAGGTGCCCGAATAAATTCGGCAGAATGTCAGAACGCCATATTGGTCATCCATCAACTTGAACGCCAACAAGGCAAGTGGCTCAGTATCCGACGATGGACGTGTGGTTTCGTTACCCGTCTTCACATCAATGCCCTTGATCGCTGGACGATCCAGGGGTGAAGGCAGATAGTCAACAACGGCGTCCAACAGCGTCTGAACACCCTTGTTCTTGAAGGCAGAGCCGCACAGCACGGGGAAGAACGACGCGTTCAACACGGCTTTGCGCAACAGCTTCTTGATGGTGTCGTTCGGCATCTCGATCCCATTGAGATAATCATCCATGGCTGCGTCATCGAGTTCAGCGCAAGCTTCAATCATATCGGCGCGCGCTTGCTTTGCAGCATCCAACATGTCCGCCGGGATTTCTTCATCGTGGAAGTTTGCACCCAGCTCTTCGTTGTCCCAGACAACAGCTTTCATGCGAACGAGGTCGACGATGCCTTTAAAGGTGGCCTCGGAGCCAATAGGTAACTGAATTGGCACCGGGCGTGCGCCCAGACGCTCCTTGATGTCCTTGATGCACTGCTCAAACGATGCACCCGTCTTGTCCATCTTGTTGCAGAACACAATGCGCGGAACAGCGTACTTGTCGCCTTGACGCCAGACTGTTTCTGTTTGCGGTTCCACGCCTTGGTTGGAATCGAGAACGCAAACAGCGCCGTCAAGAACACGAAGCGAACGTTCAACTTCGATCGTGAAGTCGACGTGGCCAGGGGTGTCGATGATGTTGCAGCGCTTGCCGTTCCAGACAGTTGTCGTGGCAGCTGATGTGATCGTGATGCCGCGCTCTTGTTCCTGCTCCATGAAGTCCATGGTGGCAGCGCCGTCATGAACTTCGCCAATTTTGTGGCTCTTGCCTGAGTAGAACAAAATACGTTCTGTCACCGTCGTTTTGCCAGCATCAATGTGAGCCATGATGCCGAAGTTACGATAGTCTGCAAGTTCATGAGTGCGGGCCATAACGATCTATCTCTCTTACCAGCGGTAGTGGCTGAATGCGCGGTTCGCTTCGGCCATTTTGTGGGTGTCTTCGCGCTTCTTCACTGCGGTGCCACGATTATTTGCAGCATCGAGGAGCTCGCCGGAGAGACGTTCCACCATTGTTTTTTCGTTGCGGTTACGCGCAGCAGTGATGATCCAACGGATTGCCAAAGCTTGGCGGCGCTCCATGCGCACTTCAACTGGCACTTGATAAGTTGCACCACCAACGCGGCGCGAACGCACTTCGATTGCGGGAGCAACATTGTCCAAAGCCTGATGGAATGTTTGGACTGGATCAGACTTGGCTTTGGCCTGGACTGTTTCGAGGGCACCGTAAACAATACCTTCGGCAACCGACTTTTTGCCTTGAACCATCAAGTTGTTCATGAACTTCGACACGATCAAATCTCCAAACTTTGGGTCCGGATTGATAACGCGCTTTTCTGCTTTATGGCGACGTGACATTTAAATTTCTCCTCGCCTTACTTCGGACGCTTCGCGCCGTATTTCGAACGACGCTGGCGGCGCTTTGGAAGCCCCTGCGTGTCGAGAACACCGCGGATGATGTGATAACGAACGCCGGGCAAATCCTTCACACGGCCGCCACGGATCATGACAACAGAATGTTCCTGAAGGTTATGACCTTCACCCGGAATGTAGCTCACCACTTCGAAGCCATTGGTCAGACGGACCTTGGCCACTTTACGAAGCGCCGAGTTCGGCTTCTTCGGTGTGGTTGTGTAAACACGCGTGCAAACACCACGCTTCTGCGGGCATGATTGCATGGCCGGAACCTTGTTCCGGTAAGTTGGTTTCGTGCGGGCTGTCCGCAGCAGTTGGTTGATTGTCGGCATCCGACTGATCTTCCTCGAAATTTCGTGGACTTGGTTTCAACAACGACAAATAGCGTTTGGAAAGTCCAGTCCGGACCCTTCCAGCGCTCAAAACCAGAGGCACAAAGAACCGGCCCGGTTCAGCGTGCGTGACCTCGAATGTCTTTTTCTTTCCTTCCGTGACAGCGTTTCGTGGGCGCGAAGCCCCGACGGCCTGCAGTGCCGGAAGTTGTCGGGCTTCTACTCAAGGAGTCGACAGTCGTCAACACTTAAATGAGCGTGTCTTAAAAGCCCGATTCATTGGAGTTTCATCGCATAAAACCGCTTTGATGTACAAAGCTTTATGCTGCACTGCGGAATCAGTGAGAGTCTTCCTTAGCATCTTCCTCACATCGATTAACTCGCATAAAAGATTATTGATGATTACGAACCCGAAGCATATCGTTCAGGCAGCCAACGGGGAGATTCCGCTATCACTTTGAAGTTTGCCATACCGGTATTAGCGGCACTCGCAATTACCCAAGTCGCCCGTCCTGCACAAGCTGATGATAGGCTCCCAAAATCAGGTCTGTTCATTGAAAGAGAGCAATTCAGCGAAAGCGAGCTGGATTTTGCCAAGCGTGAGCTGGGATTTCCCGATGAAGTATGCACCTTCGTTTCACCCAGACGCTTAAAGCCAAACCTCTGGCAAATCTCAACCATCTGCAACACCAGCGAAGACAGAAAGACCAGAACCTCAAAGGCAACACTCGAAAAACGCGGCAAGACTTGGCGCCTGCGACGCGGCGACTTTGTCATGAATTTCGAGAAGTAACCCCGAACCCCGCATTCTTGCGGAAAAATGGGTTCTCCTTATTCAAGTGACAGCGCATTCTATGAGTCATCATCATATCGCAAAGAACTGTTGACGCGTAATCAACGCGTTTACTCCACAGTTGACGTCCGTAAGTATTCCTCCGCCTCATCTATCCCGCCCTTCGCCTTGATTGTCAGAGCCGTTGGCCGCGGCTTCCATGCATCAATATTCTTTTGCGTTTCCACAAGTTCTGCTTCCGACATTTTTGCTGCCATCTCATCCACCAGAGTTTTGGTGCTGTCGGTCACGTTCAATTCAGTCGTCCGCAAAGCAAGTTTGAGATTGGTATAGGCGAGAGGTAAATCTTTGGGCACGCCTTTGCCTTCGTTGTAGGAACTATAAAGCCCATAGAACGACATATCGAGCCCTTGCTCGGCTGCCAATTTCAACCATTTCACTGCTTCTTCAAAATTTCCCCGCCGCGAATAAATTGCAGCAACATCGTGCTGGGCCAGCGAATAGCCCGCTGTGGCTGCCACAAGTTTGTATTTCAATGCTTGTTCGGGATCAGGATTGACGACACCCGCAAATTGACCCGCATAATAGCAGCCTAGCTTGTAGGCTCCCAAAGGGTCGTCGGAAGCTGCTGATTTTTGAAACCACGCAAATGCCTGCCGGGGGTCTTGTGAGGTGCCGATGCCATTGTTGTACATCATGCCAACGTGGTATTGCGCCTCGGCATCTCCTGTGCTGGCCAAGACCAGCATGCGGTCGAATGTTACCGCATCGTCTGCACATGACGGCAGTGAAAAAAACAATAGGCAAGAAAACAGCAGACCAATGAATTTCATGTTGGCTCTCCGCGAGCCCCCGTTTCCGCAACGATACAGCAAAACTGCAAGAAGTTTAAAGTCAATTTCCAACCGCAACAGCAAGGCGAAGCACGAGCTTCGCCACAATTCGTCTCATTCCTGCCCCACCCCTGCCCGATTGCCCGTCGAATCTCAGAGTCGACGGCGACATGTGAAATCGGGCTCACCCCCTTAAAAGGAGTAACCAACGATGACCATGCCGCAAAGACAGTGGTGGCACGAACTCAACACGTGGGAGCCGGAGGCCGCCTTGGCTTTCTATGGCCGTACCCTCGGTTGGGTTTTTGAACCCACGACCCTGCCCGATGGTGGAGGCTATTGGATCGCCCGTAAAGACGGAAAACCCGTGGGCGGTGTTTTTGAACTGACGGCCCCTGACTATGACGGCATCCCATCCCATTGGATGACATATCTGTCAGTTGCCGATATTGCGAAAGCCGAAACAGAAACCTCAAAGTCTGGCGGTGAAATCATGCGTGCACCCGTGCGTGTGCCGGGCGTTGGCAAACTGGCCGTCGTGTCAGATGCTACAGGTGCCATGATCGGGCTGATTGAGCCAGATGGCGCCCATGCCTTGGCTGCCGTTCATTGAGTTTGCCCCAGTAAGTGAGTTGGTAGGTTTGTAGAGTTTTAGAGTATCGAGGCCGCAGCACCGGGAGCTTTCCTAGCGTATCAGGGAAAGCTCCCTTTTTATTGTGGCGAATCCCCGTTAACGTCGGTGCATGGACTGGCTTCCCCTCGCCTTTGCGTGTTTTTGTATTTTCGGCGCTGCTGTTGTGCGCGGTTTTTCGGGCTTTGGCTTTTCGCTGCTGGCCATCAGCGCATTGTCGTTGGTGTACAAGCCTGCTGAAATTATACCGTCAATTTTCCTGCTCGAAATCGCTGCAAGCATTCATCTGCTGCCATCCATCTGGAAACAGGTGCACTGGCGGTCTTTGTTGCCTTTAACTCTGGGATGCTTGTTGGCGACACCTGTTGGTGTCTACCTGTTGGCCAACGTCCCTGCCCGCCCCATGCAAATTGCACTTTCAACATTCGTGCTGATTGCCACAGCTTTGCTATGGAGAGGCTATGCATTGAAAACGATGCCAGGCACCGTGGCCACAACAGCAGCTGGAGCAGCCTCAGGTCTTGCCAACGGTGCGTTTGGCATCGGTGGGCCACCTGTGGTGCTGTTTTATTTCTCATCACCCGCTGGCAACATTGTGGGGCGTGCTTCATTGATTGCGTTCTTCTTGATAACAGACGTCATTGGCATCGCCAATCAATCCGTACACGGATTGGTAACATGGGACAGCTTGTGGCGTGCGGCGATGTTTTTGCCACCACTCCTTGCAGGCATTTGGCTGGGTGCCCGCAGCTTCAAAACCGCAGACCCTGAAACATTTCGCAAAGCCGTTTTGGTGATATTGGCCTTTTTGGCGTTCATGATCGGTTTGAAAGCCCTGCTCTTCCAGCAACTCACCTAAAGCGCGCACTTCTCAAATGGACACAACCAAAAAGCGAAACGGGCGTCAGAGCCTCTGGTTTGATCCATGTTACGATTTTAATCCTGTGCGCAGGTAGGGTAGCGCCCCGACCCCGAAATCCCGCCAGTGAAGCTTAGAATGCGATTAAACACCTATTGTGGGAGCTGCAATAGCTGCGATCATCAAAAACAGGTGGGAAGCCAGGCAAAACTCATTCGCCACGCCA
>JANOPL010000061.1:0-18318 GCA_031421835.1 Hyphomicrobiales bacterium | reverse complement strand
AAATCGTGCGCATCGCGCACTGTTTTATAACAAGACTACCAGCCGCCGTGGAATGCCGCTATGAGTCCGGCAATGGCAAATTTAGAGAAAACACAGACGTGCAACAATCAGATGTCGTCGCGACACCGTATCTTTGCAGCTTGCTACCGCAATGCATAGTAGTTAACTTACTAAGAACGTCTGGCGTGCAGATTATGACTATCTGATTCCGTTACAGACGAAAGAACGAATTCAATGGCGAAGCGAGAAAAATTAAATCTGTTAGAAACAGGTATCTTTACTGTGCCCGATGTCGCTCGTTTAGTAGGTGCCGATCAATCGACAGTGCGCGTCTGGATTGATGGTCATACGGGTAAACAAACCGCCGTAATTGAAAATGAACTTGGTAAAATAAACGGAAAAACAGCAGTTAGTTTCAACAATCTTTTGGAACTTCGGTTTGTTGCTTTTTTCGCGCGACAAGGTGTGCCGCTTCGCGAAATCAGATTGATAATGGGTGAAGTGCGAAAGTCGCTTTCCCACCCGCATCCGTTTGCAACAAAAACTGTATTCAAGACTGATGGAAGAAAAATCGTCGAACAGATAGGTCGCGACAACGGAATAGAAGATATATATGATCTTCGGAGCCGCAATTATGAAATGCAAAACGTTGTTCTAGAGTCACTAAAAGATGACGTTGTCTACGACCCCTTTGGTGGTGCCGTATCTTGGCGTCCTAGGCCATCGCTCGCTCCAAATGTCATCGTTCACCCACGATTTTCCTTTGGCAGACCTATCTTGAAGGATAGTCATATACCCACGAAGACTTTGGCAAATGCTGTCGCAGCTGAGGGTAGTGTGAAGTTTGTTGCTGATATTTTTGATATATCAGAACGCCGTGTGAAAGAAGCAGTTACGTTCGAAAATAACTTGAAGCAGGCAGCTTGAAAGTAGCATTTGACGAAAATGTTCCGATTGCTCTTGTGCGGGTTTTTCAGACCTTCGCAAATGAAAAGCAACTCAAAAAGTTGTCACCTGGGTTAACCATTGAGAGCGCCAAAGACTACACTCCGAAACCTAGTGATAGTGACTTTGACGGCAACAACGACGTGCCATGGATCAAACGGTTCGCAGCCGCTGGTGGTCGAGTCATTATTTCTGGAAATGTTGAAATGCAAAACGTCGCACATGAAAGGCTGGCGCTTGTTGAAAGTGGAATGATTGTATTTTTCTTCGAAAGAAAGTGGTCTGATTGGCAGTTCTATAGAAAGTGTTCATTGCTACTTAACTGGTGGCCACATATTGCCGAGAAAGCCAAGCGTGCAAAGAAAGGTTCATTCTGGTGCATACCGAATAATTGGGCAGAAGATGGAACACTTAGGCGTTTAACAAACCAAGACAAGAAGAGACTAAAAATCGAAAAACAGATTTCAAGAAAATCGATAAGAAAAAAGCCAGTTCAAAAAGCAGCAGATCGCACAAAAAAAGATCAAGCAACGATGGCCGGAGACGCCCAAGGCAAGCTACCGTTTCTCAAAGACTAAAAGTAGCAAGACTAGCGTGACTAGTAGTATCGTTTAAGTACCTCTAATACCCCTCACCCAATCTCCACATACAGCTTCCGCCCCAGCGCCGTTGCGGCACGTCTCAGTGTACTCAACGTCACCGACTTATTCTCCGGATCAAGCAAGCGGTCCAATTGCCGACGGTCAGTTTTCATGCGTAGGGCCATGACGGTTTTGGTGATGCCTTCGGCTTTCATGCCCTCTGCAATTTGCCATGCGAGAACGCGCTTGATGGCAACGTCTTCGGCTTCGGCCAGCAGGCCTTCGTTTTCCATAAATTCGTCAAAGCTTTCTTTGCTGATGCGGCCTTTTGCAGCTTTTGCCATTATGAAATCTCCCTCATTCTCTTCACCGCAAGCGCCAAATCCGCTGGCGGTGTTTTTTGTGTTTTCTTGACGAAACCGTGCAGCAGTACCATTTCGTTTGCAATGATGCAGAACAGGATGCGGCCAATTTTTCCATCGGCCAGATTGCTCCGCACTTCATAGAGTCCGTGTCCCAGTGGGCGGCAGACCGGCATGCCAATGGGCCAACCAAATTCCACGGTTTGAATGTCAAAGCCCACAGCGCGACAATCATCCCTCGTCAATCCTAGCAACCATTCCCGAACAGGCTTTTTGCCAGAGGACAATTCATAGAACCGCGCCTGAATTTTCTTGTGTGATACCATTGCATTGAAATGTGTCAAAAATGACACGTAATGTCAAGTATTCCCTGATCAACGAAACACCCGAAAGTAATCCTTGACAATTCGTTCCTATTATGTTCTACCTCTCCCCGCATTCCCCACTTGGGGTCCTGCTCATGACGGTGAGCCTGGATGGGGGTGTGGCAGGCCTGCGGGTGGGGGATGACGTTGCCTCTGCTTCCGGGTGGGTCATGTGGGTACCCTCCTTTCACTACGGGAAGGATGCTCCACGGTTTTGCTCCGTTTGGGCCTGATGGCTTGAGCGAACAGGAGGAAACCGTGATCAGCGGCAGGGCGGCGGACAACGCGGGTGCAGAGCCCAAGGGGGACGCCAAACGTGAAACCACAAGACATCATAAATCCTGCCTTGTGTGAGCGCTTGCGCGCTTGGCCCTTGGGCCATTCGCGCCACTTTTAAATCGCACATGTCCGGAGGACAGGTGAGTGCGCAAATTTTCGCGACTTTAAGCCAGTCGCATTCGCGTTGAGCAACGCTCACGCTACCCTCATCCCGGGGTTCTCGGGATCAGGGCCGAAAGATCCGGCCCCACAAAGCCGAACTCGCATCCTGCAATTTGATCTTCCCTCACCCCAGTGCTAACAGCGCTCCAAATTCAAAACGGGAACACCCTATGTCTGTCGATTCTGCCACTGTGCGCCGCGTGGCGCGGCTTGCGCGCCTTAAAGTTTCTGAAGATGACGTGCCGCGTCTGGCGGGTGAACTGAATGCTATTCTCGATTTCGTCGAGCAATTGAACGAAGTGAATGTTGATGGCGTGGAGCCGATGACCAGTGTGGTCGCATTCGACATGCGGATGCGTGGTGATGTGGTGACCGACGGTGGTTATGCCGCCGACGTGACCAAAAATGCGCCTGCATCGGAAGATGATTTCTTCATGGTGCCGAAGGTGGTGGAGTAACCCGCATGACAAACCTCACCGCCCTCACCATAGCTGAAGCCTCGGCCAAGCTGCGCGCCAAAGACATGTCAGCCGTCGAATTGACCGACGCCTATATCGCCGCTGTCGAAAAAGCCCGGACCCTCAAAGCCTACATTGTGGAAACGCCCGATCAGGCCCGCGCCATGGCCAAGGCATCTGACGCGCGCATCGCCAAGGGTGAGGCTGGCGTACTTGAGGGCATTCCGCTGGGCATCAAGGATTTGTTCGCCACCAAGGGCGTGCACACGCAAGCTGCCAGCCATATTCTCGATGGCTTCAAGCCGGTTTATGAATCGACCGTGTCGGGCAATTTGTTCCGCGAAGGTGCTGTCATGTTGGGCAAGCTCAACATGGATGAATTCGCCATGGGCTCGTCGAATGAAACCAGTTACTACGGCCCTGTAACCAATCCTTGGCGGCGGAACGGATCTAATCAAGCCCTGGTGCCCGGCGGTTCATCGGGTGGCTCGGCCTCGGCTGTGGCGGCACACATCTGTGCGGCGGCGACGGCCACAGATACCGGTGGCTCCATCCGCCAACCTGCGGCGTTTACCGGTACCGTTGGTATCAAGCCCACTTATGGCCGCTGTTCGCGCTGGGGTATCGTAGCCTTCGCGTCGTCACTCGACCAGGCAGGCCCCATCGCGCGGGACGTGCGTGATGCTGCGATCATGCTGAAGGTGATGGCGTCGGTGGATGAGAAGGACACGACCTCGGTTGATCGTCCCGTGCCGGATTATGAGAAGGTGTTGGGCAAGTCGATCAAGGGACTGCGCGTTGGTATTCCGAAAGAATATCGGCCTGATGGCTTGTCGTCAGAAATCAATGCGCTGTGGGACAAGGGTGCCCAATGGCTGAAAGAGCAGGGCGCTGAGATCGTTGAGATTTCGCTGCCCCACACCAAATATGCGTTGCCCGCTTACTACATTGTGGCCCCAGCGGAAGCGTCGTCGAATTTGGCGCGCTATGATGGCGTGCGCTATGGGCTTCGTGTGCCCGGCGGCGATTTGACGGAGACTTACGAAAACACCCGCGCCGCCGGCTTTGGTCGCGAAGTGCAGCGCCGCATTTTGATTGGCACCTATGTGCTGTCGGCTGGTTATTATGATGCCTATTACGTCCGCGCACAAAAAGTCCGCACACTGATCAAGCGGGATTTTGACGAGGCTTGGGCCAAATGCGACGTGGTGTTAACACCTGCAACACCGTCAGCCGCCTTTGCGCCCGGGGAAATTACCGACCCCTTGCAGATGTATTTGAACGACGTGTTTACCGTCACCGTGAACATGGCAGGTTTGCCAGGCATTGCCGTGCCAGCGGGGCTTTCGAGCGATGGTTTGCCACTCGGATTGCAATTGATTGGCAAGCCGTTCGATGAGGAAACACTGTTCCAAACGGCCTTTGCGATTGAGCAGGCGGCGGGCAAATATGTGGCCCCCCAGTGGTGGTAGCGAATTGACGTGACGGTTAACCTTATTGGTAAAGTTTTACTTAATTTGACTCATTCTGGCACAGGGGGACTCTTTACGGACTGAACTTCATCGTTTACCTTTCATTAACACTTGCGGCGAGGACACGGCGGAAAGCTGGCCTCCACAAGTGGTGTGAGTTGGGTAAGTTGGAGTTTGTTGATGAAGCGTTTGATTGTTGCAGCCGTGTTGGGACTGGTCACCGCTTCATCGGCATTTGCTGCCGGTGCTTCGTTTCAGAAAGAATTCGGCAAGTCTTTGCCGCCCATCGGCTTTGTGAAGTTTTGCGCCGCCAACCCCGGTGAATGCAAAAACGTCGGACGCCGCGTGCAACGTGTCGCTGTCACGCAGAACATGTGGGCGAAGTTGCAGTCGGTGAATGCGTCCATCAATGGTTCAATTGCTCCTGTGAGTGACGCTGAACTTTATGGCGAAGCGGAATTCTGGACCTATCCCGTCGATGCCGGAGATTGTGAAGATTATCTGCTGCTGAAAAAGCGCCAACTCGAAAAGTTGGGTTTTGATTCAGGTGCGCTGTTGATCACGGTTGTTCTTGATGAAAAGAATGAAGGCCACGCCGTGTTGACCGTTGCGACTGAGCAGGGCGACTATGTATTGGACAACCGCCGCAACGACATTCTGTTGTGGGCTGATACGGGTTATACGTTCCTCAAACGCCAATCACAAAAAGATCCACGCGCTTGGGTAGCGTTGACGGACGTACAGCAGCCAACGCCAAAGGTTGCTTCCGGCAACTAAGCCAGTGTTGCCAATCGTTGTGTGAGCAGATCAAACAACCCATCTGCGTTGACGCTGCGGCACACCGTGGCATTGGCTTTGCGTTCGGTCACGCGCCACCAGTCGATGACGGTCATACCCATGGTGAGTTCCGACTCGCATTCGATGGAAACATTCACATCGCGCGAGGTGAAGAGTTCGGGGTGAAGCAACCAGGCGATGACACATGGGTCATGTAGCGGGCCGCCGTCAGTTCCGTATTTCTGTTCATCGAAGCGTTCGAAGAAATCCAACAGCTGTGCAACGGCCGGGCCGGTTTTGTTGGGCATCACACGGAATTTTTCGACACGGGCCTTGGTGGTCAAGGCTTGGTGTGTGCAATCCAAGGGAATGAGAGTGATGGGAATACCTGCTTCAAACACCAGGCGGGCCGCCTGCGGGTCGACGTAGATATTGAATTCGGCTGTGGGGGTTACATTGCCGCCCTCAAAGAACCCGCCGCCCATGGCCACAATACGTTTGATGCGCGTGGCGATGCGGGGTTCGCGAACCAATGCCAAGCCAATGTTGGTCATGGGACCCAGCGCGCATAAGGTAATCGTTCCCGCCGGGCGCTCCATCAAGGTTTCAACCATGAAATCGACGGCGTGCTGCTGTTCAAGTTTCATTTTGGGTTCAGGCAAAACCGGGCCATCCAGCCCGGTGCGCCCATGCACGTGTTCTGCCGTGACCAGTGCGCGCAACATCGGTCGAATTGCACCGGAATACACTTTGATATCAGGCCGCCCAGCCATTTCGCAAATCTTGCGGGCGTTGACTTCAGTCAACGCCAGTGGAACATTTCCTGCAACCGCCGTGATGCCAAGAATTTCAATTTCAGGTGAGGCAAGAGCCAAGAGTATGGCAACAGCGTCGTCCTGGCCTGGGTCTGTGTCGATAATAATGGGGTGGTGCACGCCGAACTCCTAATTTCATCACCAAGATAGCGGCACATTTTTTGATTTGGAACAGATAGTTCTATGATTTTGAATGAGAGATAGAATTACCTCTTTTTAGAAATGTTTTTGCGCAAGTGGTGTGTGAGCGCCAACGAAATGCAGTGCTTGAGTTCGGCTCTGGGCAGGGGCTCACCAATTGAAAACTCGATGCTTCTTTCACCAACAAATCTGAGATGTGTTGGATAACGATTGCGGAAATCAACGACCAATCCCGATTGGCAGTGAAAGAACATTGCATATTTTGAGGGGTCGTTAGGCGAAGCATCAATGCGAATGGTGCTGCCGCTGCGCGTTTTGGGTGTCAAAAAACTGAGCTGACCCCACTTCAAGGCTTCTTCAATTGGGCCAACGCCCTCGGTTTCACGTGCTGTCGCTAGAACGAGCTCACGCAAGTCAAGTAAAGCGTCCTTCATTGGCTTTGGATGCGCGTTCAAGACGAGGTGTGGCTTTGTCATGTGGTGCTGATCATTATGGTGTTCGCAGGCTGATTTGCTGATGTATGATTTTGTTCTACTGCCATGCTGCTGACAAGTCCTGTCAGCACTGATAAGCTAGTTTGATATCATGAGACGCGCTGACCGACTGCTTCGCATTATTCAAATTCTCCGTCGCCACCGAAGGCCGGTGCGCGGACAGATCATGGCTGAAGAAGTTGAAGTGTCGTTGCGCACACTCTATCGCGACATCGCCGATTTGGTAACTGATGGCGTGCCGATCCGCGGAGAGGCGGGAATCGGTTATGTCTTGGGCGAAGGGTATGATGTTCCGCCTTTGATGTTCAATGCGGACGAGCTTGAAGCGATCATGCTGGGACTCCGCTGGGTATCCCGGCGCGGTGACAGTGATCTCTCTCGTGCGGCTCAGGACACGTCAGCGAAAATTGGTGCGGTTTTGCCACAAGCACTGAAGCCACTGCTTTTTGATTCCGGGCTCATGGCACCGCCGATGTACACAAAGATTGCCGATAACGTCGACGTTTCGGGTCTGCGGCAAGCAGTGCGCGAACAGAGAAAAGTTGAACTGGTGTATCGTGATGAGAACGGCAAAGATTCAGAGAGGGTGATTTGGCCCATCGGCATTGCCTATTTTGATGCACAGCGTTTGGTGATTGCGTGGTGTGAACTGCGACAGGATTTTCGCAGTTTTCGGACTGACCGCATGATCAAAGCAACCGTGAGCAAGGAGAAATATCAAGAAAGAAGAAAGGTCTTGTTGAAGCGTTGGGGCGAAAACCGCGCTCTTCATGGCGGCGACATCAGCTACGATGCTTTTGCCTGAATCTCGCCTGACGCCACCATCCTGACTGCATTGACATAAAGTGCGTGTTCGACACCTAGCACACGGTTTGACAGGGTTTCTTCGGTGTCGTCAGCAAGCACTGGAACCTGCGCTTGAAGGACAATCTCGCCGCCATCCAGTTCTTCGCTGACAAAATGTACCGACGCTCCATGGATTTTTGCACCGTCAGCCAATGCGCGCCTGTGGGTGTGCAAGCCTTTGTAGAGCGGAAGCAAAGAGGGATGAATATTGAGCATTCGCCCTGTCCAAGGCTTGATGAGTGTTGGCGTCATTATGCGCATGAAGCCCGCGCAGCACACCAGATCGAGTGCGTGTTTTTGCAGTTCGTTGTTGAGAGCCGCATCAAATAATTCGCGCGTGACGAAGTCTTTGTGGTCAACGACAACCGTTTCAATGTTATTTTCGCGTGCAAATATCAGCCCACCGGCTTCAGGCTTGTTCGACGCCACAAATACAATATCAGCGGGATAATCGGGTAAGCGTGACGCTTCGAACAGGGCACGCATATTCGATCCACGCCCCGAAATCAAAACGCCTACGCGTTTCTTGATCATCGACTGAGGGAGCCAGAATAGGCAACTTGCGCCTCATTGCCTTTGCGCTTGCGGATATTGCCTAGAACAACAACTTTTTCGCCCGACTTTTTCAGTGATGATGAAACGGCCGTCACGTCTTTAGGAGCGACGACAACAATCATGCCAACACCACAATTAAAAGTGCGCAACATTTCAGCTTCGGCCACGCCACCTTGAGACTGCAACCATTGAAACACGGGTGAAAACGGCACCTCATCCAAGTCAATATCGGCGACTGTGGCCTTCGGCAATACGCGGGGAATGTTTTCGGTGAAGCCACCACCGGTGACGTGGGCCAGCGCTTTAATGGTGTTACCCGCTTTGATGACCTTGAGCAGTGACTTCACATAAATGCGCGTTGGCGTCAGCAATGCTTGGGCCAGCGTTTGGTCCTTGGTGAAGGGGGCGTCGTCGTTCAGCTTGTGGCCCCACGTGTCAAGGATACGGCGGATGAGTGAGTAACCATTCGAATGGGGCCCCGAAGACGCAAGACCTAAAATCACGTCTCCCGCTTTCACGTCGATGCGGGGCAATATTTTTTTGCGCTCAACGGCACCAACGGCAAAGCCAGCAAGGTCATAATCTCCGCCGTGATACATGCCAGGCATTTCAGCTGTTTCGCCGCCGATCAAAGCGCAACCCGCCTGTTTACAACCGTCGGCAATGCCTGCGATCACTTCACGGGCGTCTTTGACGTCAAGTTTGCCTGTGGCGTAATAGTCGAGAAAGAAAAGAGGTTCGGCTCCTTGAACGACCAAGTCGTTGACCGACATGGCCACGAGGTCAATGCCGACGCCGCGATGAATGCCAGAATCAATAGCCAGCTTTAACTTGGTACCAACGCCATCATTGGCAGCGACCAACACCGGGTCTTTGTAGCCACAGGCTTTCAAGTCAAATAACCCGCCAAAGCCACCCAAATTTGGCGTTGACCCTTTGCGTTTTGTGGATTTGGCCAAAGGCTTGATCAAATCAACCAAATCATTACCCGCCGTGATGTCCACTCCGGCGTCGGCATAGGTTAAACCGTTTTGTTGTGCTTGTTTGCTGCTCGTCATGCCGCTAGTTTGCCCCAAACTTGGAGTGGAGTGATTTGGGGCGTGTTAGCCCAGATTGCATGGGTATTGAAAGCCCGAATGGACAGTATGGGGATAACGCTGAAGTCTTTCTTTATCTATTGCTGGATGACCATGCTTTGCGGCGTGGCTTTCGCTGCTGGTCCTGTCGAAACCAGCATTTTTGCCGTTCAGGGTGTTGAAGTCGATGTGACTGACACCGATGCCGATACCGCCAAAAACAAGGCGCTCATCGAGGTTCAAATCAAGGCCTTCAGGATGCTGGCCGAGCGTTTGGGAAACCAGTCCATTGTCGATTCCGTGGCAAAATATGAAGAGAAACAAGTCCTTGTTTTCTTGAAGTCGCTGTCAATCGAAGAAGAGAGCATCAGCCCCGGTCGGTACAAAGGCAAACTTACGGTCAGGTTTTTGCCCAATCGAATCCGCGCACTCTACGCCGATTTTGGCGTGAAAGTTGGAGGCGAACAGGGGCCGTCGTTTTTAGTGCTCGCGATCTGGAAAGGGGCAGATGGCGATGTGCTCTGGGAGGATAATCCATGGCGGCAAGCCTGGATTGATTTGCGTGCGGAACAATCACTGGTGCCTATTATTGTTCCTTTGGGTGACCTTGACGACAGTGAGATGATTTCGGTGACTGATGTGATGAGCGACGATCAAGTCAAACTGGAAGCCATTCGCCGACGCTATGATGTACAGAAAGTGATCATTGCCTATGCAGAGCCAGCAGAAAATGGAGCGGTGCATGCGCGGATGTCCGGTGACTCTCCCTTGGGCAAGCTGAGCTTTGACAAGATTTACGACGGAGAGTCTGGTCGCGTAGAAGAGTCGGCGGCGTTGGCCGCCACTCGCTTTCATGGCGTGATGATGGAAAAATTCAAATCTGGCAAAAGCAATGTTGCGGAACAAAAGCGCCCGACCGACGTCAACGCGAGCAAAACCATCAATGTGCGCGTGCCGTTCGCGGGACCTTCTGAGTGGAATGGGTTGCGTTCACGCATTTTGTCCACGCCTGGTGTAACGGGGCTTGATGTGTCGTCACTGGGGGCTGATGGCGCAGTGGTCTCTTTGAGCTTTGCCGGCAATCCGGATGATTTACAGTCTTCCATGCAAGCGAGCGGTTTGAACATGTCGAGGGCTGGCGGTGGCTGGTTAATTTCGCAATTCTGAAGGCGAACACGCACAATGACAATCTGGTCTCACATTCCAAACATGTTGACCGTGCTGCGCATATTGCTTGTACCGTTGACAATTTGGACTTTGTCCCAGGGCGACTATCAGTTGGCATTCTTTGCATTTCTCACGGCGGGCATTACCGATGGTGTTGACGGCTACATTGCCCGCCGCTTTAAATTGCAAACTGAACTTGGAGCTTATCTTGACCCACTGGCTGACAAATTTCTTCTCGTTTCCGTATTTATAACACTTGCCGTGATGAAAGTGTTGCCGCCATGGGTTGCGATTTTGGCGGTAACGCGCGACGTGCTGATTGTAGGGGCCGTTGTGCTGGCGCGCGTTCTGGAAAAGCCAGTTGTCATCAAACCTGTCATGATTTCGAAGGTCAACACTGCGGCCCAAATCAGTTTGGCTGTTGGCCTCTTGGCGTCTCTGGCATTTGGAGAAATCAATGCGGGGTTGCTGTTGGTCGCGAATTTAACCGTTGCATTTTTGACAGTGGCGTCCGGAGCGGTCTACATGGCCCTGTGGTTCAGGCATATGGCTAAAGAAACAGATGGTGAAAAGTTATGACGTTGCAGAAACAGGCAAGTTTTTGGCTTTTGGCACTGCTCGCCTTTATTGGTTTGATCTGGTTGCTTCAGGATATTTTGTTGCCGTTCATCGCAGGTTTCGTGCTCGCGTATTTCTTGGATCCCGTTGCAGACGCGTTGGAACGCCTTAGAATACCGCGGGTGTTGGCAACGTTGATCATCTTGAGTGTGGCGATTGCGGGCGTTGTGATTGGCGTTTTGGTTGTCATTCCCATACTTGCTGACCAGGCCTTGAAGCTTGCACAGGACCTGCCTGGACTGGCGCAGGCCTTGGTCGCAAGGCTGGATGAAGTCACGCCACAAGCCGTCAAAGACATGTTGGCCAAAGCGGGCGGCACATCCACGGGCTCGCTTGGCGATATGGCGGGTAAGGCTACGGGCTGGGTCGCAACGGTGGCTCAATCCGTATGGTCCGGCGGCATGGCGCTGGTCAATGTGTTGTCTCTTTTGATCATCACACCGATTGTTGCGTTCTACCTTTTGGCAGACTGGGACAAATTGGTCGCCAAGGTTGACAGCTGGCTGCCACGTGATCATGTCGAAGAAGTACGCACGATTTCCCGCAACATCGACAGCGTCATGGCAGGTTTTATTCGTGGGCAAGGCACAGTTTGCCTTTTGTTGGGCCTGTTTTATGCCATCGGGCTGTCCTTGGCAGGATTGAAATTTGGTTTGGCGATTGGATTGGGGGCGGGGTTGCTCAGCTTTGTGCCTTATGTTGGTGCCATCATTGGTGGGGTATTGGCCATTGGTGTGGGGCTCGTGCAGTTCTGGCCAGATTATTCGTCCGTCATTCTCATCGTTGGTATTTTTGTAGCCGGACAATTCATCGAGGGTAATTTCCTGTCACCGAAGCTGGTCGGCGGTTCAATTGGGCTGCATCCGGTTTGGATGATGTTTGCGTTGTTGGCCTTCAGCTATCTGTTCGGCTTCGTCGGCTTGCTGCTTGCTGTGCCTTTGGCAGCTGTTGTCGGCGTGTTGGTACGCTATGGAATTTCACGCTATCTTGGATCTAAACTCTACACTGGCGAGCCTCCACCCTTGATCGCTGCACTGCCAAAACCCCGCAAGAGCTGAGTTCCGTGGGCAAACAACTTTCGCTGGATCTTGGTCACCGGGCTGCTTTTGGCCGGGATGATTTTCTGGTGACGCCATCAAATGCGACAGCTGTCAGTCTTGTGGATCAATGGCCCCAATGGCCCACTCATGCCGCCGTAATCGCAGGTGCTGCGGGCAGTGGCAAAAGCCATCTGGCGATGGTGTGGCAAAATCGAAGTCACGCTGTTTTCGCGCCATCGCAAGGCTTTGGTATTGATGATGTGCCGGGGTTGCTGTCGAAAGGTGCCGCCATAGTCGAAAACCTGCACCAAAAGCTTGTGCCTGAAGCGGCAATGTTTCACCTGCTGAATTACGCCAGACAAACCAATGCGACCGTTTTGTTCACGTCTGCATCATGGCCGCTGCTGGGCTTGGCCTTACCTGACTTGACGTCACGGTTCAGCGCTTTGCCTGTGGCACACATTTTGCCTCCTGACGACGCGCTGTTGCGGGGTGTATTGGTGAAGCAGTTCAACGACCGACAAATTGCAACGGATGAGGCACTGATCAGCTATCTGGTGACCCGCATGCCGAGGTCGCTTGACGTGGCACGGCAGTTGGTGGCCCGCATAGATGCCGAAGCAATGGAGCAGGGGGCTGCCGTCACACGGTCATTTGCAGGTAAGATTCTCTCACAGTTCGAGAACCCGGAATTTCTTTAACCCCAGCAACAACACGGCATTCACAAAACTGTCATGAAGGCGTAGTTTGACATGGAACATGAATGATTTGTCCGAAACACCCGTGACCCTTGAATCTCCCAGCCGGTTTTTCAACCGTGAGCTGAGTTGGTTGGATTTTAACATGCGGGTGCTTGAAGAAGCCCGAAACCCGCATCATCCCTTGTTGGAACGATTGCGGTTTCTATCGATTTCGGGTTCCAACCTGGATGAATTTTTCATGGTACGGGTCGCGGGACTTGTTGCTCAACTGCGTGAGCAAGTGCAGGAAATCAGCCAGGATGGCCTCAACCCGTCGGAACAATTGCATTTGATCAACGCTCAAGCCCGACGTCTCTTGGCGGAACAGGATGCCCGTTGGTTACAACTGCGCGATGAATTGGGCGAAAACGGTATCGACCTCATTGAGGCTTTTGAAATCACAGCCGATGACCAAAAATTTTTGGATCAACTGTTTCTGGAACAGATCTTGCCAGTCGTCACACCGATTGCAATCGATCCGGCTCATCCTTTCCCGTTTATTCTCAACCGTGGCTTCGTGCTTGCTGCGGAATTGCGCAACCGGACAGATAGCAACATCATGCGGGCTCTTCTGCCGATCCCGCACCAGTTGGAACGATTTGTTCGGTTGCCCGGAGTTGCAACGCGGTTCATGACGCTGGAAAATATTCTGGCGCTGTTCTTGCCGCGCTTGTTTCCGGGATATGAAGTGTTGGGCGACGGCTTGTTCCGGATCATCCGCGACAGTGACCTTGAAATCGAAGAAGAAGCCGAAGACTTGGTCCGCGTGTTCGAAAGTGCCTTAAAGCGCCGTCGCCGCGGTGACGTCATCCGCATGGAAGTGGACGCTACCAGTCCGCGGAGCTTGATTGAATTTATTGCTGATGAGTTGGATGTTTCACCCGACATTGTGGTGGAAGTAAAGGGTCTCGTCGGTATTTCCGACACGTCGCGGTTGATCTTGGATGAACGTCCGGATCTGAAATTCAAACCTTTTGTGGCCCGTTTCCCTGAACGCGTGCGTGATCATGGCGGTGATATTTTTGCGGCCATCAGACAAAAAGACTTTGTGGTGCATCACCCGTATGAGTCGTTTGATGTGGTGGTTCAATTCGTCAAACAAGCCGCGCTCGATCCGGATGTTATCTCTATCAAACAGACACTTTACCGTACGTCGCGCAATTCACCGATTGTTGCAGCACTTGCCAAAGCGGCTGAAGCAGGCAAGTCAGTGATGGCGCTGGTGGAATTGAAAGCCCGCTTTGACGAAGAAGCAAACATCCAGTGGGCGCGGGACCTGGAGCGGGCAGGGGTGCAGGTTGTCTTTGGCTTTCGCGAATTGAAAACCCACGCAAAAGTTTCGATGGTCGCACGACGCGAGGGCCATGCCGTACGCACCTACGTGCATTTCGGAACCGGAAATTATCACCCCATCACCGCCAAAATTTACACTGACCTTTCGTTCTTCACCTGTGATCCCGCTTTGGTGCGGGATGCGGCGCGCTTGTTCAATTACATTTCGAGTTACGCGCAGCCACAGGAACTTGAGCGGATATCACTGTCGCCAATGAATTTGAAGGCGCGCTTGCTGGAGCATATTGAAGCTGAAATCGAGCACGTCGAAGCCGGGCGTGTCGGGCAAATCTGGGCGAAGATGAATTCGCTGGTCGATCCTGATGTGATCGACGCGTTGTATCGCGCCTCTATCGCAGGCGTAAAAATTGAATTGGTTGTGCGCGGCATTTCCTGTTTGCGTCCGGGCATCCCCGGATTGTCGGAAAATATCCGTGTGCGGAGCATTATCGGGCGGTTCCTCGAGCATTCCCGTATCGTCTGTTTTGGCAATGGCCATGCCTTGCCGCATCCCGATGCTGCGGTTTACATTGGCTCGGCAGACTGGATGCCCCGTAACTTGCAGCGCCGTGTGGAAACTCTTATTCCCATTGAAAACCCGACGGTGCATGACCAGGTACTGGACCAGATCATGGTGGTCAATTTACGTGACAACCAGCAAAGCTGGGTGTTGCAAGCCGATGGCACGTCCCGCCGTGTGGAACTGCAACCCGGTGAAGAAGCTTTCAATGCCCATGATTATTTCATGAACAATCCATCGCTCTCTGGACGCGGGCGATCACTGGAGAGTAGTGTGCCGCCCAAGATACCACATGGGCGTAAGAAGGCACCGAAACAGAAGTGAGCTGGCACACCGGGTTCCGCATGGAACCACCCAAATATCGTCCTGTCGCAGTTGTTGACATCGGATCGAACTCGGTTCGATTGGTCGTCTATGACGGGCTTCGCCGTTCGCCTACACCGGTTTTCAATGAGAAGATTTTATGTGGTCTGGGCAAGGGCATTGCCATCACCGGAAAGCTCGATGCAGCCGCTGTTGTGCGCGCCATTGCCGGCTTGAAGCGTTTCCGGGCATTGACGCGGCAGATCGGGTGTCACGATGTTTTTGCGGTGGCAACGGCGGCTGCCCGCGAAGCTGAAAACGGTGAAACTTTCATTGATGAAGCTGAAAAGGCGCTGGGTTCAGGCATACATGTTTTGACGGGGAAGGAAGAAGCCCGCTATGCGGCACTGGGCGTCATTGCCGGTATACCCGACGCCGACGGGGTAGTGGGCGACCTTGGTGGCGGGTCGCTGGAGTTGATTGACGTCCATGACGGTAAACTCTTTGACGGCGTAACCCTGCCGCTGGGACCCTTGCGTTTGATCGATATGTCTGGCGATGACATGGCGCGGGCCAGCAAAATTGTTGATGAGTACTTTGGTGACACAAAGGTTCTGGAAACGCTGAAAGGCCGCAGTTTTTATGCGGTGGGCGGAACCTGGCGAAACCTGGCGCGATTGCAACTGTCCCACGCTGGTTATCCGTTGCACGTGTTGCATCAATATACGATGTCGCGGCAGCAGGCGAAATCCATATCTGAATTTGTTTCGGGCATGTCGAGTTCCGCTTTGAAAGATGTCAAAGATGTTTCGAGAGCCCGCTCAAACACAATGCCATTCGGCTCCATGGTGCTTGAACGTTTGATTGAGGCTGGAAAGCCAAGGGATGTCGTCTGTTCCGTTTACGGCGTACGCGAAGGTTATCTTTATGCCAAGTTGCCGCGCAAAAAAGCAAAGCTTGATGCATTGCTGTCGTCGTGTTGGGATTTTGCCAGACGCTATGCCCGCTCCCCCGAACATGAGTTGGAGCTCTGTGACTGGACGGATCAGTTGTTTGGCGACAAGGCCATGAAAGAGACAGAGGAAGAAAAGCGACTGCGCTATGCGTCCTGCTTGCTGGCAGATATCGGATGGCGGGCGCACCCGGATTATCGCGCAGACCGTTCCATGGGCATGATTTCACAAGCCGCATTTGTGGGTGTCGATCACCCGGGCCGGGTGTTCTTGGCGTTGACGATTTTTTACCGTTACGAAGGCGAAGTGATGAAGGATGACTTGACGCGGCTGTTGAGTGAAACTGAAATGGAGCGGGCACATTTGCTCAGTTCAATTTTCCGGTTGGCCTATATCCTGTCGGCGGCGATGCCTGGCATGTTGCCGCGTATCGGATTGAAGCTTGAAGGCAGCAAGATACTCACGTTGACATTACCTGCCAAACTCAAGGACCTGATGGGTGAGCGAGTTGAAAAGCGGCTTAGCAGTTTGGCCTTTGAGATGGGCCGGAGCCCCAAAGTCGTGATCGGCAAATAAGCCGCCTACTTCAAGAATATTTTTGCGCGACCTTTCTCAAGTCCAATTGTGGCTGTGCCGTTTTTCAGCGCAATCGCGATTTCTCCAAACACCGTCCGCCGCCACCCCTGCATTGCCAGAACATCAGCGGAGTCCGAGATGGCAATGGCATCAATGTCCGCACTCGATGCCAACAGTTTTGGCGCAATGCCTTCCTGCTCGCTGACGATTTTGAGAGCCAGTTTCAGCACTTCCGCCGCTGCTTCCTGAGAAGGTGACATTTCTTCCCCACGGCCTCTGGGGGCGGGGATGTCATTCGGATCGCGTGATAATCCTTCGGCAACCGCGGCAAGAATGCCTTTGCCGATGCTGGAGTCGGCTGATCCCCTGGGCAACAGCCGGAGTTGTTGCATCGCCTCTTTTGATTGGGGCACTTGAATGGCAATTTCAGCAACCGCGTCATCTTTCAAAATGCGACCGCGTGGCACATTCTTGCTTTGTGCTTCACGTTCCCGCCAGGCAGCGACGGCCATCAGCGCTGCCTGTTGTTTTTTGGATTGAATCCGCGCCTTGATGCGCCGCCAGCTTTGATCAGGATCGACGCGATAATTGCTTGCATCGGCCAAATCAGCCAATTCGCCTTCCAGCCAAACCCCACGATTTTCAGCGTCTATTTGGGCCTTGAGTTTCTCATAAACCACACGCAGGTGTGTCACGTCCGACAAGGCATAAGCCAATTGCTTATGCGTCAAAGGTCTGCGTGACCAGTCTGTGAACTGGGAAGATTTGTCAATTTGTGCACCAACCAGTTTGCGCACGATTGCTTCATAGCCGACCTGGTCACCAAAGCCGCACACCATCGCTGCAATTTGTGTATCGAACACGGGCGCTGGAACCAGGTTTGCCATGTTGACGAGAATTTCTATGTCCTGCGACGCAGCGTGGAAAACTTTCAAAACTGCCGTGTTGGCCATCAGATCAAAAAACGGTGTAAGGTCCAATCCATCTGCCAACGGATCAATCAACGCTGACACTTTTTCGCCCGCAATTTGAATGAGGCAGAGCTTGGGGTAGTAGGTTGTTTCACGCAGGAATTCCGTGTCGACGGTGATGAAAGTGTCTTGTGACACCGCGTTGCAAAAGCTTGCGAGGTCATGCGATACGGTGATCAACGTCAGTTCTGTCGTGTTGGATTTGTCCATTATGACCTGCCAAAGACGCGATTGAATATCGTGTCCACATGTTTGGTGTGGTAGCCCAAATCAAACAATGCTTCGAGTTCTTCATCTGTCATGAGGTTTGCAACATCCTTGTCAGCTTTCAGAAGCGGCAAGAACTGCCCTTCACCGCGCCATACCGGCATGGCGTTGCGTTGCACAGCCGCATAGGAGTCTTCGCGCGACATGCCCTTTTGCGTGAGTGCCAGAAGCACGCGCTGGGAATGCACCAGACCGCCGAGCCGATCGAGATTGCGCTGCATATTTTCAGGGTAAACCAGCAATTTGTCGATGACGCCCGTCAAGCGACGCAAGGCAAAATCCAAGTGTACTGTGGCATCAGGCCCAATGCCACGCTCGACAGAAGAATGTGAGATATCGCGCTCATGCCAGAGTGCGACGTTTTCCATGGCAGGTATTGTTGCAGAGCGGACCAGGCGAGCCAGTCCTGTGAGGTTTTCTGTCAGCACAGGGTTGCGTTTATGCGGCATCGCTGACGAGCCTTTTTGACCGGGAGAGAAAAACTCCTCGACTTCGAGGACTTC
>JANOPL010000060.1:0-16423 GCA_031421835.1 Hyphomicrobiales bacterium | reverse complement strand
TCAAAAAGCCTAGCCCCGGCCTTCGCCGGGGTGACGGGTATTGGGGGCAGAGACGGCAAAACGACACTGCGTCGCGGCGCTTATGATGATGAATGATGACGATTGCAAGAAATTTGAGGTGCGTACGTCAAGTGGCTCCGGCCCTCACCTGCCTCCCCCGGCCTCCGCCGGGGTCGGCGTCCTCTCCCGCAAGCGGGAGAGGTGAAGGCAAGCACAATTCACTTCTCCCGCTTGCGGGAGAAGGTGGCGAGCAACGCGAGACGGATGAGGGGCTGAATCATGGTGGCCCATGAAAATAAAAGCGAGGGGATGTTTTGGTCCTTGCTTCAAGCCAGCATGCGGTAGTGGTAAGAATGTATTGGGTTCGGCTTAAAGCCTCTTCACAAAACGCAGCGATTTGTGCCGAAATTTGGGGATGACCTAAGTTTCCGTATCTTTTCAATACGGCAGTCATCCAGGGTTCGCTCTTGCAGAGGCGCATACTTTCGTAGCGCGGGTTGCTCGGCCTCCAGTGCGCGCAAGTCGTTAGTGCTTGCGGGTCTCGCCCTCGGCTCCCGGGAGTGAATAAGACTTCTCCACCCACCCGCAGGCGCTGCACATGGTTCTGGCAGGTTTGATAAGTTAGCAACTCTGACCCCTCCATTCCAAAACCATCGAGAGGGTATATGGAACATAATAGGAACAATGTCAAGAGGTTTTAGGAAAATAGTTATTCGTTATTCTCCCCTCCCTTGAGGGAGGGGCGGGGGTGGGTGTCAGCCACACGTTCGATCAACACTTGCAGCCCGCACCCGCCCCGTCCCGCTGCGCTGCGCGCTTGAGCGGTCCACCCCGCCCTCAAGGGCGGGGAGAAGGACTCCGGGATCAAGCACTTCCCGCTGTTCTCAATTTCCCGCTTTCACCCGCAGCCGCGCCGCATGCAGCAGGGGCTCGGTGTAGCCGTTCGGCTGTTCGCGCCCCTTGAAGACGAGGTCGCAGGCTGTTTGGAAGGCTGCTGACATGTCGAAGTCGGGTGCCATGGGTTTGTAGTGCGGGTCTCCGGCGTTCTGCCCGTCCACCACTCGTGCCATCCGCTTCAATGTTTCTAAAGTCTGATCTTTGTTGACCACGCCATGCAACAACCAATTCGCCATGTGTTGGGCTGAAATGCGCAACGTCGCGCGGTCTTCCATCAATCCCACATTGTTGATGTCCGGCACTTTTGAGCAGCCGATGCCCTGGTCCACCCATCTGACAACATAACCCAAAATGCCCTGCGCGTTGTTATCAAGTTCACTTTGAATTTGCTGCGGCGACCATTTGCGGTAACTCGCGGTTGGAATTTCAATCAACGCGTCCACATGGCCACGCCTGCCATTTGCCGACAGCTTTTTCTGAACTGCTGCCACATCGGTTTTATGATAATGCAACGAATGAAGCGTGGCGGCCGTGGGCGAAGGCACCCAGGCACAACTGGCACCGGCTTTCGGGTGATCCCCCTTTTGCTCGAGCATTGCCGCCATCAAATCCGGCATGGCCCACATGCCTTTGCCAATTTGCGCTTTGCCCGCCATGCCGCATTCAAGACCAATATCAACGTTCAGATTTTCATAAGCCGTGATCCAGCCCTTCCGCTTGATGAAATCCTTGCGCGAAAAAGGCCCGGCTTCAATCGAGGTATGGATTTCATCGCCCGTGCGATCCAGAAAGCCCGTGTTGATGAAGGCCACACGGTGGCGCGCGGCGTGAATGCAGGCTTTCAGGTTCACAGATGTCCGGCGCTCTTCATCCATGATTCCGATTTTGACGGTGTATTCTGGCAGACCAAGCGCCTTTTCAACCGTCGTGAAAATACGATCCGTAAAAGCCACTTCTTCCGGCCCGTGCATTTTTGGCTTCACGACATAAATTGATCCGTATACGGAGTTCCGATTACCCGTGGTCTTTCTGACATCATGTACCCCGATCACGGTGGTGATCATCGCATCCATCAAACCCTCGGGAATATCGTTGCCATCACGGTCTTGAATGGCAGGTGTCGTCATCAGGTGGCCCACATTGCGCACCCACATCAGGGCACGCCCTTTGAGTGTGAGGGTGCTGCCATCGGGCGCGATAAAGTCACGATCCGCATTGAGGCGCCGCTCTATGGTCTTGCCGGATTTTTGCAAACTGGCTGTCAAATCGCCCTTCATCAAACCCAGCCAATTGCCATAGGCCTGCACTTTGTCTGCAGCATCCACGCAAGCAACAGAATCTTCACAGTCCATAATGGCGGAAATCGCACTTTCAAGAATGACATCGGCGAGCAAAGCCTGGTCGCGGCTACCAATGAAATGTGCCCGGTCAAACACCAGTTCCACATGCAGACCATTGTTGCGCAGCAAAACGGAATCGGGTGCCTTGGCATTGCCGCGATAGCCCACAAACTTTTGCGGCTGTTGCAACGGCAGGTCATCGATGAGGAGCGCGCCATCCTTCACGACATAGCGCCGCGCATCCGCGTGACTGGTGCCTTCGATGGGAAAGGCCTCATCAAGAAACACGCGGGTGCGGGCGATGACGCGGGCACCCCGGCCACGGTCATAACCGTCTTTTGGAATTTGGCCCGCGATGGCGTCGGTGCCATAGAAGCAATCATACAGGCTGCCCCAGCGCGCATTGGCAGCATTCAAGGCGTATCGCGCATTGGTGACGGGAACAACGAGTTGCGGCCCCGCCGTGGTGGCGATTTCCGGGTCGACGTTTGCGGTATCAATTTTAAAGTCCGGCACATCGGGCACGATGTAACCAATCTCCCGCAGAAATTCTTCCTGCTTGGCGTGGGTCGTGTCGCCCGCATGGGCGCGGCACCACTGGTCGATTTGTGTCTGTAAATCGTCACGCCGTTTTAACAAGGCGCGGTTGACGGTTGTGAGATCATGCACCAAGGCGGAGAACCCGGCCCAGAACACTTCCGGCGAAATGCCAGTGCCAGGCAGGGCTTTCTCAGTGATGAATGCGTCGAGTTCGAAATCGACTTTCAGTCCCGCGCGATCAATGCGTCTTGTCATTTTTGCAATGCCTTAGGTGCTGGGCCACCGTAGGCCCAATCAAGAAGTTCAACAGTGTGTAGCATAGGCGCGTCAAGACCACTTTGCAGCTGGGTTATGCAGCCTAAATTGCCGGACGCAATGATGTCAGGTTTTGTTGAGGTGATATTGCCCAGTTTGCGGGTTCTGAGTTGTGAGGCGATTTCAGGCTGCAACATATTGTAGGTGCCAGCCGAACCGCAGCACAAATGCCCTTCAGGCACGGTCACCACATCAAAGCCTGCCTTTTGCAAAAGTGTGATCGGCGCTTGTGTGATTTTTTGACCATGCTGCATGGAGCAGGCTGAGTGATAGGCTAGGCGCAGGTACTTCTGAGGCTGTTGCGGCAGGGAAAGTGTGGCGAGGAATTCGGTGACGTCGCGGGTTTTGCCGCTGATGGTTTTTGCTTTTTCGGCGTAAAGTGAATCATGCTTCAACATGAAGCCATAGTCTTTGACAACGGTGCCGCAGCCCGAAGAGGTGATGATGATGTGGTCAAGGCCTGCATCCGTCCATTGATCAATCATGCGTTTGGCGTAAGCGTTGGCCTCATCCTCCCGGCCCATGTGATGGGTGAGGGAGCCGCAGCATGTCTCACCTTGTGTGACCACCACTTCAAATCCAAGCCGAGTCAGCATGCGGATCGTGGCGGCGTTGATACCGGGGTCAGTGACGCTTTGAACGCAACCCCGCAACAATCCGACGCGGCCCTTCTTCTGGCCTTCGGCTGCGTATGTTCCGGGCAATCCGAGGGGCTCTTGAACTGCCGGCCGATCAGGCACCAGCGCCAATGCGGCACTGAGACGTTTGAAGCCCGAGTTTTGCAAGATGTTGCGAAACGGTTTGGCCACACGCCCACCCACCATCGCCCATTTGAAAATGTTCGGGCGCGGCATGACGTAACCCAAAATATTTCGCATTAGCCGTTCGGGCAACGGGCGGGTGAAATGCTCTTCAATGTGAGCACGTGCATGATCCACCAGATGCATGTAATTCACCCCCGATGGGCATGTGGTCATGCAGGACAGGCACGACAGGCAACGGTCCACATGCTTCACCACATCAGGCGAGGGGGCACCGCCTTTTTCCAGCATGTCCTTCATCAAATAAATGCGACCGCGGGGTGAGTCGAGTTCGTCACCCAGCAGCACATAGGTGGGGCAGGTGGCTGTGCAAAAGCCGCAGTGCACGCAGTTCCGTAAGATCTGGTTTGAATCAGCGAGTTTGGGGTCAGCAAGTTGAGCCGGAGTGAAATGGGTTTGCATGGTTATACCCCTCTATACATACGGCCGGGGTTGAGTTTGGCCGCAGGGTCGAGTGCGGATTTCACCCGTGCGGTGAGGGCGGCAACTGTTGATGACTGCGGGTGAAACACCTCCATGTTTCGGCGATAGTTTTCGGGTGCGGCATAGAGTGTGGCGTGGCCACTGGTCATGTGTTGGCGCACAGGGGTTTCAGGTGGGACGCTCATCCACAACAGGCCGCCGCCCCAATCGAAAAAATACTTGGCATCAGTCTGTTTTGAAATCGCGGATGCAACCTTTGCGCCTTCACTGGGTGTGATGCTGATGCGCCACAGTGCGCGGGTGTGATCGGGTGCAAAAACTTTGCAATCGCGAATGCGCTGCCATGCCGCGCGGGAGGGTTCGGCATTCAGGATTTCGCAAGTGTGTTGCAAGGCGCTGACATAACGGTCACGCCGTGACGCAACCGAAATCCCAATGCCTTCAAAGCGCAAATAAGTCCCTTCACCCGGCACATGGGCGGCTGCTGAAATTTCGGCTTGAGATTGCAATGCCTCCGACATGACGACCATGGCTGTCGCGTCATCCAGCTTGGAAATGAAGACTGTCTCTTCCGTTTCGGGTGCGGGCAGAACTTTGAAGGTGACGGATGTGAGGGCGGCCAAAGTACCAAAACTGCCCGCCATCAATTTCGGCATGTCATAGCCCGTGACGTTTTTGACAACGCGCGCACCCGCTTTGAAAATCTCCCCGCGCCCCGTGACACCGCGTAACCCCAGGATATGATCCCGCGCACTGCCAGCTTTGATGCGGCGCGAACCAGCGAGTCCTGTGGCAAGCAAGCCGCCAATGCTGCCGCTTGATGGACTCCCCCACAAATGTGAATGATCCGGCGGGTCAAAGGCCAGCATTTGCTGGCGTTGTGACAGCAAGTTTTGAATTTCTGCCAGAGGCGTTGCCGCACCCGCTTCGAGGATCAATTCCTCAGGCTCATAAATTTCAACGCCTGCAAAGTTTGCCAGTGAAAGTTTCGAGTCCACTTCAACCATATGACCGTAACACCGCTTGCTGCCCAAGCCTTCAACAGCAAAAGGGCCACCCGCAGAAATAATATCGGCAAGTTCGGCGTCGGTCTTGGGTGCAAAAGTCTTGGGCATCAGAAGCGTGGCAAGTCCGGAAAGTTGACTTGGCCCTTGTGCACCACCATGCGGCCCAGTTCAGCACAACGGTGCAGGCTTGGAAATACTTTGCCGGGGTTCAACAGCCCCTTCGCATCAAAGGCGCATTTCACCCGTTGCTGCACGGCCATGTCGGTTTCTGAAAACATCTCCGGCATCAGGTCGCGTTTTTCGACGCCCACGCCATGTTCACCCGTGAGAACGCCGCCAACCTTCACGCACAGTCTTAAGATGTCTGCGCCAAAAGCTTCGGCGCGTTCCAACTCATCACCAATATTCGCATCAAACAAAATCAGCGGATGAAGGTTGCCATCACCTGCATGAAACACGTTGGCGACACGCAAGTTATGCTTCTTCGACAGCACTTCCATGCCGCGCAACACCTCCGGCAGAGTTTTGCGGGGGATGGTGCCGTCCATGCACATATAGTCAGGTGATATGCGCCCCACCGCTGGAAACGCCGCCTTGCGCCCGGCCCAGAACAACAAGCGCTCCTGCTCTGACGATGAGACGCGTAACGTTGAAGCCTTGTTGCGCTCGGCAATCAATCGCACGCGTTCGGTCAATGCATCGACCTCCGCTGGCGGGCCGTCGAGTTCGACAATCAGCAGCGCCTCAACATCGAGTGGATAATTGGCATGGACGAAATCTTCAGCGGCATGAATGGCGGGCTTGTCCATCATCTCCATGCCACCGGGGATGATGCCGGCTGAAATCACATCGGCAACGCATTGCCCCGCATCCTCGCTGGAGGGAAAACCAATGAGCACCGCGCGCGCTGTTTCCGGCTTTTGCAAAATGCGCACCGTGACTTCAGTAACCACACCCAACAAACCTTCAGAACCCGTGAGAATGCCCATCAAGTCGTAGCCGTCTGAGTCCAGATGCTTGCCGCCAAGACGCACAATGTCACCACCCGGCAGCACCACTTCGAGGCCCAGAATGTTGTTTGCGGTGAGACCATATTTCAAACAGTGAACCCCTCCGGAATTTTCCGCCACATTGCCGCCGATGGTACAGGCGATTTGTGAGGAGGGGTCGGGCGCGTAATAAAATCCCTTGTGCTCAACAGCTTTGGTTATGGCGAGATTGGTCACACCGGGTTGCACGACGGCGCAACGGTTGGCAAAATCAATGTCGAGCACCTTGTTGAATTTTGCAAGTCCCAACACAATGCCATCGGCCAACGGAAGAGCACCACCCGATAGCGAGGTGCCAGCACCACGCGGTACGATTTTGATGCCTTCATCGTGGGCGAATTTCATGATCGCCGAAACTTGCGACGTGTTGTCGGGCAACACCACCAACATTGGGGGCTGGCGGTAGGCCGTAAGACCATCGCTTTCATAGGCTTTTAATGTCACTTCAGAATCGATGACGGCGTGATGCGGCACAATGGTGCGCAAGGCGGCGGCAATGTCTGCCCGCCGCGCAATCACAGCAGCATCGGGCTTGGGCATTAGCATGACATGTTATCCATTGATGGCTAGATACGCAGAATAGAGCGACGTGGTTCCACACATGAACAGGCGATTGCGCAGAGCTCCGCCGAAGCACACATTTCCGCAAATTTCCGGCAGTTTGATTTTTCCAATCAAGTCGCCTGACGGCATGAAGCAATGTACGCCGTCTCCTGCCGAAGACCACAGGCGGTCCTGACGGTCGACGCGGAAGCCATCGAAAAATCCGGCGGAACAATCAGCAAAGACTTTTGATGTGCCAAGCGACTTTCCATCGCTTTTGACTTTCAAAGTGCGAATGTGTTTGGGGCCGTCAGGGTTATGGGAAAGGCCCGTGTCAGCGATGTAAAGCAAGGACTCGTCACGCGAAAATGCGATGCCATTGGGCTTCATGAAATCATCCGCAACAACGGTGATTTCGCCTGAGTGACCGTCAACGCGGTAGACGTCACAGCGCTCCAACTCCGGCGTTGCTGCGATGCCTTCGTAATCGGTCAGAATGCCATAGCTTGGGTCCGTAAACCAAATCGAGCCATCGGACTTGACCACCACATCGTTGGGAGAGTTGAAGCGCTTGCCGTTAAAATGTGAAGCAATCACGGTGACGGAACCGTCATGTTCCGTGCGGGTGACCTGCCGTGTCAGATGTTCACATGTGACGAGGCGGCCGTGTGGGTCGGTGGTGTTGCCGTTGCAATTGTTGGAGGGTTTGCGAAATTCGGAAACGCTGCCATTCGTTTCATCATAACGCATGAGGCGGTTGTTGGGGATGTCGGAAAACACCAGGTAACGCCCGGCGGCAAACCATGCAGGCCCTTCCGTCCAACGGCCACCCGTCCACAACCGTTCAACCCGGCCATGGCCGGTCAAAAGTTTGCCGAACTTACCGTCAATCACCTCAAAACCCGTGCCCTCAACTTCACCGAAATACATGACGCTTTCCCTGCTTAATTCTGACTGCCGCACAGTGTGCTGCAACAGCAAAGCCTGTCAAGTGAATGCGGGGGGTGGGAGAGGATTGGCGAGACCGTGGGGCTTTAATACGCATTCAGAGTGTGATGGCTATTAATCACCAAAGATCAATCAACAGGGACCAATTCCACTTAAAGTGTTTCTATGGTGATTGCGGCTTTACCTTTAGAACGGGTCGCAAGTTTTTTGTCAAAGGTTACAAAGGCGCTGCAATGGCTTGATCGTGCAAGATGCAAGGCATCGGCAAAATCCATTCCCGATATCATTGCGTCCAGAGCTTGAGATATTTCGGCTGGCTCTTCGATTGAAATTCCATCAAGGCCGCCAAGCCCGCGCAAACCCTTAACGATCTCGGTTGGAGTAAATCCATAACCCGCCCTCAAGACCCATTCGGTCTCGAGAATGACGGTTGTGCCGATGAAAATATCCCCGGCTTCGATTACCCGTCGCGCGGCGCGTGCCTGCTTCGGATCATCAGCTGTCAAGAAACGAACAAGGATATTGGTGTCAACGGCGCGCACGACGCTTTGCTTCCCGGGCGACAGCCTTGTCCATATCGCTGAGTGACAAGGCTTGCCCTTTATGCCGTAGGGAGCCGAACACGGAACTGACCGTCGTTTGAGCGAATAGCGGTATCGCCTTCAGCAGAACCCCTTCCGGCGTGTCCTCAACGGTCAACCGTGTTCCTGCTGCCCAATGACGTTGGTCACGAATTGTCTTGGGCAGAATAACTTGCCCTTTGGTCGAGATCACGGTGGTGATAGGTTCCTGCATTGCGTCATGCCCTATAAAGTAAGATCAAAGTAAGATACATGAATCTTATCAGCAAGGCAATGTTCAGATGGAGTGGCAACGCTAAACTTTATGATGGACAAATAATTCTTTTGTCCGCAGTCTGTAACAATCAATAAATGCAATGGAAACGTGGATAAAATGACGACAATTGCTCTCTTCGGCGCGGGCGGCAAAATGGGGATGCGGCTTGGCCAGAACCTCAAAAATTCAGAATATGTTGTACGCCCTGTCGAAGTGGGTGAAGCTGGTCGCAAGCGTTTGGCTGATGAATTGGGGTGGCAGGCTGTGGATGCTGATTATGCATTGGCCGACGCGGAAGTCGTGGTGTTGGCCGTGCCTGATACGGCAATTGGCAAAGTGGCGTCGGGCATTGTCGACACGTTGAAGCCCGGCACAATCGTCATCATATTGGACGCGGCAGCGCCTTTTGCAGGCCACCTCCCAGACCGGAAAGACATTACGTATTTTGTAACGCACCCGTGTCATCCCCCCATCTTTAACGATGAAATTGATATGGCGGCAAAGCTGGATCGCTTCGGTGGTGTCAAGGCCAAGCAAGCGATTGTCAGTGCTTTGATGCAGGGACCGGAAGAGCATTATGCTGTTGGGGAAGCAGTGGCGCGCACGATCTGGGCACCCGTCATGCGGTCCCATCGATTGACAGTTGAACAGATCGCATTGTTGGAACCGGGGTTGGCCGAAACCGTGTGTGGCTCACTGCTCGATGTGTTGCGCGAAGCCATGGACGAAGTTGTACGCCGTGGCGTGCCGCAGGAAGCAGCAAGGGATTTTTTGCTGGGCCATATGAATATTTTGGGTGCGGTGATTTTCAAGGAGCAGCCCGGTGTGTTCTCCGATGCCTGCAACAAAGCCATCGAGTTCGGCAAGCCTGCCTTGATGCGCGATGACTGGAAAAAGGTATTCGAACCCGAAGAAATCATGGCGTCGATCAGGCGGATTACCTGAGAGCTTATTGTTTGAAACAATAATCCAAAATTCTCGTCACCCCGGCGAAGGCCGGGGTCCAGCTTAGTCACAGGAAAGAAAGCTGGATCCCGGCCTTCGCCGGGATGACGTGACAAGGGGAAGACAGCAAGAATCGTGGCAACGACTTTCGACCCCAGTTGATCTTTTCTGAAATTGCGTTACCCCTATTGCCATTCGAACGTACGAGGGATGACGCGGCATGGCACAATTTATCAACGCGAAAGAAACTGTCGTTGTCGATTCACTCGATGGTCTGTTGCGCAGTTCTGGCGGCAGCAATCTGGCCCGTCTCGACGGTTATCCTGCCATCAAAGTCATTTTGCGCACGGACCATAAGCGCGACAGGAAGGTTGCAATTGTGGCCGGCGGCGGTTCGGGCCACGAGCCTGCCCATGCGGGGTTTGTTGGCCCAGGCCTGTTGACGGCAGCGGTATGTGGCGAAGTGTTTTCGTCTCCATCAGTCGACGCGGTGTTCGCGGCCATCATGGCGGTCACGGGCAAAGCAGGTTGTCTTGTGATTTTCAAGAATTACACCGGCGACCGGTTGAATTTTGGTTTGGCTGTTGAAAAAGCGCGCAGTCTTGGCCGCAAGGTTGAAGTTGTTCTGGTGAAAGAGGACGTCGCTTTGCCTGACATCGTACAGCCGCGCGGCATTGCAGGTGTGATGCTGGTTGAAAAAATCGCAGGCCACTACGCCGAAAAGGGTTTGCCGCTGGCCAAAGTGGCGGCGATTGCACAAAAGGTTGCAGATGGTTTGGTGTCGTTGGGCATCGCCCTGTCATCCTGCACATTGCCAGGCATCGGCCGCGAGGATCGGATTCCAGATGGCCAAGCGGAATTGGGTTTGGGCATTCATGGCGAACCCGGCGTTGAGTTGGTGAAGTTCGTGTCGGCTGCGAAAGCGACGGCAATGGTAGCAAACATATTATTCGCTGCGGTGAAACCAGCGGCAGGCTATGTGCTGCTGATCAACAATCTGGGGTCCACCACGCCGCTTGAAATGGGCGTAATCGCGAACGAAGTATTGAAGGGCATGCATGGCAAAAAGATCAAGTTGGTGTGCGGCCCCGCCAATCTGGTGACGTCACTCGATATGCATGGGTTTTCATTGTCGTTATTGCCTCTCACGCCGGATTACAAAACGGCGTTGATGTCACCAGCGTCGCCCTTGGTGTGGCCGGGGGTCAAATTGCATGTCGCACCCAAGCTGGTGAAGCTGCCGAAAGAAATGAAGGGCACGGCTTGGAAGGCCAGCAAGAATGATGCGCTGGCTGATGTTGTAAAGCGCGCCTGTGCGATCCTGCAAAATGCAGAAGCATCTTTGAATGCCTTGGATGCGCGGGTCGGCGATGGCGATACGGGGTCCACCATTGCAACTGCGGCCCGACATGTCCTGGCAAATCTGAACAGGATGCCACTCGCAAAGTCCGATCTATTCTTTGCCGCCATAAGCGACGCCATGACTCGGACGATGGGCGGGTCTTCGGGTGTGCTGTTGGCCATATTCTTTGCCGCCGCTTCGCAGGCCTCAGCCAAAGGCGCGTCTTGGCAATCAGCTTTGCAAGCAGGTTTGGAGCGCATGATGGAATATGGCGGTGCCAAACCCGGTGACCGCACCATGATTGACGCGCTCTGGCCCGCATTGGCCAACTTGCCTGACCTCCAGAAAGCCGCAAGCAGCGCCAGAGCCGGTGCCAATGCCACCGCCAACATGAGCCGCGCGAGGGCAGGGCGCTCGACATATGTTTCCGCCGACAAGCTGAGGGGGTTCAATGACCCCGGTGCTGAAGCCGTGGCCCTGTTGCTTGAAGGGTTGGCCGCAAAATAACTGTCATACTAATATAACAGTTCTGGACAGCTGTTCCGAATCCTGCGTAGATTGTGAAAAAAGACGTTCTGTGGGAGGGATGTGTGGCTGATCATAATTTTCCGAAATTGCACAATGCCATGTGGCCAGGTCTTGTTGGCAAAGGAGCGGACTCTGAGCCCGGCATTGGGCTTGATACGCTGCTGGATTTGACCGCGAAGGCCGAAGTGAACGGCAAGAAATTTGAAGGCGTGGATATTTTTCACGTCGGCCCCCACACGGAAATAGATTGCACTGACGACGACATCAAACGCCTCGCCGAAAAAGTACAAAAGCGCGGGTTGGTGATTGGGTCGATCGTAGCACCGGTGTGGCCACCGGTTGGCGGTGGTTCGGCCATGGGTTCGGTTTCAGATCGCAAGAAGTTCGTTGAGAACGTCAGGAAGTCCTGCAACCTCGGCAAGCGACTGCGCGAATTGGGCGTGAGACCTTACGGCATCATTCGTATCGACTCAGCCGCCGGTCCTGCGGATTGGGCCAAAGACCCTGTTGGCAACACCAAGAAAATCGCCAAGACTTTCCGCGAAGCGTGTTCAGTTGCAGTCGATTATGGGGAACGCTTGGCATGTGAAGGTGAAATTTGCTGGGGCGGCATGCACTCGTGGAAAGACATGATCAACACCCTGGAAGAGGTTGATCGCCCGCACACCATCGGTTTTCAGGCCGACATGGCCCACACGCTGCTCTACACCATGGGTTATAACGCGCCAAAGTCCCGGTTGCTGCCAGCCAAGTTCGATTGGAAAAGCAAGAAGACACTCGACGAAGCGTTGAAGAAAATGACCGATGCGTTGCGCCCCTGGACCATTGATTTCCATGTGGCGCAAAACGACGGCACGGTGAAGGGGTTGGGCTATCACGACAAGACCGGACGTCACTGCATGGTCACTGACAAGAACGGCAAGCTCGATATTCCAAAACACGCTGGCATGTGGATGCGCGGCAAGGATGGCGACCTGACCAAGGCCTTCAAACACATTTGTTGGGATGGCTGCATGTTCCCCAATGACGTGATGATGAAGCAGCAGACTTGGAACGACATTCTCACCACCATGCTGAAGGTGCGCGACAAGCACGGCTGGGCCGCGTGATGGCTAAAAAACCTCTCAACATCGGTATGGTGGGGTATGGCTTTATGGGTCGCACCCACTCCAACGCCTTCGCGCAGGTCGGCCATTTTTTTGACCTCCAGCACCAGCCTGTGTTGAAAGCGGTGTGTGCCCGTGATGCTGATAAGGTCAAGGCCTTCGCTGACCAGTGGGGTTATCAATCATCCGAAACTGATTGGCGCAAATTGGTGGATCGGAAGGACATCGACATCATCGACATCGCCGCTCCCAATGATGTGCACCACGATATTGCCATTGCCGCGGCCGCCAACGGCAAGATGGTGATGTGTGAAAAGCCTTTGGGCCGCACTGCAAAAGAGTCCGCTGCCATGACGGCCGCGGTAGAGAACGCCAAAGTGGCCAACATGGTGTGGTACAACTATCGTCGTATCCCCGCTGTGACGTTGGCCAAACAACTCATTGATGAAGGCCGCTTGGGCAAAATTTTCCACTACCGCGCCAAGTTTCTACAGGACTGGACCATTTCGGCTGACCTCCCCCAAGGTGGTCAAGGCCTGTGGAGACTTGACGTCGGAGTGGCAGGGTCGGGTGTGACGGGAGACTTGCTGGCCCACTGTATCGACACCGCCATGTGGTTGAACGGTGGAATTGATAAAGTCGTCGGTACCACCGAAACCTTCATCAAAGAGCGCCATCACAACATCACCGGCAAAACCGAAAAGGTGGGCATTGACGATGCGTCGCTTTTCCTGGCGCGTTTTGACAATGGCGCACTGGCCAATTTTGAGGCAACCCGATACGCCCGTGGCCACAAGGCGCTTTACACCTTCGAAATCAATGGGGAGAAAGCATCGATTTCATGGGATCTGCATGACCTGCATCGCCTGCAATATTTCGACCACCGCGACGAGGGACGGACTCGTGGCTGGCGCAATGTGCATATCACCGATGGTGATCACCCCTATATGGGGAAGTGGTGGGTGCCGGGTCTGCAGATTGGCTATGAACACTCTTTCATCCATCAGGCCGCGGACTTTATCGAAGGACTGGAAAACGGCAAACCGGCAGCACCAACCTTCCGCGAAGCCATGGCAACAGACTTGGTGACAGATGCCGTATTGAAGTCAGCGCGCAGCGGCGCATGGGAGTCCGCCAAGTGAGAGAATGCAGTGAGAGGATTCCATCAATACATAAATTTAATTATTTGAAAGCGGTTTGGGGACTTCCACTTGCAACTGCATGTGCAATGATCACAGACAGAAAAACCAAGAAGAAGATATTGGGAAGCGCTTTATATGTCGTCTGGTGAACAACCTGCGTTAAAATTGTCGTCGGTTTCAAAAACCTATGGACGTGTGCGTGCGCTTGAGAACCTGAGCTTTACCGTGCCGCAAGGCCGGTTCTTTGTCCTTTTCGGGCCAAGCTCAGTGGGCAAAACCACCACACTGCGCATGATGGCGGGTCTTGTACCGCCAGACCAGGGCCGCGTCGAAGTGTTCGGCCAGGACATGACCCATGCGCCCATCGCCGGGCGCGGAATTTCCATGGTGTTCCAGTCTTTCGCACTTTACCCGCACCTCAACGTGTTTGAGAATCTGGCCTACCCCTTGCGCGAAGAGCGCGTCACCGAAACCGAAATCAAAAAGCGTGTCGAGGAAACTGCGGCCTCATTGAAACTCACACACCGGCTGGAGCGGAAGCCCAGTACCTTGTCGGGGGGTGAGCAACAGCGTGTGGCCCTGGGCCGTTCATTGATCCGACGTCCACGTATTCTATTGCTCGATGAGCCCCTGACCAACCTTGATGCAAAATTGCGCCACGACATGCGGGCAGAGTTAAAGCGCCTGCACCGCCAATATGGCATGACGATTGTTTATGCCACGCCCGATGAGCTTGAAGCTCTCTCAATGGGCGAAGAAATTGCCGTGATGAAAGACGGCGCAGTCGAGCAATTGGGAACACCCGATGAGCTCTATGAAGCACCACGCAACACCTATGTGGCTGGCAAAATTGGTTCACCACATATGAATATGGTCAGTGCAGTTGTTTCCAAAGACGGAAAGTCGATTGAAACGGCCTGGGGCAACATGGCCACGCGCGGCGCCATGAAATCGGCAGGTGGCGCAAAAGCGTTGCTGGGCATTCGCCCCAACGACATTTCATTGAGCGCCAAGGGCGGCTTGCCCGCCCACATCCGCATGCTGGAACCCTTGGGCGACGTTACAATTGTATCGGTCGAAACCCACGGCAATACGTTGCGCATGGTGCTGCCGGAAGCGCGCGCCATTGCGTTGAAACCGGGTGACGCGACGTCCATTTCCATTGATCCAAACAAAATCCACATCTTCCGTGCTGACAGTGGTGAGGCTTTAAACTCACTCTGAAGCAGACTGAAGGCATTAAAGAGCATCTGAAACGGTAACAACTGGGAGGAAACCTAAAATGACCGTGATGACAAAAGTAAAAGGAGTTGCGATTGCTGCCGGATTTGCAGCAGCGCTTCTTGCAGGCAGTGCAAAACTCGCATTGGCTGAAGACGTTGTATTGACGATGGCCGTGCCCGATTGGCCGCCAACGCGCATCATGAAGAAGTTCTTCGATGAACAGTACAAAGCCAAATCAGGCAACACTGTAAAACTTGAAGTCGACTTTATTCCGTGGCCTGACTTCTATACCCGCGTGAACGCGTCACTCACATCGGGTGAAAAGAAATATAACTTCATCGTGTCGGATTCACAGTGGTTGGGTGCATTTGTTGAAGGCGGTTACTTCCGCAAGATCAACGATCTGTTGGAAGCCGATCCGGAGTTCATGGCCACCTTCAAGACCATCCATCCAAACCCGCTGAACGCCTATTCGACTTATCCGCACAAGTCGGAAAATTATTATGGCTTTCCGCAGTTCCCTGACGTGCTCGTAAACTTCGCGCGCAAAGACATCATCTGCGACGAAAGTGAACAAAAAGCCTTCATGGCAAAATACAACAAGAAGCTCGCCTGCACCGGCGAAGAACTTGATGCCATGACCTGGGACGACTTCAAGAATGTCGGTGAATTTTTCCAACGCAAGAAGGGCGACATGTTGGCTGGCAAGCCTGCCGAAGATGACTTCTACGGCATCGCGTACCAAGCTGGTAAGGGTTACGACTTCTCGTCCATGCAGATCAACGGCTTCATCTGGCAAATGGGTGGTGATACATGGGATGAAACCCAAGTGCCAAAAGGCCAGGCCGAAGGTGTTGTAAACTCACCTGCAGCTGTTGCAGCGCTCGACAAATACCTGAGCATGATCCAATACATGCCACCAGTTGCCAAAACCGGAACCATGGACATCTTTGTGTCGGATCAGCTCTTCCGTGAAGGCAAGGTTGCGATGAACATTGACTGGATTGGTTTGGGCGAAGCTTCTCTTGATCCAAAGTCGTCAAAGGTGTCTGACAAGCTGGTCTTCGGCATGATGCCGGGCACCATGGGTGCCGATGGTAAAATGGTGCGTTGGTCGAACATCGGGGGTCAGCCTTTCGTGTTGACCACGTGGACAACAGAACAGCAAACCAAGGAAGCCGTCGACTTCGTGAAGTGGTGGCTGTCCAACGACATCCAACACCAGTTCGCAGCCGGTGGCGGTCAGTCAGCTGTGAAAGCTGTGTACGAAGATCCGAAGTACGTGACCTATCGTCCATGGAACCGCGCCTGGGCCCCTTCGCTGGAGTGGCAAAAAGTCGTGTGGCACGTGCCACAGTTCTTTGAATTGCTGACCCAACAGCAGGACCAGTTCGACCTTGCCATCACCGGCAAGCA
>JANOPL010000059.1:0-17299 GCA_031421835.1 Hyphomicrobiales bacterium | reverse complement strand
ACCCACCAACACCACCATTTTAAATAACACGCGTGGGGTTATTCATCTCGCTGCGCCTGTGTTACACACGGAAAACACCTTTTTCTTAACTCCCGCCAAATTGGGGCCGCAATAAAAACAGCGACTCTGAATCTGGGGGGTAAATCGGCGAGGCTTTCAGCTCCCAGAACGGCTTGCCCTCCCAAATGCCAAAGCCCAGCTCCCTGACGCGCGGATCGACAGCATCCGCGTCGCGATTCAAGGCATTCAAAATGTATTCTGCGGTTTGTTGTGCGCGCCTTTGTGGACTCACCACAATTTTGTAATCAGCCCACTCAATGTCCTGTTTCGCCAAAAGCGCTGCAACGCATTTTGCTTGTGCGTGACCCGTCTCATTCAAATCTGTATCAATAGAACCTTGAATGAGGCCGTTTTTGTTCCAGTCCGTTTCGCCGTGACGAACATAGATGATGGGATTAGACTTCATCTTTATTCAGTGTCATATCCGGCGCTGTTGGCACTTTCATGCCCACAACATGATAACCTGAATCGACATGATGGATTTCTCCAGTCACGCCACGTGAAAGATCCGACAGGAAATACATGCCGGCATCTCCAACCTCTTCAATTGTCACGGTGCGGCGTAGCGGTGAGTTGTATTCGTTCCATTTGAGAATATATCGAAAATCACCAATGCCTGAGGCAGCAAGGGTTTTGATCGGACCAGCGGAAATGGCATTAACGCGGATATTCTTCACGCCAAGATCAGCGGCCATGTAGCGGACAGAGCATTCAAGTGCAGCCTTGGCAACACCCATCACATTATAATGTGGCATCCATTTTTCGGCACCATAGTAAGTTAGCGTCAACAGCGAGCCGCCATCGGTCATCAGTTTTTCAGCGCGTTGGGCCACAGCCGTGAAGCTGTAGCAGGAAATGAACATGGTATTTTTGAAGTTTTCTGCGGTGGTATCAACGTAACGACCCTGCAGTTCATTCTTGTCAGAAAAGCCAATGGCATGAACGACGAAATCCAACTTGCCCCATTTCTTTTCAATCTCATTAAAGGTCGCATCGATTGAGGCCATATCGCCGACATCACAAGGCAGCACTATGTTGGACCCAACCTCAGCGGCCAAAGGGTCGAGGCGCTTTTTGAGGGCATCTCCCTGATAGGTGAAGGCCAGTTCCGCACCCTGATTGGCGCACGACTTGGCAATGCCCCATGCGATTGACCGATTGTTTGCCACACCCATAATCAGGCCCCGTTTGCCCGCCATCATGCCATTGCTTTGGTTCATCATTTCTCCATCGGGCCGAATACGTGCCGCGTTCCTGGGTTCCCTATGCCTAAATCCGGCAATTTGGTCCACTGCTTATCATGCGGGGTGGAGCTATCCAAATCCCCTGGCGTTGCGTATGACAGCATCATGAGCCTCAACGATCTTGCAACCCTCACCGCCGCCCTTGGTTTTACCGAGCGCAACGACCCATTCCAACTGTTCACCGAGTGGATGGAGGACGCCAAAAAGTCTGAACCGAACGATCCCAATGCCATGGCGCTGTCGACAGTTGACGACGACGGTCTGCCCAACGTGCGCATGGTTCTGCTCAAGGATTTTGATGCGCGTGGATTTGTCTTCTACACCAACTTTGAAAGTCAAAAAGGCCAAGAGGTTTTCGCTACTGGTAAAGCCGCAGTGGTGTTCCATTGGAAATCGCTCCGCCGCCAGGTGCGTATCAGGGGTTTGACGGAGCAGGTGTCGGATGCTGAAGCTGACGATTATTTCAAATCCCGCCCACGGGACTCCCGCATCGGCGCCTGGGCCTCGCAGCAGTCGCGGCCGCTTACAGCACGCTTTGAGCTGGAGACGGCGGTGGCCATGAATACAGCGCGCTTTGGCATCGGCGATATTCCCCGCCCACCCCATTGGTCCGGCATTCGCATCAAGCCGTTGTCAATCGAGTTCTGGCATGACCGCCCGTTCCGCCTCCACGACCGGGTGGTGTTCAGACGTGAAAAGCCTGATGGTACTTTCAGCAAAGCACGCCTCTATCCGTAAATACATTGTATTGACATTGTCGGTATATTGAAATATTACGTTGAACCATGGCTGAGGTTGTCTCCCGGTGGAGTACTGAAAAAAGCGACATACTCCGCACGCAGAGGGGATTTGGTTTTGAAGAGGTGATGCTGGCCGTTGAAAAGAAGCAGGTGATCGCGGACATCGCTTCGCCAAGTAAACTCTATCCGCATCAGCGGATGTTGGTTGTTATGATTGGTGATTATACTCACGCTGTTCCCTACGTTGAAAAAGACGGTGTGCGGTTTTTGAAAACAATTTTCCCAAGCCGCGTGTTGCATAAGAAATATGGAGGTCAAGATCGTGGACCGGAATAACGCAAAACTAAAAGACCGCTTCAAACTTGATGACGAAGAACAAGCTCTCGAAGAAGCGCTTGAACGCGGTGAGTTTGAAGAAACCATGACTCGCGAACAGGCTCAACGTAATTGGAGTGAGGTACTCTCAAATACCGTGCGGAAAAGCCAAGTCACGTTTCGTGTCAACGATAGTGTCATCGACAAATTGAAAATCAAGGCGATGCAAGAAGGCATGCCTTACCAAACGCTTGTAAATTCGATTCTTCACAAATACGTTACGGGGCGGCTCAAAGAACGTGACTGACACCCGCAAAACTTTGATCCTCACCGGTGCCTCACGCGGCATTGGTCATGCAACGGTAAAACGTTTCTCGACTGCGGGCTGGCGAGTCATAACTTGTTCGCGCCAACCATTTCCCGACGATTGCCCGTGGGATGCGGGGCCTGACGATCATATTGTCGTTGATCTCGCCTCTTCAGATGACACACACAAGGCCATCACTGTGATGCGTGAGAAATTGGCAGAGCATGGCGGCAAGCTGGATGCGCTCGTAAATAACGCTGCCATCAGTCCAAAACTTACTGGTGGCGCGCGGATGAATTCACTCGAAACCGCAGAACAGGATTGGAAGACTGTCTTCCAGATCAATTTTTTCGCACCCATCATGTTGGCGCGCGGCCTGTTGAATGAGTTGAAGACTGCCAAAGGTGCCGTTGTCAACATCACTTCAATCGCGGGCACAAAAATCCACCCCTTTGCCGGAGCCGCTTATTCCACGTCAAAAGCGGCACTTGCCTCGCTCACCCGCGAAATGGCCTATGATTTTGGCCCGCATGGTGTGCGGGTGAATTCGATTTCGCCTGGTGAAATTGAAACCTCAATTCTTTCTCCGGGTACCGAAAAGATCATTCCTCAAATTCCCCTGCGCCGGCTGGGCCAGCCGGAGGAGGTGGCTAAGGCCATTTATTTCCTCTGCACCGACACCTCATCTTACATTTCAGGTGCTGAACTTCACATCAATGGTGGCCAACATGTCTAACCGCAAGCTACGGCCCGAAACCGTTGCCGCCCATGCCCTGTATGCAACCGATGCGGCAACAGGCGCGGTTGTGCCACCGCTTCACATGGCCACAACATTTGCGCGGGACGAAAATTACGTGCCATTGCTGAAAGAAAATTATCAGCGCAACGGCAGCCCCAATTTATGGCAGGCTGAGGCTGCGATTGCGGTTTTGGAAAAAGGCCCGGAGTGTTTGCTGTTTCCAAGTGGCATGCAAGCGATTGCAACTTTGTTTGATACCATCCCCATCGGTGCTCACGTGGCAGCACTTGATACCATGTATTACGGCACGCGCGATTGGTTACAGCATTTGGAGGCGAAAGGCCGGATCAGCCTGACCCTGTTCAGCGCCGTTGACCCCCGGGGTTTGGCCAATGCGCTGCGCCCGGGCAAAACCGACTTGGTCTGGATCGAGACTCCGCTGAACCCAACCTGGGATGTGATTGATATCGCAGCTACCGCAAATCTCGCTCACGAGGCAGGTGCGATTTTGGCTGTTGATGCAACTGCAACCGCAGCCGTGACCACCCAGCCGTTGACCCTCGGTGCTGACATCGTTTTCCATTCCGTCACAAAATATATCAATGGCCATTCCGACGTGTTGGGCGGTGCCCTGATTACGGCGGAGGTCAACGCGCGTTGGAAAATGATCCGTATGCTGAGGACCAAGGTGGGCGCAGCTTTGGCCCCATTTGAGTGTTGGCTGCTTCTGCGCGGCATGCGGACGTTGTTCGTCAGGTATCGTGAAGCCTCGGCCAACGCCAAAGCCATTGCACGCCACTTTGCCAATCATCCGAAATTGGAAGGCGTGCTGTACCCCGGCCTTGCCACACACCCCGGCTATGAAATTGCCAAAAAGCAAATGCTGGATGGTTATGGCGGCATGATGAGTTTGTTGTTGAAAACAGATTTTGCCGGCGCGCAAAAATTTTGCACCAAGCTGAACGTGATCACCCCTGCCACATCGCTTGGCGGTTGTGAAAGCCTTGCCGAACACCGCAAAACCGTCGAAGGTCCAACCAGCCCGGTGCCCGATAATCTGGTGCGCTTGTCGATTGGCATCGAGAACGTCAATGATCTGATTGCCGACATCGAACAAGCCTTGGCCACACTCTAGCCATCAAGATTACAAATGCGACAGCCTGCGACGGAAATCGCTGGGCTGACCGTCTTATGGGCACAACTAACCCAATGGAGACGATAATGAACACCCTTACAAAACTTTCGGTCGCTTCGGCTTTGATGCTATCAGCTGCTTTCAGCGTGGCTTCAGCCCAGCAAGCCAATGATGCGCCCCCACCTCCCGGCATGGAACAGGCTGACGGTGATATGGGCCAAGGCCGCGGCATGGAACGCCGTGGCGGAAAACACCATGGCGGCAAACATGGCCGTGGCATGCAGATGATCGATGCCAACAATGACGGCATCATCGGCGAAGACGAGGCGGCAGCCTTGGCTGATCACGCCTTCATGCGCATGGACGATGACCGCGATGGCAAGGTCACCGAAGCTGAATTCATCTCAGGCCCAAAAGGCAAGCGCGGGGGATGGTTCAACTGGAACAGCGATGAAAAGGCAGCCGTTGAAAAAGTGCGAAAAGACAAGTTTGCAACCCTTGATACCAATAAGGATGCGAGTTTGGACAAGGCTGAATTCTTTGCCGATGCGAAGGCCAAGCTGGCCGCTGCTGACACCGACAAGGACGGCAAGGTTTCGCCCTGGGAGTTCCGCGCAAGTCGTTGATTTCCTTTAACAGGAAAATAACACTTGACACCGCGCGGCAGATCTGCCAATAACGGCCATGATCCAGAACTGGGTCATGGCTTTTTACAGTGCGAGCCCCAACAACAGTCTGAGGGATATCAGGCAGACGACGTTGGGTTTCGGTGCTGTTCAAAATGTCAAGGCTGTTGCAAGGTGAAGTGGCCCGCAACAGGACCGTAAAATGACCGTCACACTCAACTCTCGCAAAGACTTCACTTTGGAACACTACGGGCGGGTTGCCTGGGGTGGGGAAGGCGTTGCATTGAGCGACAGCGCTGTAAGCAAGATGGTTGAAGCGCGGAAGGCATTTGAACGTCTGATCGAACGCCCGGAGGTTTCGATCTATGGTGTCAACACCGGTTATGGCGGTCGGGCAAAGCTGCGGCTGGATGCGAAGGGGCGAGCGGAACAGGCGGCATTGCCGACCCATCACCGAGCTGCGTCTTGGGGCGAAGCATTACCTGACCGGGTGACACGCGGCATTGTGTTGGCCAGGCTTGCCAATTTTATTGAAGGTCATTCGGCTGTTTCGCTTTCAGTGGCCCAGGCTGTGGCCAGTATGCTGTCTGGTCAGGCCATGCCTTATGTGCCGTCACGGGGGCAGGGAGGTGCCGGTGAAATACTCTCATTGTCGCACTTGTTTTTGCATGCAACTTCAGAATGGCAGTTGGCAGAAAAAGACATGCTTGCGCTGGTCAATGGGTCACCTGGGGCAAGCGCTTTGGTCGCTGATGCAGCACTGTCTGCGACGCCACGTTTGCAGATGGCTGTTGAGTTATTTGCCTTGGCTGCGGAAGCGTTCAACACGCCATTTGGGCATTTTGCGGTTGAATTGGAGGGATGTTGGAACAACCCGCACGATGCATGGGCACTGACGCAATTGCGGGAGCTGATGGCGGGAGGAGACACGCCACGCAGACCTTATCAGGCACCCGTAAGCATTCGTATTCTACCGCGCATTCTGGGGCAGGCACACCGTGCCGCCGCTACAGCAGAAGATGTGGCACGGCAGTCGTTGGCGGCGGTGAGTGACAACCCTGTTGTGTTTCCGCCAGGCCACCAACTGGGCGTTGATCCGGTTGTGAGCACAGGTGGTTATCATAACATGCAAGCTGTTGCTGCAATGGATGGCCTTGTGTGTGCTTACACCAACTTGGCTGTTCTTGCTGGCCGCATTGCTGCAAAACTGCAGGACGCCAACGTGTCATCGTTGCCGCAATTCCTGGGCTACGAGGACGGTATGAGCTATCTCGGTTGCTTGCCCATGGCCATAGTTGGCTATGAAGAGGAAATGCGCATGTTGTCTGCGCCAACCCTGTTGCCCGGATCAGAGTCGGGAGCATTTGGTCAGGATGATGTGGCCTCGCCTGTATTTCTGGCGTGGCAAAAACATGATCGCGCGACAGTGTTATTTGAACACGTGATGGCAACACTCGCACCTGTTGCTTTGCGGGCGCTGACAGTGACGGGTCGAAGCATTCCTCAAAAACTGCGAAGCCGGGCGCAAGACATCGACTTCAACTTTCCTGATGATACAACCGATCGTGCGATGGGTTTTGATATTGCGGTTTTGGCTCAAGCATTGCGAAAGCAAGTCTACGCTGCCTGATTTTGTGTTGCAGACCTGCTCTCCCACAGCACGTGCCCCACCACTGCCATCAATACCAACCCGCCGCCGATGATGGTCGCAGTGCCTGGGATTTCTGACAGCACCATCCACACCCATAGTGGTGCCAGAGGCGCTTCAAGGGCTGTGATCAATGCGGTTTGAGTTGGCGGAAGCCACCTTGCGCCCAAAGCGAAAAGCCCAAAGCCAATCACCTGGTTGACGATGCTGAAAGCAAAAAGGGTTCCAAGCTCGAAAGTGTTCAGACCATCAAAATTGAGCAGAGGAATGACGAAGATGGCGCTGAGAAGGGAGGCCAAACATGTTGCTTGCAGGGCGGGAATCTGCGGGTGCCTGCGTGAAATCAATATCATGATTGCCATGCCAAACGCCATGCACAACGCGAGAGAGTCACCGGACCAATGCCCGTCCTGTTGCAGGCCCACCATGATTGTCACGCCAAAAAGAGCGAAAGCACTGGCAACAAGTGCCGCGCGTTTTGGAACTTCTTTGAGAGCAAGCCAGCCTAGATAAGCTGCGGCGAAGGGAACGATAGCTGTGATGATAGCCACATGGGCCACGCTGGTGAAGCGCAATGCACTGACGAAAAACACCATGGAAACCGCCGTGACAACTGCATAAGCAATGCCGGGCCGACCCAGTTTTCGAAAGCTGCTGAGGCCGCCTGTGACGGGAAAGCAGGCAATGACAGCGATCAGTCCAATTGCGCCAAAGATGCCACGCCAGAACAAGATGCTCGGCACATCTACACTTAACAAGCGCGTAAAAAGCCCCGCAGTGCTCCACGACACAACAGCAAGGGTGACGACGAGAAGCCCATATTGATGGTTGCGCATTCGTGTTTTCATACAAAGACGTTACGTCAGTTTGTGTCAGGAGCTGAACTTGGGGGCGACGCTAAAACCTCAAAATCCGCAACCAGCGCGCGACGTTCAACAGACTCACCAATGCACTTGCGACATAAGTGAACGCGGCCGCTTTCAATACACTGCGGGCCCCCGGCATTTCATCTGGCGGGATGTAATTTTCCAAGACCGGTAAAGCCTTTTTAAAGCTCGCATCAAATTCGGTTGGCAGTGTGAAAATGTGGATAACGATGGTGGAGGCGAGAATGCCCAACGCTACGGCAATTTCGAGAATCAACACAACTGGGCTGCGCACCAGGGCAAACACCAGGGGTGTGGCCATCAGCACCAAGCTGCCGAAACGTTCGATCACAATGGTTTTCTTGACCAGGCGTTGCCGCCACAGCAGCGGCGCATAGCCATCGCGGTGTTGAATGGCGTGGGCCACTTCATGTGCCGCCACTGCAATTGCAGTGATGGACTTGCCTTTGAAATTGGCTTCCGACAGCCGCACGGCTTTTTCATCCGGCGAATAATGATCGCCGCCGCCTTGCACCACTTCCAGCTTCACATCTTGTAGGCCTGCATCATCGAGCAAATGCCTGGCCAATTCGCCGCCCGTGCCCGGCATATCCGGGCGTTCGAGGGCGTGCTTGCTCATTGTCCATTTGATCCAGAACTGCGGGCCAAAAACAAGGGCAATGAAAGCTGCCAATCCAAGAAGTGCAAGAATGAACATGGCTGGCAGCTATACGAGGCATTGAAACAGAACAGCAAGCCGTACATGATGTCGCAATGAAATATGTGCGGTGTGAAATCGAAAAGCGGGTTTCCATTTTGGAATCGGACGTGCCCGAAGCAGCAACAGGTGAAATCATTGTGCGGCTGGTGATGTGCGGCATTTGTGGCACCGATGTTTCTAAGGTCTTTGGCGATTACCCCAAGCCGCAGAAACTGGGCCATGAGGTTGTTGGCGTGGTACACAAGGTGGGTGCAGGGGTTTCAACATTCAGGATTGGGCAGCGCGTAGCCTTGGCGCATCATGCCCCTGATCTGTCATCCCACTTTGCCAAACGCGGCAGCGAAACCATGGACCCTGTCTTCAGGCACTCAAACATTGACCCCGGTGGCTTTGCAGAATTCATCCGCGTTCCATCTGCTTTGGTGAAGGCAACCGTCGTTGCCATTCCTGATCATATCCCCGATGGGCGCGCCGTTTTCATGGAACCCATGGCCTGTTGCCTTCGCGCACTGGACCGCGTGACACTGGTGAAAGGTGACAGTTGTTTGGTGGTTGGGGTCGGGGCCGTGGGCCTGCTTTTTATGCCCTTGCTGCGGGATTTGGGCGTGACAAGTGTTGCCGCTGACATGCGTCGTGAACGCATCGACGTTGCAAAACTGTGGGGCGCTTCCATCGGAGGTATTCCGGGCACGGATGATATTGCAACGCTTTGCAAGGCGCAATCGGAGGGTCGTGGTGTGGATTGCGTTGTCTTGACCATCGTGAATGCGGCAACTGTTGCATTGGCGCTGGCTTCAGTGCGTGATGGTGGCACAGTTGTGATTTTCGGAGGCAAGCCCGGCGCTGAATTTCCGCTGCCACTGTGGGACATATGGTTGCGTGAAATCAATCTCGTGACCAGCTACTCCGCCACGCCCGAAGGGTTGCATCGCGCGATGGCCATCCTGTCCGGCGAACCCTATGTGGGATTGGAAAATCTGATCAGCCATCAGATGCCGCTGACCAATGCGCAAACAGCATTTGAGTTGGTGTTTGAAGGCAAGGCTTCGAAGGCTATACTGATGCCATGAACACAACCGAAAAACGCATGGAAGAAATCGAGATCCGCATCGCCCATCAGGACAGAACCATCGCGGAGTTGAACGATGTCATCACCGCCCAGTGGAAAAAACTGGAGTTGTTGGAGCGGCAATTGCGACGCGTGGGTGAAGAGTTGGAAGCGTTGGACACAAGCGAAGGCCCGGCCGCCAATCAAAAGCCGCCGCATTATTGAGTTGAAATGCGGTTGACCTTGCTTCAATTTTACTGTCTTCAGAGAGAGCGAGTGGGGCGCAAGGAGGAAACATGTTTTTGCGTCTAAAGTGTTTTGTGATCGCCATGGTATTGGCAGGTGTGGCTTTTGCAAATCCTGCTGACTACACCAAAGAAATGCTCGCCGATGCCGATGGTGCTGCCGACAGCGCGTTTACCGGGCGTTACGAAGGCTCCACAATTGTGGGCCAGACCACCGAGGAATTTGCCGAATTGACGTTGCCCGCAGGGCCTGCTTCGGTGAAGGAGAAATCCTATTCAAAAACTGTTTCACAAAAGGGCCGCGTGGTGCGGTCAATTTATGTGTCGCCGCAACAGCGCTCATCACTTGAGGTGTTTGGCAACTATTTTGACGCTTTGAAGGCGAAGGGATTTACCCCTGTTTTTGAATGCGCCAATGCCGACTGCGGTAAGAATTTCAAAGACCTGAAATACAGCGCCAAAGAGCCAGCTGTTGTTGTCTCCAAAGATGCAAGCCAACGCCGCCTGTTTTTGTCGCGGGGGTTGTTCAGTCAAGTTGTTGAACCGAGATATGCCCTGTTCAAGAAGGGTGACGCAGGAAGCGAAACTTATGTGGCCGTGTTCGCTGCACAAAATGTCGGTGTCCGCATGGGGGACGTGTCGTTGGCTTTGCGTGATCGCGTCGGCGTGTTGATCGAAATTGTCGAACCCGGGGTGCGCGAGGATAAAATCGTAACGCTGACAGCCGAAGACATTGGCAATACCTTGGCGACCGACGGTCGCGTTGTCATTTATGGGTTGTTTTTTGATTTTGACAAAGCCACGATTACTGCGGAATCAGCCCCTCAACTGGCAGAGATGGTTTCATACTTGAAAGCTGACGAAAACGTTCGCGTTTATGTTGTTGGACACACCGACAACAAGGGCGAGCTTGACTATAATTTAAAACTCTCGTCGGCGCGTGCCAAAGCTGTTGTCGATGCGCTGACAAAAGCCGGAATTGATGCGGGGCGCTTGGTGGCCCAAGGTGTGGGTCCGCTTGCACCACTGGCTGCCAATACCAGTGGGGCTGGCCAGGCAAAAAACCGCCGTGTGGAGTTGGTGGCGCAGTAGCTTATGGGGAAAGTCTGAAGTGTATAAACTTTATGCGCGGAACAACACAGGCTCAGCAGCAGTTGAAGCGCTGCTGGCCGTTTTGGGTGTTGAGCATGAATTGATCGATGTGCCAAAAGATGACGCTGGAGAAGCGCCAGAATGGTATGCCGCCATCAACGCACGCCGGGAAGTGCCAACCCTTCGACTTCCAGATGATTCGGTGATGACAGAAAGTGCGGCGATGATGATCCACCTCGCTGATGCGCATCCGGAAGCTGGCCTTTCTCCCGCTGTTGGAACCGCAGCGCGCGCCCAGTATTTGCGGTGGATGGTTTATATGGCAGCAGCACCCTATGCATCGGATTTGCGCATGTATTATCCGGAACGCTATTCAACAGATGCTGGCCATGCAGACGCGATCAAGCAGAAAGCCATCATCGATCTCGCCAGGGATTTTAACGTGTTCGCCAGGGACATGGGGCAGGGGCCGTTTATTCTGGGTGCACAGATGTGTGCCGCAGACATCTATGCGGCCATGCTGTTGAGCTGGAGCGATGATGTGGACGCACTGTTTGCTGAGCAACCGAAGTTAAGGCGCCTGTATGAGGGAGTGGCGGCAAATGCGGTGGTGCGCCGCGTGTGGGACCGGAATGGGATGATGTAAAAATAACTCTGTCCTAGGTTATGGTCTTGAAGAATGGATCAACTTTAGTTTCGTAACCGTAGAGATAACCTTCCATTTTCTCGAAGCCGTAGTTCCATCCGTGCAGATCACAAAGACGCCAAAGAGAGAGGAACGCCTCAAATCGCCATTCTTCGCCAGGCAACGCATACATTACACGGCAAAACAGAATTGATTTGCCTTGAGGAGTGACCCGCTCTTCAAAATGGCTTCGCTTCAGGAACTTGCCGGATATCACATGAGGTTCAAAGATGTGTTCGGGAATTATGTCTGGATGTGCGAGCGGTAAAATATCGGCAAATGCAGCAAACGGTTTCTTGCCTTCAAGCATCAAATCGAGTTCACGACCAGTATGGGACGCAAGGTTCGCAGGTAAATCACTTCTACTTTGTTGGGTCATCTGATTTACTTTTCAAAATATTCTACATCCGGCAATTCTTTGAAGTGGGCATCGCATGTTAGGAGTTTTGCTTCCATCAATTGCGCAGTGGCATAAATTATGGCGTCGGTTGCGTGAAGTTTGTGAAGCACTGCCAATCGCGCAGCTTCAGTGGCAATTGCCTCATCCATCTTGACGGAAACGCATTCGGTCAAGAGAGATGCAATGTTTTGTGACTCCTCAGTCGACAAAACGCGAAGTGACCATTTTGCAAGTTCAAAATGGACCATCGCTGGTACAACGCATGTATTCAAAGGGAGAACTGCATGCTTTGCCGCTTCGACCAGAGGCCCTTTTGCAAACAATTCAATCCACAGTGACGTATCAACAACGCGCATCAATAGCGATCATATCTATCGCGGTAGTCAGATGTATCGGCACCTTCGGCTATGCCAATCAAGTCCTCAAGCTTCGGCACTGGCACAAGTTCATAACCTTTTCCCTTTGGGATAAAGGCGAATTTCTGCCCGGGCCTCCAGCCTTGCGACTCCCGCACTTCTTTTGGAATGGAGATTTGGAATTTGCTCGAAAGTGTGACAGCGTTCATATTCTTACGTTTCCTGATCGATCGGAAAACGTAAGATAACACATCAAGACCAAGTTTTCAATTCTCGTGTCGTGAACTTTAACTTATTGAAAATACAGGTCATTCGCATCTTTAAATTCACAGGCGTTACCGTCTGGATCAACAAACGATCCAACTGTGCCCCAAGAGTAAGTCTGCACGTCTACGCCAATACCTTTCTGGCGTAACTCTTCTGAGGCTGCCGCGACGTCTTCCACATTGAACCGCAACATTGTCGGGTTTTCGGCTTGCGATTTCCGCCCATCGCACGCAACGCCGCCGGTTTCGATCATCAGGTAACCGTCTCCGAACCGAAGACACACGAGTTGATCTTTGACATACCAAACAGGCAGACCCAACACATCGCGATAAAAAACAACGCATTCTTCAAACCGTTCAGTTCCAAGAATGATGCCGTGGGTTTTGACCTCGAACTTCACTCCTCAATTTCCGAGGATCGCGGCCTCCAGAATATCCATGCCTTCATTGATGATCATTTCGCTGGCAGTCAGCGGGGTGAGCATGCGCACTGTGTTGGCGTAGACGCCGCAGGTGAGGATCAACAACCCGCGTTCCAGGCATTTGGTGGCGAGGGCTTTGGTGCCTGCGGCGTCGGGTTTGTCGCCGCCATGTTCGGTGACCAATTCGAAAGCACACATGGCCCCGAGGCCGCGGATATCGCCCATCGGCATGCCCCGGCCCTTGGCCTTGATGGACTTCAGGCGCGCCATGATCATCTCACCTTGCTTGTTCGCCATCTCGAGCAAGTCCTCAGCTTCGAATGCGTCGAAAACGCCAAGTGCAGCGGCACAGGCGATAGCATTGCCGGCATAGGTGCCCCCAATCGCTCCCGGATCGGGTGCGTCCATGATTTTCGCCTTGCCAACAACGGCTGCCAGCGGAAAGCCGCCTGCAAGGGACTTTGCCGCCGTCATCAAATCAGGTTCAACACCATAGTGTTCCATGGCGAAGAATTTGCCCGTGCGGCCAAAGCCCGATTGAATTTCGTCGGCGATCAACAGGATGCCATGGGCATCACAAAGCTTGCGGAGGCGCACCATCAATTCCTTGGGGGCGATGTAAAACCCGCCTTCGCCCTGCACCGGTTCAATGATGATGGCGGCCACACGGTCTGCCTCAACATCACACTTGAACAGCAACTCAATGGCGTGAATGGAATCGTCAACTGAAATGCCGCGATGCTCCACGGGGAACGGCACATGCCAGATGCCCGCAGGCATGGGTCCGAACTTGGCCTTGTAAGGGAGCACTTTTCCGGTGAGCGCCATGCCCAAAAGCGTGCGGCCATGAAAGCCGCCGTGGAATGCGATCACGTCGGAACGCCCTGTATAGCTGCGGGCATATTTCACGGCGTTTTCGACAGCTTCCGCACCGGTGGTCACCAGTGCAGACTTCACCTCACCCGAAATCGGGGCGGCAGCGTTGAGCTTTTCGCACACCTCAACGAAGGGCGTGTAAGGCATGACCATGGCGCAGGTGTGGGTCACCTTTTCCAACTGCTCGTAAACCCGCTTCATGACCATGGGGTGGCGGTGGCCCGTGTTCACGACGGCAATGCCGCCGCCAAAGTCGATGTAACGATTGCCTTCAATGTCCCAGATCTCGGCATTCTCGGCCTTTTCCGCCATCAAAGCTGCACCCATGCCCACTCCGCGCGACACTGCCTTGTTGCGGCGATCAACCCAAGCCTTGTTCATGCCGGGGACGGGTGAGGTGACGGGTGCGTTCATGCTGGAGCTCCATACAATGTTATGACCATGATTTAGACCTCTTGACCCAGCCCAAGCAAACGGATTCAGTGGCATCGGATTGGGAGTGCGCAATATGCTTCATTACGTCACGTTGGGCAGCAATGATTTGGTCCGCAGCAAACGCTTTTATGATCCGGTCATGAAAACCCTGGGTTTGTTTTGCAATGTGGCTGATAATACAGACATTGGTTACGGCCCCACACCTTCACCTGATGTTCGGCTGGTGCGTCTTTGGGTTTTGAAGCCGGTGCTGAAAATACCCGCCACCTGGGCCAATGGCACGATGATTGCGCTGACGGCAGAAAGCCGCACCGCCGTTGATGCATTTCATGCTGCCGCAATGCTGAATGGCGGCACCGACGAAGGTGCACCCGGGCTTCGACCGTATAGCCCCAACTTCTACGCCTGCTATGTGCGTGACCCTGACGGCAACAAGCTCTCAGCCGTTTGTGAAAAGCCGGAGAGTTAATGCAAAAATGAGTGGGGCAGCGTTGCAAAGAATGGACTTGTTGCGCGTTTCCGCTCTCGTCACTATGGGGCATGACAAGAGACTTGATCACGCAGAACGCAACTGAAGTTGTGTCATCACTTGTGCAAGGAAAAATCTCGCCGCTTGATTGTCTTGAGGCCCTCGAGCAGCGCATTTCCGATGTGAATGCTCCAGTGAATGCGCTGGTGACCTTGTGTTTCGACCGCGCAAGAAATCATGCCAAACGCCTGATGGACCTTCCGTTGCGCGAGCGCGGTTTGCTGGCGGGGCTCCCCGTTCCCATCAAGGATTTGACCGATGTGGCTGGCGTGCGCTGCACCCAGGGCTCGCGCGTTTTTGCTGATCGCATCGCCCCAACGTCTGACGTGCTGGTGCAGCATTTGGAACATGAGGGCGGCATTGTTTATGCCATGTCGAACACACCGGAATTTGGTGCAGGGGCGCAGACGTTTAATGACGTGTTCGGCATCACCCGCAACCCGTGGAATACAGCATTGACACCTGCTGGTTCTTCCGGCGGTGCAGCCGTGGCTTTGGCGACAGGAATGGCGTGGGTGGCGCATGGCTCTGATTTGGGTGGTTCATTGCGCAACCCCGCCAGCTTTTGTGGTGTTGTGGGTTTGAGACCGTCACCCGGCCGAGTGGCTGCGACTGTCGCTGGCAAGATTGACAGCACGCTTGGCGTTGAAGGCCCGATGGCGCGCAATGTGACTGATCTCTGTTTGCTGCTTGACGCCATGTCCGGGTTCGAGTCAGGCGATTTACGCTCATTGCCAAAGGAGAAACATTCGTTTTCGTCGGTGATGCAAAACCACTGGAAGCCAAAGCGCGTGGCGTTCTCGCGTGACCTTGGCATTACACCAGTTGATCCTGAGGTTGCGTCCGTCGTTGAGGCTGCCGCGCGCAAACTGGAGGCCAGTGGTGTCGTTGTGGAAGACGTTCACCCCGATATGAGCGGTGCTATGGCATGTTTCCAAACCTTGCGGGCTCTCAATTTTGCCACTGGCATGCGGGGGCTTTTGCTGCACCACCGCGAGCAACTCAAACCTGAGGTTGTTTGGAACATCGAAAAGGGTTTGGCTTTGACCGGCGATGACATTGCAAAGGCCGAGGCACAACGAGGCCTATTGTTCCACCGCATGAACGCGTTCTTGCATGATTATGACGCACTGCTGTGCCCCGCCGCCATTGTGCCGCCGTTTCCGGTTGAGGAGCGTTACGTCAAATCCTGCAATGGCGTGGAATTTGAAACCTATGTGGATTGGCTGTTGATTGTGGCTGTGGCAACACTTTGCGCCTGCCCTGCAATCTCCATTCCCTGCGGTTTCACGGCTTCGAAATTGCCTGTGGGATTGCAAATTATCGGGCCCAACCGCGGAGATGCCAAATTGTTGGCCACCGCCAAGTATGTGGAAGATGTCTTGGCGATGGGGGCAATCACGCCTATTGATCCACGTGACTGACGGTTTCGACAGCATTGTATCGAAAGTGAGACAGTGCACGTTTTGTGAAAACCTGCCACTGGGCCCGAAACCGATTTTTCAAATAGGGCAGGAGGCGCACATCCTGATCGTAGGTCAAGCGCCGGGTCGATGGACCAACGCAAAAGGCTTGCCGTTTGATGATGTGTCAGGCGATCGTTTACGCCTGTGGATGGGGATTTCGCGGGATGTTTTTTACGACGACAGCAAACTCGCCTGTCTGCCCATGGGTTTTTGCTATCCAGGGAAAGGCAAGGGCGGCGACCTTCCGCCCCGGCCTGAATGTGCGCCGCTTTGGCGGCCAATATTGTTACCATTTTTGGTAAACATCAGACTGACTTTGGTTATTGGACAGTATGCACAAGCATTTCATTTTCCCGCTGATAAGCGCAATTTGACGGAAAAGGTGAAAACGTGGGACGGTAGTTCGGTCATTCCATTGCCGCACCCTTCTCCGCGCAATGGCATGTGGCTTCGAGCCAATCCGTGGTTCGAAACAGATGTGTTGCCAAGGCTGCGTGAGAAGGTGCAAACGGCTTTGCATGACTATTGATCTTTTGAATCACCTCCGCGTTCTCGAACCTCAGCCCAATATTCTCGCCTTCTATGATGGCCGTGTTGAAGGGCATAAATTCATAGAGCATCCAAATTGGGTTGATGATGGCGCACTGTCGGTTGGCATTGCGTCTTATGCGGTGATCAGTGGCAAGCATGCCCTTGTTTATGATACCCACATCTCACTGCCCCACGCCCAATTCATCCGCGACACGCTTGCAAAGCGCGGCGTCACAGAGTTCACCGTTGTCCTCAGTCACTGGCATTTAGACCATGTGGCGGGAACAGAAGTGTTTGCGGATTGTCCGATCATTGCCAATCGGAAGACATTTCTGCATTTGCGTGACAAGAAAACCGCCATTGAAAACGGCACATCAGATGGACCGCCCTCGATCAATCCTCTGGTGCTGCCGGGCCGCATGTTTGCTGGCCACATGACGCTCGATGTTGGGCGCATCAGGGTTGAATTGATTGAAGCCAACATTCACAGCGACGACGCCACGGTTGTCTGGATCCAGCAGTCGGGGATATTGTTGGCCGGTGACAC
>JANOPL010000058.1:0-9433 GCA_031421835.1 Hyphomicrobiales bacterium | reverse complement strand
ACCTTCGACACCGAGCTGGTGCAGGAATGGTTCCAGGCCTTCGCCATGAATGCAGGCATCACATTGCATCTCGAAAATGCCTATGGCGAAAATGCGCATCATATTGCAGAGGCCAGCTTCAAGGCCTTGGCCCGTGCACTTCGCGATGCGATAGAGATTGATCCACGACAAAAAGATCGCATTCCATCGACCAAAGGTTCATTGAGCGGCTGACATGAAAACAGTCATCATCGATTATGGGTCGGGCAACTTGCATTCGGCCCACAAGGCCTTTGAACGGGCCGCCACAGACCACAAAATCAAGGGCGACATCATCGTGTCCTCAAAGGCGCAAGATGTGGCGACTGCAGATCGCATCGTGCTGCCCGGGGTGGGAGCGTTCAAAGACTGCCGCAATGGTTTGATGGCCGTGGAAGGTATGCGTGAAGCGTTGCAGCAACGCGTCATCGCGGGCGGATTTCCGTTTCTCGGCATCTGTGTCGGCATGCAATTGTTGGCGACGCGGGGGCTTGAACACGACACCACGCAAGGATTGGGTTGGCTGGCCGGTGATGTGGTGAAAATCTCACCTGAGGACAAGGCCCTCAAAATTCCACACATGGGTTGGAATACCTTGAATGTCCATTCGCCTCACCCTCTTTTGAGTGGCATCGATACGGGCCCAAATGGTTCACATGCTTACTTCGTTCACTCCTATCACCTGCAGGCCGCACTTCCGGATGACGTCATCGCCACCACCGATTATTCCGGTGCCGTAACGGCTATGGTCGGTTATGAGAATATCGCCGGCACGCAATTTCATCCTGAGAAAAGCCAGACTTTGGGATTGAAGCTCATTGCAAACTTCTTGCGGTGGAAGCCATGATCCTGTTTCCGGCGATCGACCTTAAAGACGGCAAATGTGTGCGCCTGAAACAGGGTGATATGGCGCAAGCCACGATTTACAACGACAGTCCCGGTGAACAGGCAAAGGCTTTCGAAGCCCAAGGTTTCCAGTGGCTACATGTCGTAGATCTGAACGGGGCTTTTGAGGGCCAGTCGGTCAATGGTTTCGCAGTCGAATCGATTCTGAAAGCCACCAAAAACCCGGTGCAATTGGGTGGCGGCATTCGCACCCTGAAGCACATTGAGGGCTGGCTCGAAAAAGGCTTGGCCCGCGTTATTCTCGGTACCGTTGCCGTGCGCGATCCTGTTCTGGTAAAAGAAGCTTGCAATCTTTTCCCCGGAAAAGTGGCCGTCGGCATCGATGCCAAAAGCGGTAAAGTCGCCGTTGAAGGCTGGGCGGAAGCGTCATCCTTGGGCGTGATTGAACTTGCCAGACAATTCGAAGGTGCTGGCGTGGCGGCCATTATCTACACGGATATTGACCGGGACGGCATCCTCACCGGCATCAACTGGACATCGACAATTGAGCTCGCAAATGCAGTATCAATTCCCGTAATTGCATCAGGTGGTTTGGCCTCGCTTGAAGACCTTTCCCGCATGCTGTGGCCTGACGCCCGTAAACTTGCTGGTGTCATTACGGGGCGCGCGTTGTATGATGGAAGACTTGATCCTGCCGCTGCTTTAAAGCTTATTTCGGAGGCGAATCGATGAAAATGGTTCTGCTGATTACGGGCGGTTCGCGTGGCATTGGTGCTGCGACAGCCCGTTTTGCCCATGCTGACGGCTATGCCGTCGCCATCAATTATGTTGGTGACAAGGAAGCCGCAGACATGCTTGTGAAAGAGCTGGGTGGAAACACCATCACGGTGCAGGGTGATGTTGCGAAGCTCGATGAGGTTACCCGCGTCTTTGCGGAAACCGAAAAAAAGTTGGGCGCAATTACCCACGTCGTCAACTCTGCTGGTATCACCGGCAAGTCTTCGCGGCTCGATGCCTGCGACCCACAGGTTATCGTGGAAACTATTGCCATTAATCTGACGGGAAATATTTTTGTCTGCCGTGAGGCGGTGAAGCGCATGTCCACCAAACATGGCGGCAAAGGTGGCGTGATCATCAATCTCTCATCCGCAGCAGCGACATTGGGCAGTCCGGGGGAATATACGTGGTATGCGGCGTCTAAGGGAGGCATTGATGCTTTTACGATTGGCCTCGCCAAAGAAGTTGCCATGGAAGGCATTCGCGTTGCTTCAGTCACTCCCGGTATGACAGATACAGAAATCCATGACAGGTCCACTGGCGACCAATCTCGTGTCGAACGCATTCGCCCGACGATTCCCATGCAACGCATCGGCAAAGCCGAAGAAATAGCTCATGCCATCATGTTCATGCTCTCAGACAAAGCCAGTTATATCACAGGCACAACCTTGCGCGTTGCCGGAGGGCGTTGATGCTGAAAGCCCGCGTCATACCTTGCCTTGATGTGAAAGATGGCCGCGTTGTCAAAGGCGTCAACTTCGTAGACCTGCGCGATGCTGGTGACCCGGTTGAGGCTGCAAAGGCTTATGATACCGCGGGTGCTGATGAACTTTGCTTTCTGGATATTGCGGCCACGCACGAAGGCCGGGGCACCATGTTGGATGTGGTCACGCGCACAGCCGAATGCTGCTTCATGCCGCTTACAGTTGGTGGTGGCGTTCGCAGCCTGGACGATATTCGAAATTTGTTGCTGGCAGGCGCTGATAAGGTGTCAATCAATTCAGCCGCTGTTGCCAACCCCGAATTCGTGAAGCAAGCCGCCGAAAAATTTGGTAGTCAATGCATCGTTGTGTCAATTGATGGCAAACAAACAGCGCCGGGAAAATTTGAAATATTCACGCATGGGGGACGCAAAGAAACCGGAATCGATGCGGTGGCATTTGCCAAACAAGTGAACGCTTTGGGGGCCGGCGAATTGATCCTCACATCAATGGACAGAGATGGCACCGGCAAAGGCTTCAATCTGGATTTCACGCGTTCAATCGCCGATGCTGTCTCTATTCCCGTGATTGCGTCCGGAGGCGTTGGAACGCTCAACCACTTGCTTGAAGGTATTCGTGACGGGCATGCGACAGCTGTGTTGGCGGCTTCGATTTTTCATTTTGGAACCTTTACCGTCGCGCAGGCAAAACAAGCGATGGCTGATGCCGGCATTGCCGTGAGGATTTAAGGTATGGGTCAGTTCGATCAGCTGCAAAAACTCAACAGCGACATAGCCGCAAAAGCTGCTGCATCGCCGGATGAGTCCTATACCGCAAAACTCATCTCCAAAGGTGTCGCACAGTGCGCCAAAAAATTTGGCGAGGAAGCAGTGGAACTCGCAATCGCATCGGTGGGTAACGACCAAGGAGACATTACCAATGAAGCAGCTGATGTGCTCTATCACTTCTTTGTTCTCTTAAGGGCGGCAGGTATAGCGCCTGATACTGTGATGGCAGAGCTCAAGCGTCGCGAAGGCACAGGCGGCCTTGCTGAAAAGGCATCGCGAAGCGATGGTTGAATTCGCCGAAGACTTTGCGCGAGAGGTTTCACCATTCCGCCGTTTTGCAAGGGACGAGTGGGCGGCTTTGCGCGCAGATACGCCCATGACGTTGACGCAGGACGATCTTAATGAAGTACGATCCCTGAATGACCGCATAGACCTTGATGAAGTTGAAGCCGTTTATTTGCCGATGTCGCGACTTCTAAACCTTTACGTTCAGGCGTCCCAAAAGCTGTTTCATGCCTCCAATATGTTCCTGCATCGCCATGATTTGAAGGTACCTTATGTGATTGGTGTTGCTGGTTCTGTTGCTGTTGGCAAGAGTACATCAGCGCGAATTCTGCGCCGTTTGTTGTCTCGCTGGCCCTCTCACCCCAAAGTAGATCTCGTGACCACCGACGGATTTCTGATGCCCAATACCGTGCTCCAGCGCGAAGGCCTGATGAACCGCAAAGGCTTCCCAGAGTCTTATGATCTGCAACGCATCCTGCGTTTTATGGCTGATATCAAATCTGGGGAGCGAGATGTTGAAGCGCCGCTCTACTCGCACCTTACCTATGACGTGCTGCCAGATAAAACCCAAGTTGTGGACCAACCAGACATTCTGATCATTGAAGGTATCAATGTGTTGCAAACCGGTCGCCCGCCGCGGGATGGTCGCGGTATTCCAAACACTTCAGATTTTTTTGATTTTTCGATTTTCATCGATGCGGATGAGGCAGATTTGAAGGACTGGTATATTGAACGCTTTTTCACCCTGAAGAATGGCGCGTTCCAAGATGCGCAATCCTATTTTCATCGCTATGCGGCTTTGACGGATGACGAAGCGAAGACAACCGCTACACGTATATGGAGCAGCATCAATCTTTTGAATCTGCGGGAAAATATTTTGCCGACACGGCCGCGCGCTGACCTGGTTTTGCGCAAAGGCGCCGACCACAAAGTCAGGTCGGTGTTCTTGCGCAAACTCTAAGCCTATTTGCGTCGCGCTGTCATCGCAACGATCTCATCAGTGTCGTCCAGCAGAGCCAGCGTGGCCTTGCGCGCGTTGAGGGGATCTCCGGCGATCACCGCACGTACAATCGCTTCATGTAATTTGATGGCCTGTCGGTAGCTTGGGTTGCGCTGGGTCGTAAAATCAAACAAATTGGCGAGGGTTTGATCAATAAGAATATTGAACGGAACGAGCAAATCATTGTTGGTTGCCTTGAGCAGTGTTTCATGGAAGTGCACATCAGCCTTGACCATTTCAGCGTGAGTCTTCGCTCCGCGCATGGCATCCAGTGTTGCAACCAACTGGTCAACCTGATGAAGCGTACGGTTCTTTGCTGCAAGTTCTGCAATTCCGGGTTCGACGATCCGGCGAAACTCCTGCGTCGACAGCAGGAACGCTTTTCTGTCAGTGGCCGTGCGGTGCCACGCCAACACGTCGCGGTCGAGCAAATTCCATCGCATTTTAGGCTCTACGCGCGATCCAATTTTCGGTCGTGATGCGATTAGTCCCTTGGCCGACAGTGATTTGATCGCTTCGCGCACGGCGGTGCGGCTGGCACTGTAAATCCGCCCCCATTCGGCCTCGTTGGGCAGCAGCGTGTCGGGTGCGAACTCACCGCCTAAAATGCGTTCCCCAATGCCGCGCGCAATGATACTGTGCAATTTACCGCCAGCTTTTGCTTTGGCGTTTTGCTTTGGTCCAATTGTCATACAAATTCCTTGATCGCGACCTTGTGGCACACTAAGGTTAGGGCTAGCTTTCGCACAAGCCCCGTTGTTACAGGGTACAGCAAAGCGTTCAATTGGGAGGATTAACATATGATGAATCGTAGACATTTTCTGGCAACCACGGTTGCTGCTGCCGTTGCTTTGACGTCAGGCGTGGCACTTGCACAAGGCAAAGGGCTTGTTGGTATTTCGATGCCAACAAAGTCGTCGACCCGTTGGATCTCCGACGGAGAATCCATGGTGAAAGAATTCACGGCATTGGGTTACGAAACCGACCTGCAATATGCTGAAGATGATATTCCAAACCAGTTGGCGCAAATCGAAAACATGGTCACTAAGGGTGCCAAGGTTCTTATTGTTGCTGCCATTGATGGCACCACCTTGGGTGACATTCTGAAGAAGGCCCGCGAGGCTGGTGCCAAGGTCATCGCCTATGACCGCCTGATCAGCAAAACTGAATTTGTTGACTACTACACCACTTTCGACAATTTCGGTGTCGGTGTGTTGCAAGCCAACTCGTTGGTTGAAGGCCTCAAGGCTTCTGGCGCTGGCCCCTACAATGTTGAACTTTTCGGCGGTTCGCCAGACGACACCAACGCTTTCTATTTCTATGATGGTGCCATGTCAGTTTTGCAGCCCATGATCGATTCAAAAGAGATCGTCATCGTCTCCGGCCAAATGGGGATGGACAAAGTCGGCACCCTGCGTTGGGATGGCGCTGTGGCCCAGGCCCGCATGGATAACCTGTTGTCGGCCTTTTACACCGACAAGAAAGTAAACGGTGTGTTGGCACCATATGATGGTTTGTCTCGTGGCATTATTTCCTCGCTGAAAGGCGTTGGATATGGCTCCGGCGATCAGAAGATGCCCATCATCACCGGGCAGGATGCCGAAACAGCATCGGTGAAGGCAATGATGGCGGGTGAGCAATATTCGACCGTGTTCAAAGACACGCGCGAACTCGCCAAAGTCACTGCCAAGATGGTAGACGCCGTCATGAATGGCAAAGAGCCGGAAATCAATGACACCAAAACCTATAACAATGGTGTGAAAGTTGTGCCTTCCTTCCTGCTGACACCCTATTCAGTTGGCAAAGGCGACATCACCAAGATGTTGGTCGACTCTGGCTACATTAAAGCTGAAGATCTGCAATAACCAAGATTTTGTGCGGGCCTCGCGAGTTAACTTGCGGGGCCCGCATTTTCATTTCAATATGACAGGCAAGAGCGGATCAACCGCCTGAAGTCTTGGGAGCGAACGGCAAGCTGATGCAACCCATTCTTGAGATGCGGGGAATCACCAAAACATTTCCGGGTGTGAAGGCCCTGACGGACGTCAGCCTGTCCGTCATGCCAGCGGAAATCCATGCTGTTGTGGGCGAAAATGGTGCTGGCAAATCCACTTTGATGAAGGTTCTTTCGGGCGTTTATCCAGACGGCACATTTGAAGGCGAAATTGAATTTGAAGGCCAATCGCGCCAATTCCGCAAAATTGTGGATTCAGAAAACACCGGCATCATCATCATTCATCAGGAATTGGCCCTCGTGCCACTTCTCTCTATTGCCGAGAATATTTTCTTGGGCCATGAGACCGCGAAAAACAGCATCATCAATTGGTATGAAGCCTTTTCCCGAACCCGCGAACTGCTGAAAAAAGTGGGGTTGGACGAGCACCCCAACACGCTGATCACCAATATCGGGACCGGCAAGCAGCAACTTGTCGAAATCGCCAAGGCGCTCAATAAAAAAGTAAAGCTGCTCATACTGGATGAGCCCACATCAAGCCTTAACGAGAAAGATTCAAATGCGCTGCTGGAATTGCTGAAAGGCTTCAAGGCGCAAGGTATCGCTTCAATTTTGATCACTCATAAATTGAACGAAGTGATCAAGGTTGCAGACCGCATCACGGTTATTCGTGATGGTAAAACCATCGATACCCTGGATGTCAAAAAGGGCGATGTTGACGAAGACCGCATCATCAAGGCCATGGTGGGGCGTGACTTGTCGGAGCGTTATCCACCCCGCGAACCTAAAATCGGCGAAACACTTCTTGAAGTCAAAAACTGGAATGTGTTTCACCCGCAACACGCCGACAGGCAAGTCATCAAAAGCCTCAATCTCAACGTCAAAGCTGGCGAAGTTGTCGGCATCGCAGGATTAATGGGAGCAGGGCGTACTGAATTTGCCATGTCATTGTTTGGTCGCGCCTACGGCAAACGCATTTCGGGCGATGTCATGATGCACGGCAAGGCCGTTGATGTCTCAACCATTCCCAAGGCGATGGACGCAGGCCTTGCTTATGTCACCGAAGACCGCAAAACCTACGGCCTCGTGCTGATTGACCATATCAAACACAATGTTTCTCTTGCCAATCTGAAGGGCGTGGCTGAGCGCGGCGTTGTCAATGAAATCACTGAAACCAAGATCGCCAACAAATTCCGCAAGGAATTGGGCATCCGGTCGTCTGGCATTTACCAGACCACGGTCAATCTCTCTGGCGGCAATCAGCAAAAGGTTGTGTTGTCAAAGTGGTTGTTCTCTGGCCCTGAAGTTTTAATCCTCGATGAACCCACCCGCGGCATTGATGTGGGCGCGAAATACGAAATTTATGGCCTCATCAATCAACTCGCCGCTGAAGGCAAAGCCATCATCGTCATCTCGTCTGAAATGCCGGAACTGCTGGGTATTTCTGATCGCATCTACGTGATGAACGAAGGAAAGTTCGTGGCTGAAATGCCAGCCAAACACGCTACGCAGGAAAGTATCATGCGGGCCATCATGAAATCATGGGAACATTGACATGACTGAAGCAACTGCCGGAACCACTCGCCCCTCCATCATGGGTTTTGTGAAAGCCAACATCCGCGACTATGCGCTGCTTCTTTCGTTGCTTGCCATCATGTTGTTCTTCCAATGGGCCACCAAAGGCATTCTGTTTACGCCCCTGAACATGACAAACATTATTCTGCAAAACAGCTACATCGTGATCATGGCGCTGGGCATGTTGCTGATCATTGTTGCCGGCCATATCGATTTATCTGTCGGTTTTCTGTCGGGGTTCATCGGCGCTATCGCGGGTGTGTTGATGGTCTCAAATCCACTGTGGCCTGTTGCCCTCAAAATGGGAACCGTGCCAACCATCATGATTTGCCTGACCGTCGGCACTTTGATCGGTGCGTTGCAAGGCTGGTTTGTGGCACGGTTTAAAATTCCGGCCTTTATCGTCACACTTGCGGGCATGTTGATCTTCCGTGGACTGATGATTGCCATGTTGTCAGGCCGCAATCTGGGACCCTTTCCGGAATCATTCCAAGCCTTGTCGAATGGCTACGTACCCGATGTTCTCGCCTTCATGGCGCCCAAGGGAGTTAATCTGTTCGCACTTGCTGTGGGGGCAGTGGTGACAGGCCTTATACTCTGGTCGAACTGGAAATCGCGCCAGTTGGAGGAAAGCCATGGCATGGCCGAAGAGCCGATGGAGCTGTTTTATGGCCGCAATATCCTCATCGCCGGCGCTTTCCTGGGCTTTTCCTGGATCATGGCCAATCACAAGGGGCTGCCCAACGTGCTTGTGACCATGTTTGCTTTGGTCGCGCTGTTCATGTTCGTCACCACCCGCACCACCTTTGGCCGCCGGGTGTACGCCATGGGCGGCAATGAAAAGGCGGCGCGCCTGTCCGGCATCAACACCGAAACTGTCACCATTGCGATTTTTGCCATCATGGGGGCGCTCTCGGCCTTCGCTGGGCTGGTCTATGCGGCGCGACTGAATTCGGCCCAACCCAAGGCTGGAGCGGGCTTGGAACTTGATGTCATTGCCGCCTGCTTTATCGGCGGTGCCGCTGTCACGGGTGGCGTCGGCAAAATTACCGGCGTGGTCATCGGTGCCTTCATCATGGGTGTCATGAACAACGGCATGGGCATCATGGGCGTCGGCATCGACTGGCAACAGGTGATCAAGGGCGTGGTGTTGCTGTTGGCCGTGTTTTTGGACGTGTATTATAAAAACAAGGGGTAGGGCACGTCCCTCACCTGCCTCCCCTGGCCTTCACCGGGGTCGGCGTCCTCTCCCGCAAGCGGGAGTGGTGAAGGCAAGCATCATTCACTTCTCCCGCTTGCGGGAGAAGGTGGCGAGCAACGCGAGACGGATGAGGGGCTGAATCACGGCGGTTTAAAAGTGAACAGAGGGGATGTCTTGGTCCTTGCTTCAAGCCAGCATGCGGTATTTTTAAGAATATAGTGGGTTCGGCTTAAAGCCTCTTCACAAAACGCAGCGATTTGTGCCGAAATTTGGGGATGACCTAAGTTT
>JANOPL010000057.1:0-8888 GCA_031421835.1 Hyphomicrobiales bacterium | reverse complement strand
TCTGCGCGAAATATTGGGGCTGGCGCAGCTTCGCAAAATTGAACTGCTCCAGGAGCACGCCGCCCGTGCCATCAACCTCGATGAGCAAAGCTCGGCTGATATGGCCTGTCGTGAACTGCAATCGATGTATCAAGGACGATCAGACGTGGCGTGGGGTCTGCAGCAATTTGAGTCACATCAGGCAGATATTCTCGACCCCAAAGACCGCATGTACTTGGCGGATCGATTGCTGTTGCAGCCTCTCGATGATGCTGCTCACAAAATCGTTGCTAGACGGGCGCGGCGTGTGACGTTGCTGACAACTGTCACCCCAGCTGCGGCACTCGATATTCTATTCGTCGCAGCACAAAACTTGGCGATGTTGCGCGAACTCGCAACGCTTTACGGCGGCAGGCCTTCAACACTTTCGACCCTGAAGCTTGCGAAGATGGTGGCCACACATCTGGCGGTCACCGGGGGGCTGGCGCTCTCTGATAACTTGATTCAGCATGTTGTTGGCAAAGGTTTGCTGGGACGGTTGTCGGCGCGGTTTGGCGAAGGTGCAGTGAACGGTATTCTGACATCGCGTATTGGTCTTGCTGCCGCTGATGTTTGCCGCCCCATTCCGCGTGCCGCTTCAACAGGCGAAACATTGACGGGATTGCTCAGAGAAGTCATGAATTTCGGCGACAAGTCCAAGGAAAACGCTGATGTCAAAAATTGATGCCGCCATTCAGCAACGCCACAATCGCCGCAACACCCTGCACACGATTTTGCTGATTGTGGGCACGGGTCTCATCATGGGGGTCTTGGCCTATACCATGTTTGGCTGGATCGGGCTCGTCGGCGCTGCGGCCTTTGGGGCGTTTGGCATCATGAGCTTGGGTCGCGTGTCGCCCAAAATGGTGTTGGGACTTTACAAGGCCCGTCCCCTTCAGGAACAAGAAGCGCCTGAGCTGCATCAGATCATGCGGGAACTTGCAAAGCGGGCTGACCTGCCCGCCGTGCCGACACTGCATTATGTGCCAACGAAAATGATGAATGCCTTTGCAGTCGGCAACATCAATGACTCTGCCGTTGCCGTCACCGACGGTTTGCTGCGGGCCATGAACATGCGCCAGATCGCAGGCATCCTCGCCCACGAAGTGTCTCACATCAAAAGCGGTGACCTCAAGGTCATGGGCCTTGCGGATGTGTTGAACCGCATCACCAATATTCTGTCCAATCTCGGTTTGGTGGGTGTGCCACTGGTGCTGGGAACCGGCATCAACATACCCATTCTCGGTCTGGTCCTCATGATTGCGGCACCAACCTTGGGCGGTTTGCTGCAACTGGGTCTGTCCCGCGCGCGCGAATATGATGCTGATCTTGATGGCGCAACATTGACGGGCGATCCTGAGGGTCTTGCTTCGGCCCTCAAAATTCTGGAGGAGCGCCAGGGCGGAAAGTGGGAGGGCCTGGTGCTGCCGGGGTCTCGCATGCCGCAACCATCGCTGATGCGCACCCACCCGAAAACCGAGGACCGTATCGCAAGGTTAATGGCGCTGCGTGGACAAGGCGGCGAGCAAATTGTGATCCGGCACGCAACAGAAAAGCCGCAAACGTCTTTCGTTCCCCACGTGTCTGACCCCAAAATCCGCTGGCACCGTTTGGGCATCTATTACTGAGGAATTAACCTTCTGTTCACCAGCGTCGCAATCTCACGACGCCTGTTCACCTTATTGTGATGCAGTTGACCCCAAATGCTTCTCTTCGAGGTATGATGGGACGATGTTGAGGGCAGTCGAAGCAACCGCAGATGCAGCGCGTGTAAAACCAGTGGCAGACTCTGCCGCTGCAACCCTGCATAACAGTTTGACGGTAATCACGTCTCTCAACGCACTCACTGAAATGGAAGCCCAGTGGCGCGATCTCGAAGCCCATGTGCAAAACCACATATCGGTGTTCCAGTCTTTCGATTGGATCATGGCCTGGGCACAAACCTATCTGATTGAGAAGCCGTCTCTCTCACTTCATATTCTTGCAGGCTATGAAGACGGCAAACTGGTTTACCTTTGGCCGCTCATGCGTGACCGTCGCATGGGGCTTTCTGTTCTGACGTGGTTGTCGGAACCTTTTGGTCAATATGGCGACGTTCTCTCCCGCAAAGGTGCAAATGCACGGCAGTGGATGGAGAGCAGCATCGCCTTTCTGAAACGATTGCGCGATGTCGACCTGTTGCGTCTGCGCCATGTGCGGGCGGACAGCCATTTGGCTACGCACGGGCAAGCACTTTTTATCGACGCCAACGCGTCAGACAAGGCCCCGTTTCTGGATCTTGCGCAATTTGCAACGGAAGCCGAATATGACGCGCGTTACACATCAGTACAGCGCAAGCGCCGCAAGAAAATCCGGAAAAGCATCGAAGAGAGGGGCGAGGTCAAATTTGCGCGTCTGCCGGTTGGTAGTATTGCCGATGTCGCCATTCAAAATGCCATCGCGGAAAAAAATGCCTGGCTCTCTGAACGCGGCCGCATGAACCGCGTCATGAGTTGCGTGAGCCACGGACCATTTTTGAAGACCCTCTCGAGACGGCTCGGAGGCTCAGTTGAAGTTGTCGTGACTGAACTCACTGCTGGCGAAAAACCTGTGTCGTGGGAAGTGGGCTTCCGCCACCGTGGAGTACACTGTGGCTATATCACATCCCATGTGAATGCCTTGACCAATTTATCTCCCGGACGCTTGCACATGGACCTGTCCCAACGGGCCTGTCTGGCAGATGGCATGTCACAGTTTGACTTGATGGTCCCGAACGATGCGCACAAAGAATCATGGTCTTCCGGCACAGTTGACACGCGTGATTACTATTTGCCGTTATCTGCCACTGGTACCGTGGTCGGGCACATCTACATTCGTACCTTGCGTCCGCTGGTGCGCAGCCTTTACTACAAAATGACGTCCCGGAAATTCAGTTTGAGAACGATGTTGAAGTCGACTCCGACACTCGCAAAAGACGCCTGATCCTGTCCACGACTGCGGCGTGATCAGACGTCACATCCATCTCGCTGAATGGTTGGTCGGGCCTGCTCAAGTCGCCAATCAGCTTTTTATCCATCAGCATACGGATGAATTTATCGACGTTTCGCGGCGGATGCAGAATGCCGCCACGCGCCAAGGCCGCTGCCATGCCGCTTTCTGCAGACCATGAAATAGCCAAATCAGATTGTGCAAGTTTGAAAACCCAAACAGGCTTTTCTGTTTGCAACATTTCACTGACCATTGAAACGCTGTCCGAGGTAACGACGAGTTGATCACAAAGCTTGAGTGCGGCCTGATAAGGGTTCGGTCCCAGCCCGCGCACACCCTGCCAAAACGGCGTTGAAATGTGTTCAGCAACAATTTGCAAAGCCCCCGCAAACGTGCGCGGCGAATCCATGACGATCACACTGCCACTGATCGACGCGGCTTTGGTCGACAAGAGCTGACCAAAGGTTTGAAGGTCGCGCGCGTTCAGTCGCAGTGGAAATTTGCCGCCGCCGATGACACCCAAAATCCAAGGCCGTGGCAGGTCGTGCCATAGCGCTGCAAAGTGTTGCAACTCATCAGCTGCAACAGATTTCGGAATGGCAAAAGGCAGCGCAATTTCCATGACAGGCCCGCCCGGCGGCAAGCCATACTGCGGTGTCGTCACCACTACATCAAACGCCTTCACATTCGTGCGCGGCCTGCCAATTTGAATGAGCTTGGTATGCCCACCCGATTGCCGTTTGATCCACAACGCTGCCCGCGCCGTGCGTCGCCCCGTTGCCACAACTACATCGGGCCAAGGTGGCCGCAAAAGCTTGCGCGTTTCAGGCGTCAAATGCCCCACACTTGCCCCCATCAACCAGTTGGGCACAACATGCAGGCTGTTAAAGCTGAGTTGCTTGCTCTCCACACGCCCGCCAATTTGCAAAGCCAGTGCCATGGCCTGCGCCGTATCGCCCTGGCGCAACCCTTTCAGTACCCAAATCAGCGGCCTGTGATGTGTGTCTTGCATGGTCATCTTTCGGATAAACCTATGTACAGTGTCGCTGGCTTTGTCCACAATCCCGTCCCATGGCAGTGGAATCATTTTCTCACTACAAGGATGTTCTGATTATTCTGGGCGCTGCGGGAATTGTTATTCCCCTGCTGCTCCGCCTTGGCATCAGCACCACGCTGGGATTTCTCATCGTTGGCATTTTATTGGGCCCGCACATTCTCGGAAACCTGACCCAGTCTTTTCCCGCACTCTCTGCCCTTTCCATCGGAGACATCGGCGGTGCCACGGGTTTGGCCGAATTGGGCGTGGTGTTTCTGCTGTTCTTGATTGGACTTGAACTGTCGTTTGAACGTTTGAAAACCATGCGCCGCCTCGTCTTCGGGCTGGGCGGCTTGCAGGTTGTGATTTCGAGTATGGTGTTGGGCGTGGCGGCGGTGTGGTTAGGGTTCAGGCCGCCGCAAGCTGCAGTCGTTGGCATGGCCCTGGCATTGTCGTCGACCGCCATCATCATCCAGTTGCTGTCAGACCAGAAGCGCTTGGGCACGCAAGCAGGCCGCATCAGCTTTGCCGTGCTGCTGATGCAAGACGTGGCAGTGATTCCCATGTTGTTGCTGGTGACAGCATTGGCAGCACCTGCCGATACAAATTTGACCCTGAACCTCGCCTGGGCTTTGGCCCAAGCCGCCATGGCAGCGGTTTTGATTGTGATTGTGGGTCGCTATCTGTTGACACCCCTGCTGCGTCTTGTTGCTGCCAGCAAAAGTCCTGAGCTTTTCATGGCAGTTGTCTTGTTCATTGCCGTGGGCACAGGTGCAGCGGCAACGCTGGCGGGGCTTTCGATGTCGCTTGGCGCCTTTATCGCAGGGCTCGTTTTGGCTGAAACTGAATTTCGCCGCGCCATTGAAACCATCATCGAGCCCTTCAAGGGTTTGTTGCTGGGCATCTTCTTTTTGCTTGTGGGTCTCAATTTGGAGTTGGATGTGCTATTGCAGTCACCGCTCGTCATCCTCGCGGCAACCGCTGCATTGCTGGTCATCAAAAGCCTGGTGATGCTGGCTCTCGGTGCGGCTTTCAAACTGCCTCGACGCTCCATAATGGAAGCTGCGTTATTGTTGGCACCCGGCGGTGAATTTGCATTCGTCATGTTTGCCGCGGCTACAGTAGCCGAGTTGTTCACCAAAGCTGAAGCGGCAACCACTCTGCTGGTGGTCACCCTTTCAATGATGCTCATTCCGGCTTTGAGTTTCCTCGCCACGCGTTTGCGCAAACAGCTTGAAAAATCTAACGTGGTGCAAAGTGAAATGCCAACCGAAGCCGCCTCATCCCACGTCATCATCGCGGGCTTTGGCCGTGTGGGCACCATGGTGGCGGATTTGTTGATCGAACAATCCATTCCCTACGTCGCCATGGATTTTGATATGGCCAACGTGACCCGGGGCCGCAAGGCGAACTACAAGGTCTATTATGGCGATGCATCGCAACTGGCATTTCTCAAAGCCTGCGGCTTGAACGACGCAAAAGCATTGGCCATCACCATGGATGGCCCGTCCCGCGTGGAACAGATTCTGAAAACTGTTCGAAGTGAGCAACAAAACCTCAAGATCATTGCCCGCGCGCGCGATGAACGCCATGCGCAAAAGCTCTATGAATTGGGGGTGACAGAAGCCGTGCCCGAAACCATCGAGGCCAGCTTGCAATTGGCGGAAGCCATTCTGGTGGAAACCGGCGTGCCGATGGGCTTGGCCATCGCAGCCGTGCACGAACGCCGCGATCAATCTCGTAAACTTTTAGGGAGGCAAGATCGCCGAGCAGAAGTCGCAAAAGCCAGAAGCAGGCTGCGCGTTACGAAATCTTAAAACTGCTTCTCCGGCACTTTCACGCGCAAACCATCCAGCGCATCGCTGACTTTGATTTGGCAGGAGAGGCGGCTGTTGTCGCGGACGTCAAAGGCAAAGTCCAGCATGTCAGCTTCCATCGGGCTGCGGGCCGCCAGCTTGTCAACCCATTCAGGCTCAATGTAAACATGGCAAGTGGCGCAAGCGCAGGCCCCGCCACAATCCGCATCGATGCCGGCAACATTGTTTTTCACAGCTGTTTCCATGACCGTCATGCCCGTGACGCCCTTGGTTTCAATTTCTGCGCCGTTGTTCTGAATGAACGTGATTTTTGCCATAGCGATAAGGAATCCGATTGCTGAAGTCGGCGCCCTCTTAGGCAAAGCAGCGCAGTGATGCAACTCTGGCAGTTAGTGCAAGTTTGACGCGGCCTTCTCAAAAGCCAGAATTGCTGCCTTCAATTCAGCCGACAGCTTCAACCGGGCCTCAACTGTTTGCGGTACAAGACGGTGTTCCCAGGCACCGGCGATTTCAGCGATGTGTTTGGCCCCCACAGCGGCGGCCGCACCTTTCAACGTGTGCGTGAGAAATTGCCACGCAGCAGAATCCACGGGCAAGTCCAGCCGTCGAACCAGCCCATTGACCTGCGCCAGGAACAAACCGATGATTTCACCCCGCAATGGAATATCACCGAAAGTTGCGCGGTTGAGATAGGGCACATCAAGGACAGCGACTCTACCATTGGTAGAAAATACCTCGAAAGGTTGTAATTTTTGCGAAGCACCCACGCGATCAACCCTCACCCCGATCAATAGTTCTGCGGGAAAGCTACCGCTAAATCCCTGAAATCGGCTCAATAAACATGGCAAAAGGGGAATTTACCGAATCGATTCAATTCGATCCGTAATTTTAACCAAACTTTTAGTTTTCCACGACTGAAAGCCCTTTGACTGTTCAAGAACGGTCTCCATTGGTTTACTATGTTCCTTAGGACTCTCCGAGCGTGACGGCCCCTCTCTGCCCTAAATTGGCAAAAAGGCATGCAAAAGAGAGTGTAAGTGGGTCGACGGGTCACCGTCATCATTGGAAGCGCGGGTAAATAATGGCAACAAGAACATCAGACCGGAACCGTCAGGACCGCGCTCCAGCTCTTCAGGCAGCAAACGAGATATCCCAGTCGGATCGCTCGCCTTTGCGCAATCGTCCCGCCAATGAAAACGATCCTGGCACCGCCATGATGCTGGCTAAACTGCGCCGTCCACCAAGTTACATGGTGTATTACGGTGCATTCGCTTTGTCACTGCTGTGGATTCTGGGTTGGGCCATGATCAACTCCAATGCCATTTTCTTCCCGCCAGACAACCAGGCTCCGACGTTGCCTGATGCCATGCGCGCGATTGCGCTGCTCATTGTCCCTATCGTCGTCATTTGGGTGATGGCCTATTTCTTGTGGCGCGCCCAGCAAATGCGCCAAGTGTCTGAAGTGTTGATGCACTCGGCCTTGCGGCTTGTGCGGCCGCAGGACATTGCGTCAGAAAATCTGACCTCCATCGCCCAGGCGGTGCGCAACGAAGTTGACTTGCTGGTGGGTGGGGTGGAGCATGCCTATCAACGGGCCGCCGCCCTTGAGGAAATTGTCCACAAGGAAATGTCGGCGGTGGAGCGCGCCTTCGGCACCAATGAAGATCGCATCCGCAGCTTGGTCAGCGGCTTGGAAAGCCAGCGTGTTGCCCTGCAACAAACCAGCGCCGTTGTAGGTGGTGAAGCTGCACCGCTTCTCACGCGGCTTGAAAGCAACACCAACAACCTCAATCAGGTCATCGGCATGGCCTTGCAGACCTTTGACCGGTTGGACCAGGGGTTGAAGCAATCCTCCTCCGAATTGGCGCATACCATTGACGATGTTTCAACGCGCGCTGCCATGGCCGGATCCGAAATGAGCACGCAAACCGCCCAGTTCGAACGCATGTCAAATCTGATGCTGGGGGACTTCCAAAGCTTTTCCTCGCAACTCGCTGACTATGTGCAAACCCTGAACGGTGCCACCATGTCGCTGTCCAGCGAGTCAACAAAGTTCGGTGGCGAAGTGAAGGGCATGGAGTCCAACATTATCGCCTTGATGCGTCAAAGTGCCGAGCAACTGACGCTGGCCAATCATGAAGTGGGCACCACCATTGCGCGCCTCAGCAACGCGTCGGCCTCCGACATCCGCAACGCGGCTGGTGAATTGTCGCACACTGTCTCCACGATCAGCGACAATATTTCTTATCACCTTAAAGCGACGTCGAGTGAAATTGCTGGTCTCATCGAAAAGACCGGAGTCGAAACGGCCCAACGCATTGAAGACAGTCGCATGACAGTCACCCAAGGCCTGCAAAATGTTGTCGGTGATTTTGTCGGAAAAGTGGGCCAGGCCCGTTCGGACCTCACCCAATATGTGGATCAGGCTGCAAGCCAGATATCCGGCAATTTTGACTTGGCCACCTCACGCCTGGCTGACAGCATCAATATGACAGGCACGCAAATGCTGGCTGGCCTCGACCAATCGGGCAATCAGTTCTTGACGCAAATGAACGCCTCAGGGGCTGACTTCGCAGGACGCATCAGTGAAGCGTCAGGGGCACTTTCAGAACATCTGAACCAGCAAGTATCAACCATTACGAATGCCATGGTGGTGAACACCGAAGCCTACACGCAACGCATTGATGCATCGGGCAACCAGATTTTGAACGGCATCGAAAAATCAGCTCTCAACCTGCTGTCAGGTCTCAATTCGCAAGGCCAGGATTTGACCGGACGGTTTGAGTCAACCGCCAATCAATTGCTGAATGGCTTGAACACCACCGGCGGCGACATTTTGGGCCGCATCGAACAAACCAGTGGCAGCTTGTTGGGTGGTTTGGCCACATCCGGCAATGATGTGACAAGCCGCATCAACCAATCAACCGTCAATCTGTTGGCAGGTTTGAACGACTCGAGTTCCAGTGTCGTCAACCGCATCGAACAAGCGTCGATCAACCTCAACAGTCAGATGGGCCAGCATGCCGACGTGGTGGCCAACACCATCAATT
>JANOPL010000056.1:0-17103 GCA_031421835.1 Hyphomicrobiales bacterium | reverse complement strand
CGCTGTCCTTAGCGGTGCAACAAGGCCCTGTCAACCACACCCCGGTTACCCCCTCAGACATGCAAAATATTATTTATTCTCAACAGTTTATCATAACAGCACTGATCTTGGCTGCCGCCCTGGGCAGTGGCGTGGGCTTGGCCCTTTACGACCGTCGCCCCCGCGAGTCTCTGAGCCCGCCCATGTTGCCAACCATCCCCCTGTTGTTGATTTCCGGTTTGGTGGCACTTCTGGCGTTGGTCCACATGGTCAACCTGTTTGGGGTTAAAACCGGTTCATAGCAGACCCGCGTAACGCTTGCGCAATTCCGCTTTCTGCACTTTGCCCATGGCGTTACGTGGTAACTCCTCCACAAACACAATACGCTTCGGCACCTTGAAACCACCCAGCCGAGTCTTGAGAGTTGCAATCATCTGGGCTTCATCAAGTGTGTCCCGTGTAGCCACAACCGCTGTGACCGCCTCACCGAAATCAGGATGCGGCAAGCCAATCACCGCAGTTTCGATCACCCCCGGCAAGGCATCAATCACCTCTTCAATTTCTTTCGGATAGACATTGAAGCCACCTGTGATGATCAAATCCTTGGCGCGACCGGAAATGACGAGATAGCCTTGCGTGTCGATGCAGCCCAAATCCCCTGTGATAAAGAAGCCATTCGCGCGCAAATCTTCTGCGGTTTTTTCAGGGTTGCGCCAATAGCCGGAAAACACATTGGGCCCGCACACTTCAATCATGCCGTCCGTTCCATTGGGCAAAGTTTTGCCCGTGGCAGGGTCAGTGATTTTGACCTCCACATGCGGCAAGGCAAAGCCGACTGTGCCCGCACGGCGCGCACCGTTATAGGGGTTCGAAGCGATCATGTTGGTTTCGGTCATGCCATAGCGTTCGAGAATGGCGTGGCCCGTTCGTTCAGAAAAAGCGTCATGTGTTTCCGCCAGCAACGGCGCCGAGCCCGACACGAACAAGCGCATGTGTTGCGTGGTGGCTCTGTTTAAATCCTTGTGCTGCAAAAGCCGGGTGTAAAATGTCGGCACACCCATGAAACAGGTGGCCTTGGGGAAGTCCGCCATCACGGCTTCCGTATTGAATTTCCGATGCAGAAGCAACTGCCCACCACTGAACAACACCGTGTTCATGCCCACAAACAAGCCGTGCGTATGATAAACAGGTAACGCGTGCAACAACACATCGTCCTTGCTGAAGTGCCAGAGATCAATCAGTGCCAAAGCATTTGATGCCAGATTACCGTGGGTCAGCATGGCCCCCTTGGAGCGCCCGGTCGTGCCGGAGGTGTAAAGAATGGCCGCAACATCATCCCAGGTCGCAGAAACATCCGTATACTGATCAGATCCATGCTCAAGCAAAGAACCTTGGCCCTTGTCACCGAGAGTCAAAACCCTGCACTGCGGCACAATGGCGTTTGCCTCGGCTTCTCGATGGGGTGCTGCAACGAATACTGAAGCCTCAGCATCTGACAGGAAATAAGCCACCTCCGTCATGGTATAAGCGGTGTTCAGGGGTAGAAAAATGAACCCGCCACGCACGCAAGCCCAAAAAAGTGCGAGCGCTTCAACGCTTTTGTCAACTTGCACCGCAATGCGCTCACCAGGCGTTGCACCTGCCAATTGCAGCCGTGCTGCCATGCGGCCCGCCATCGCCCAAAATTCTGCGATGGTGACGTTGCGGCCATCGTCACACCGGGCAAATATACGATTGGGGTCACTCAATTGTTCGGCAAACAGCGCAGCTAAATTTCGAGCCTCTAAACCATGAGTCCATTCACTCATTTCAGCAACGTGGCCATGTCAATGGTCCGCCCTGAAGCGGCCGATTGATAGACAGCCTCCACCAAACCAAAGGTTTTCAAATTGTCCCGGCCCGATGTCATGGGCTCTGCACCATTGCGCAACGCTTCCACCCAGTGCTGCTGTATCAACACCACACTTTCCTGAATATTGTGCCAAGGCCTCGACGCCCATGGCAAAAGCGGCGGCGAAACATCGAAGACACGCGTGCCGTCAGCCGTCGTAATTTTGAGATGATAGTCCGCCTCTAAACGCAGTGAACCTTTTGCGCCGTCAACTTCAATCAAAGTCTGTGGAAACAGTTCTGTCTCGAGCAGGCTTGCATATGAACAATCCACCACTGACGCGATGTTGTCTCCGTGGTCCAACAAGATGGTGGCCACATCCTCTCCCTTGATTTCAGGATTGACCCGCTTGATCCGTGCACTGACGTTCTTGACATCGCCAAACAAGAACCGCGCCACATCCAGCGCGTGAATACCAAGATCTTCCACAATAAAGCGCGCGCCCTCAGCCAAATAGGGCTGACCGGAAAACACATCAAAGGCTGAACGAAACGATACCCGCCCCCAAAACGCAGTGCCGATCTCTCCTGACATCAGCACCTTTTTGACCGCCTGAATGGCTGATTGATGCCGGAAATTCTCGTGCACCATCAGTGTTACTGTCGCCGCATCACAGGCAGCAACCATGGCCTTTGCGTCGTCCAGTGTTGGCGCAAACGGCTTTTGGCAAATGATGTTGATGCCGTGACCTGCGGCCATTTCAACCAACGCCCGATGCATGGGTGCCGTGGTTGCGATATCAACAAAATCAAGTTTTTCAGCAGCCATCATGGTGGCAGCATCGGCATAACGCTTCGTGATTCCGAATTGATCACCGATGAGTTTCAACCGCGCCGGATCACGATCACAAATCGCAACAATCTCAGCCCCCTCAACATCGTTCCAGCCGTGCATGTGGTTGACGGCGAAAAAACCACACCCAATCAATGCACCGCGGAACGCTGTCATGGTTTAGCCATCAGCTTGGAAAGCCCTGTGTTTCCACAGTGTAGCCGGCAGCCGTCATCACCCGCATCAATTCAGCATAACCCACTTGCGCCATTTTGAGCGGTGGATTGGCCTTCGGGTCTTGCTCGGCTTCAACCACGAACCAGCCCTCATAACCATAATCGGCAAAACGCTGCACGATTGTCTTGAAATCCAGCGAGCCATCACCCGGCACGGTGAAGGCCCCTTTGATCACGGCATCAAGAAAGCTTTCCTTGCTGCGATCCAGTTTATTGATCACATCCATCCGGACGTCTTTGGCGTGCACATGGGTGATGCGTTTGTGGTGGTTGTCGATGCAACGCAGAACATCTCCACCCGCAAAGGCCATGTGTCCTGCATCCAGCAACAAGGGAATACCCTCGCCCGAATGCTTCATGAACATGTCAAGTTCGGCTTCGGTTTCGACAACGGTGGCCATATGGTGATGAAACGACAAGGGCATGCCTTGGTCGGCACACCATTCGCCAAACGCCGTAACCTTGCGGGCATAGGGCTTCATCTCATCTTCCGACAATTTGGCTTTTGTCGACAATGGCTTCGATTGATCACCCTGAATAGAGCGGCCAATTTCACCGTAAACGATGCAGGGCGCGTTGACGGCCTTGAACAACTCAATCATCGGCAGGATGCGATCCTTGTTCGACTGCAAATCATCGTCCACCAGTGTGCCGGAGAACCAGCCGCCGCAAAGTGTAACATCGGCCTTCTTCAAAATCGGCAACATTTCGTCGGGGTTTGACGGGAAGCGGCGTCCCATTTCCATGCCTGTGAAACCTGCTGAACGGGACTGCCGCAGGCATTCTTCCAGCGACACATCATCGCTGAGTTGTGCAAGATCATCATTCCACCAGGCGATGGGCGACATGCCGAGTTTGGCTTTCATGGGTATGCTCCTCAAAATCAAAAATTGAATGCGGCCTTTTTCGCCATTCACCGGCAAAAATCAATCACCGAATAGAGCTGCATTGGCTAATCTCTCATTTCATCTCTTAAGCCATGCCATCGCGCAAGCTGACGAAATAATCATCCCCACCCACCTGCCCGCCTTTCAGCGCGATTTCCAATCCCGTGATTGCGGGGTTGGCGCTGTGGGCAATGCACAGGGGTGAACCCGGTGTCGCTGCCATGGGAAAACGGGTGGTCAACGCCACCACATCCAACTGCCCCAGCGCATGGCTTGAAGAGTCACCACCTGCAATGATGGCGCGTTTGATGCCGGTCTGTTCCAGAACCTGTTTCAGAATGAAGCCAAGGGCCTCGCCAATGAGTTGGCGGGCGTCTGGGATTGCTGACAGTTTTGAGCCTTTGTCAGTAGCGGTACCAAGTGCGGTATGGATCAAAACACTCTGTCCCTGTTTTGTCGCTGCAACCGCAGTATCAATTGCATCCTGCAGGATTTGGATTTTGTTCTCCCCCAAAAGCTCCAGCGGGTCGATGGCCAGTCCTGCAAACCCATTCTTCAAACTGTATTTGATCTGCCGCGCGGTCGTCGGCGAAACACTGCCGGACACCGCCATCAGACGTTCAACAGCGGAAAGTGCGGGGAAGGATTGCGTCTGCCCATCCATGGCCTTCATCAAAGCATATTCAACACCGGAAGAGCCCACAATAAAAGGCGCCGATAGATTGAGCAGGCGCTGTCCTGCCTGCTTCTGACTGTGAGCGTCGAATACATCAAGCAACTCAATCTGAGATGTCGGCCATGAGGTTTGCCGCGCCAAATGCAGTTTCACATCGGCCTCATGCATCGGTGTCACCGGGTGAACACTCATCACAGGGTGCCGGTCGATGCGATAGGTTTGCCCCTGATAGCCCGCAAACAAATGCCCAGCGAAGGTGTAGCGCTTGAGCTGCGGTGCGCCCACCACCAGCGGTACTATGTTTTGATCAAATGCGGCAGCACCAATTTCAAGTGCACGGCCAATGTTGCCGATTGTCGGGCTGGAATCAAAAGTGGAGCAGACTTTGTAATGACAGTAGCGGGCGTTCAAGCCTTTCAACCAAGCAAAGGCTTCCGGCAAATGAGTGTTCATCCAGTCGGGCGATTGACTGCGGCTGCTGCCCGCAAGGCCCAGCGCGTGATAGTCCGTGAACGGAGCAAATTCAGCCTCCGTGGGCTGCCGCGTGAACATGACTGTCTTTATGCCGTGGCTGGCCAGTGCCTCCATGACGTCAGTGGAGCCTGTAAAATCATCGCCGTAATAGGAGAGTAACCGCGTCATGCCGCTTTGCCGTCGGAGAATTTGGCAATTGAAGCAGCGAGTTCCGGATGGTCTTTGGCATACTCAGCCAATGGAATATCAGCCACAGCGGCTGCCCATGCTTGCTGCACCGCCTTTACGCCTGCCCCAGCACCGCCGGGGTGCGAAACGATACCGCCGCCACACAAATACATCAAATCAATGGAACGGCCCGTGCGTTGATAGGTGTCGTGGGCCTGTCCGCCCCACTGGCCCGAACCTGCAACGGGGAGTGAGCAATCACGGGGATCAAACAACGGCGTCGTCACGGCGTTGAAAGAGGCAACAAAGCTTGCATCCGGCTCCCAATATTTCACGCGGATGCCGTTGATTTGAAATTGATCCACCCCCAACAGGCGCCAGAACTGTTGCCACACCTTGAAGTCCAGCCCCAGTCCCGGGTGGCGTGTCAGCACGTCCCAACCATTGCGGTGGGCATGCAACACCAGCCCTGAACGCTTGCGCAAAAACGCCATTGCGCCAAAGCCAATGGAGTTTATGTTGATCACGGCGCAATTTCCACCCGCTTTCAAAACCACATCATGATTGCGCATCATCTCATCGGGGTCCGTGGCACTGATGCCCCAGGCATACATGACTTTTTTTCCGGTTTTCTGTTCATGATCGAGAATAATCGGCATGATGTGCTTCACCCGCTCAGCCAAGGGCGAGTAAGCGGGCGACATTAATTTCTCATCGTCCTTCACAAAGTCCACGCCCGCTTCGATGACATCTTTCACCATCACAGCAGACTCGTGTGGCCGCAACCCGAGGGCAGGCTTGATGATGGTACCGATGATGGGGCGATCATAGACGCCTGTCAGGGCACGGCTGCCTGTAACACCAAATTGCGGGCCCGCGTAAGCACTGCGAAATGCTTCCGGCAGTTTCATATCAATGATGCGTATGCCAGTGAAGCCTTTGATGGCGTAAACGCCACCAATGGCAATCGTCATCAATGCGGAGAGATCCGTACCGATGGCGTCAAAGGGAAACTCGATGTCCGCTTCGATCCGTTTGAACGGGCCCGCTTCGTCTGTGGGAATCGATGGAACCGCGATTGAAGGCAAATGCCGGATTGCGACGACGCGCGCGGCCACCCGGTCTTTCAACTCCGCAGTTTCGCCGGGCAAAGCAACAAAAGTTCCTGTTGATTGATCGCTTGCAATTTTCTCCGCCAGCTTTTCCGGGCTGCCAGCAGTTTCGATGAGGTAAGTGAGGCGGATGAACTGTGATGTCATGCCAAATTCCGGAGCACTATTTTTGCAGTCTCTCGAGACGCTGTCATCGTTGCAGCGAGAATTTTGTTTCGGTCGAATTCATGAGGGTGGTCAAGCAACGTCGCTCTCAATGCCGCACCAAAGGCCATGCGCAACTCAGTGCCGATGTTGAATTTCTTGATGCGATGGTGATGCGCGAGTTGCCTTCGAACATCTGCGGCGATACCGCTGCCGCCGTGCAAAACAAGCGGCACGGTTGTGACCGCTTCGATGGCAGATAACACGTCGAAATTGATGGCGGCCTGCTTCTCAGTTTGCAAATGCACATTGCCAATTGAAATCGCCAACGCGTCAACCCCGGTGCCCCGTTCAAACGCAGCAGCATCTTCAGGCCGCGTCATGGATGACGCTGCGCCGCTATCATAACCTACAAAACCAATCTCGGCCTCGACTGATACGCCTGCTGCTTTAGCCAACGCAACGACGTCAGCACTCAAGGCGATATTTTCGTTGAGCGACAAGCGCGAGCCATCAATCATCACCGATGTGAAGCCATGTTCAATACCAGCTCGGCATTCTTCGACTGTTGTCGCGTGATCAATATGACAAACCACGGGGACTTTTGCCTGCTCAGCCAAATAACGAAACATTTTGCCAAGAATTGGAACTGGCATGTGTTTGCGGCAGCCGGGACCTGCTTGTAAAATCACAGGCAAGCCAGTTTCTTCCGCTGCCTCGACATAGGCTTTGGCATCTTCCCAACCCAACACAACAACGCCCGCAACAGCATAGTTTCCGGCCATAGCGGGGCGCAACACATCGCTGAGCGTGGCAACCGTCATTTAAACTTCGCCACCATGTCTTTGATGCCGGGAATGGTTTCGACCTGATAGGCATGCGTGGGTTGGAAAAACTGCACGAGTGACCGCTGACTGAGACCGCCCAAAATGGTGAAGTAATACATTTCATATCCGGGTGCGGCCACACAAGGGTGATAGCCCTTATCCAGCACCACGGTCGAACCATTGGTAATGTGATACGCATCACCCGTCTTGCCGTCTTCACGCTGCACCAGCTGCAGGCCAAAACCATGGTCCGGCTTGAAGCGGAAATTATAGGTTTCGTCGTGGCGGGTTTCGAGTGGCAAGCGATCGGTATCGTGCTTGTGCGATGGGAAGCCTGACCACCCCCCAGCGCCAACGGTAAACAGTTCCGACACCAGCAAGCGCCCAACGCGGTCCCGATATTTTGTGCCGAAGATATGCTTGATTTTACGGTGCGTCTTGGTGTCGTCTGAACCGTATTGGATTTTGTCAATGTCAGCGGCGCGCACTGCAAACGGCGTCAACTCACCATCATATCGCGCACCTGCAACGAACACTTCCGCTTGATCGGAGATGCAGACCAGACGCACTTTGGCCCCCGGTGGAGCATAAACGCCTTCGGGTTCACCATCCCACACATCAACACTGCGCAAGCCGATGGCAGCAAAACTTTCACCCCCAACGTTGACATCAACAGTACCCGTGGCGGGCACAACAGCCGTTTCATAACCCGGCACTTGGTATTCGAAGGATTGCCCCTTCACCAGTTTGACGATGTTGAAATAGTTCAAGGGCACCCGTGCGTCACCAACGTCGACGATAGGTTTGTTGTGATTGTCGTGGGGTGGAAAATGCATAATCAGATCGCCATTTGTTTGATAAAATCTTGAACGGTTTTGGTATCGGGCATGGCGGGTGCACAGCCCACGCGTGTGACAACGATTGCTGCCGTTGCGGCACCGCGTTTGATCGCATCTTCCAAAGAAGCGCCCCCAGCAAGCCCCGAAAGAAAGCCCCCCATGAAAGCGTCGCCAGCCCCGGTGGGTTTCAGCGCCGTCACTTTGAAAATCGGTGTTTGAATACAAGCACCCGATGAGAAGGTGACAGCACCTTCCGCGCCCATTTTATAAACCACGATGCCACTCTGCCGTTGTGACAGTTGTTCCGCACATGCCAAACCATCAGAGGTTCCAGACAGCACCGCAAACTCTTCGTCGTTGGCAACCACAATGTCACACATCTCCGCCGCCTTCATGCAAATGTTCTGGGCCTCAGCTTTAGAGACCCACGAGTAAGGACGATAATCCACATCGATAATCAGCACCAAGCCAGCCCTGCGGGCGAGGTCCATGGCTTTGAAGGTGGCACTGCGCGAGGGTTCTTTGGCAAAGCAGGTGCCAGTGACGATGATCGCTCCGAAGTTCGAATAATCGACGGCTTCAACGTCCCCCTCTGTCATTTGAAAGTCAGCCGCATCGTTGCGGTAAATCACGGACTGGCAATTCTCGGCTCGTGTTTCCACTACGGCCAAGGAATTCCGCGCCTCGCCGCCCACGTGTGCGATGTACCGCGTGTCGATGCCATAACCCGCCAGAGATTTCAGTGTGAAGCGCCCCACAGCGTCGTTTGACACTGCCGTCACCAAAGCAGCCGCGTTACCCTGTCGCGCCAAGGCCACGGCAATATTACCGGCAGAGCCGCCAAGCGCTGCAGAAAAACCTGTAGCATTTTCAATCTCAGTGCCCGGCGGATCAGCATAAAGATCAAGCCCCGCCCTGCCGACGACAAGGAAATTTTTTTGACGCAACTTGATAGATAATTCTGAAAGCGTCATCCGCCAACTCCAACCCAACTTGACGGAAAGGGTACGGGGTGTCATTTCGCATTGCAAGCATGGGAAGAAAAAACATGGCAAATATTGGCATTGGTGTGATTGGTGGCGGCTATATGGGCAAGGCCCATTCTGTGGCCATGGGGGCAGTTGCAGCCGTGTTTGATACGGCTTTGCGCCCGTCGCTTGAAATTATTTGCACAACAACTGAAAAAGGTGCTGCCGATAAAGCCCGCCAATTTGGGTTCAAACGTTCAACCGCTGATTGGCGCATAATTGTAGACGATCCGGCCATTGAAGCCATTGTCATCGCCAGCCCGCAGGAGACTCATCAAGACATTGCACTGGCAGCCTTTGCCAAAGGTAAACATGTATTGTGCGAAAAACCCTTGGGGCTGTCGCTCGAACAAAGCCGCACCATGCTGGCCGCCGCTGAAAAAAGCGGATGCATCCATATGGTGGGGTTCAACTATATCCGGACGCCTGCTTCTCAACTTGCACGACAAATTATAGAACGTGGCGAGATTGGCGAGATCACGTTTTTACGCGCGGAACACACAGAAGACTTTCTGGCGGATGCAACCATCCCCGGTGATTGGCGCACGGAAGGACGCGCCAACGGCAATATGGGCGATCTCTCACCCCATATTATCAACGCGGCACTGGCGCTGGTGGGGCCCATCACATCGCTCGTCGCTGACATCGCGACTGTGCACGCCACACGCGGTGGTGTGCCTGTGACCAATGATGACCAAAGCGCCATCATGTGCCGCTTCGCCAATGGTGCCATGGGGCAGTTGTTTGTCAGTCGCGTCGCAGCGGGCCGCAAAATGGGCTACGCCTATGAAATCTACGGTACTAAGGGTTCGATCCGATTTGATCAGGAAGATCAAAACGCCTTGTGGCTCTATCGCTCGGAAGGCGACGAAGCGCGGCGCGGTTTTACCAAAATCCTTACTGGCCCACTGCACCCGGACTTCAAGGCTTTTTGTTTGGGGGCTGGGCATGGCACCGGCTATCAAGAGCAAATCATCATCGAGGCGCGGGACTTTCTGCAGGCGATTCACGAAAAGAAATTGAAATGGCCAACTTTCCGCGATGGCATGTTGGTGAACCAAATCGTCGAAGCCAGCTGGCACTCTCACGAGACCCGCCAATGGGTCGATATTCCACAATCCTAATTTTTAAGAACGGACGCTGAGAATGACAGTTTTGAAATGGGGCATGATTGGTGGCGGCGAAGGCAGCCAGATTGGCCCGGTGCATCGCATCAGTTCGGCTATGGACGGTCACTTTCATTTGGCAGCGGGCGCGCTGGATGTGGATGCCGCCAAAGGCCGCGACTTTGCCAAACGTCTCGGGATCGCTGAGGATCGTGCCTACGGCGACTGGAAAGAGATGCTGGCGGGCGAACGCAATCGCACAGACAAAATTGACCTTGTGACGGTGGCAACACCCAATTCGACCCACTACGAAATCACCAAGGCGTTTTTGGAAGCGGGCATTCACGTGCTTTGCGAAAAGCCAATGACGGTGACACTTGAAGAGGCTGAAGACATTGCAGCCACGGCTCAGCGCATGGGGAGCATTTGCGCTGTAAATTATGGTTACACCGGTTATTCCTTGGTGCGGCACATGCGGGCCATGGTTGCGCGGGGTGATGTGGGCAAAGTGCGCTTGATCGTGGTTGAATTTGCGCATGGCTTTCATGCCGATGCGGCTGACGCCGAAAATCCACGCATGCGTTGGCGTTACGACCCGGCACAAGCGGGTACTTCAGGCCAGTTCGCGGATTGCGGCATTCACGCCTTGAACATGGCCAGTTTCGTGTCGGGCCAAAATGCGCGGGAGCTTTCAGCCGATTTTGTTTCGACAATCGAAAGCCGCCAGTTGGAGGACGATGCCATGGTCAATGTCCGCATGGATAGCGGCACCACGGTGCGGCTGTGGACAAGCTCGGTTGCCGTGGGCAGCTTTCATGGTCTCAACATTCGCGTGTTTGGTGAAAAGGGCGGGCTTCGTTGGGCGCAACAATGGCCCGATCAATTGCAGTGGACGCCCGTCAACGGCCGCACCGAAACCATTGAACGTGGCAGCGCAGACTCGTCCGACGCCGCCCACGCCACACGCATTGCCACAGGCCACTCTGAGGGCATGCTGGTGGCCTTCGCCAATATTTACGCAGACTTGGCCGCAGCCATTTACGCAAAGCAGACGGGCAAGACCGCACCTGATCACACGCAACATTTCCCGACGGCTGTTGACGGGCTACGCTCGATTGCAGCGATCAATGCGTCCGTAACATCCGCCAAATCCGGCGGCGTCTGGACCGATGCAAGGCCGATGAGCTTACGAGGCTAATGCCCTCAATCGCCTTCGGTGTTCTTGATGCAAATTGATAGGAAATGGTAGTTGTCTCATCTTTGAAGTTGCATCGCCTATTTCCAATCGTCACCCTGAAAATTAGCGGGTCTGCAAAAACATAGCAGACCAAAGGGACGACCTTTAGCGATGGATGATCTGCAATTCGGAACACGTAACAAGCGCGGTGATTGGGCTCCTTCGGAACGCTTGGAGCTCGCTCCCTATTTCACCTGGCCGCGCGACCCGATGAAATGGCTGGCCTGGCTCTGGGGTTATTTCTTCCCTTGGAACTTGATGTACATGGCACTCACCTTTGTGTTCTGGATGTGGCTAACGCCAGCAATGGAGACGATGAAGACATTTGAGTTCGTCTGGATTGCGTCTCTTCTCGCCCGCAACTCGCTTTTAGTTCTCGTCATCTATGGTGCACTTGAGTTGCGACTTTATGTAAAGCGCGCGCAAGGCAATCGTTTCAAGTTCAATGCGAAGTGGCCATCAGAGCATCCCAGCGACGTCTTCATGTTCAAGAGCCAGAACGTTGACAATATCATTCGCACTTTTGTGTCCGGCGTTCCAATTTGGACAGCCTATGAAGTGGTAGGGTATTGGGCGATTGCCAATGGCTACGGCCCATTCACAACATTTGCCGAAAATCCAGTCTGGCTTCTCGCACTGGGCTTTTTTCTGCCACTATGGCACGAGTTTCATTTTTACTGCGTTCACCGGCTCATCCACACACCTGTGCTCTACAAATACATTCATTCGGTCCACCACAACTCGGTCAACCCCAGTCCCTGGTCATCCTTGTCCATGCACCCAATTGAACACCTGCTCTATTGGTCTGATAGTCTCATTCATTTTGTCTTGCCATCGCATCCCGTACTGTTTCTCTACAACCTGCAGATAACAGGCTCCGGAGCAGTCGTCGGTCACATCGGATTTGATAAACTGGAAGTGGGAGAAGAAGGCCTGATGAATTCGAATGCCTACGCGCACTATTTGCATCACAAACATTTTGAAGTGAACTACGCTGACGGTGCCACGGCCCTCGATAAGCTGTTTGGCACCTGGCACGACGGATCTACGCAAGCGCAAGTTCAAATGGAGGCGCGCTACGAAGCAAAAATCGCGCGCATGAATGCAAAACCTGAAAGCCATGGGTTATAGTGGTCTTGCTGAGTGAGAGTGACTTGCGAAAAGCTAAGTTGAAAGAGCGCCGGACGCTTTCAACGCAACCGTTACGGTTGAGGGCTGACGTTCACGCGGCTTTGATCAGTTGATTGTAACCTTGCCGGAACGCCGCGGGACTGGTGCGGAAACGGTGTTCAAAGGCGGCATAAAAACTGGAGAGTGACCCAAACCCGCAATCAAATGCCACCGATGCAACAGGCAGGTCCGAAGCGATCAACATGGATTGGGCCATGTCGAGGCGGTGACGGGTGATGGATTGCTTGATGGTCAAACCCGTCGCCCGCTTATACAGGCTCATCGCATAGTTAGGGTGCAGCCCCACAGCTTTTGCAACATCATCAGCGCAGATATGATCGAGTGCATGCTCGCCAATAAACTGCGCCATGCCCTCGGCTTTGACAGCCCGTTCATGATCCAGCCCGAGATTGGCGGCTGCCCCGGTCAGTGTGCCCATCTCGCGCAAGTCATGCCAGCCCGCCCGGTCGACGCGGCGAATGCGCGCTGTCAATTCATCCTTCACGATCTGGATCAACTGTTGGTCACCTTGCAGCATGTCTTCGCGCCAGCGCTGAAACATGTCGGGGTCGTAGGGCTTGATGTCGAGCGCTTCGACCACGGCACCTCGAAAAATCGCCGTGCGCAAGGCGCTCAAGGTTGGCAGCTCCAAAAACACGGCCATCGGCACATAAAGCACAACAAACGTCGTGCCTTCCTCGCATTCGATGACCTGGTGCGGGATCATGCCCCAGAACAATGACAACGTTCCTGCTGCCACCGTGAGAATGCGGCCGTCGAACCAATAGGTCATGCTGCCGGTCAAAATAAAGTTCAGCTCAACCTGGCTGTGCATATGTGGCCGCGGCATCGGCTGCACCGACAGCGAAGTTCCCGCACAAAAGCTGTGATCTCCAAAGATCACAACAGGATAGCCACCGCTCATTTCCGGATGTGCGGGCACACTTTCGTCTTTGTAGGCCGGAGAACGCGTTTTGAGGATCGCCATGTCTGCTTAGGTTTCCGGAAGTCGATCGCTGAAATTCGGTAGATACTTGTCGAAAATCCTATGATGGTCAAGGCTTAACCTGAAGCTCAATTTTAAAAACAAGCTCAGGGGACTTCAACCGCCTCCATGGTGGGGGCGGGTCAAGGGAGGATTAAGATGACATTTTTGAAGGGCCTTTCGGGCCTTGCATTTGCTATTGCACTATCGACTTCAACGGCCCTTGCCGGTGAACTCGTGCTGAACTCGGACCAGTCCGACCCGGCACCAAAGAAGGCCATGGAAGAATTGATCGCGGGCTTTGAAGCCGCCAATCCAGACATCAAAGTAAAGTGGAACAACTTCGACCACGAAGGTTACAAGTCAGCCATCCGCAACTTCCTGACCGCTGATGCGCCAGACGTTGCCGCCTGGTACGCTGGCAACCGCATGGCCCCATTTGTCACCGCTGGTCTTTTCGAAGACGTGTCTGACGTGTGGGAAGCCAACGGATTGAACGATCAGCTGAAATCAGCTGCCGCTTCGCTGACCCAAGACGGCAAGAAGTGGGGCGTTCCCTACACCTATTATCAGTGGGGCATTTATTACAACAAAGACGTCTACAAAAAAGCTGGCGTTGAAGTGCCAAAGACCTGGGCTGAATTTGTGGCCGCCTGCGAAAAGTTCAAAGCGGCAGGTGTTGATTGCTTGACCACGGGCACAAAGGCTTTGTGGCCAGGTGCAGGCATTTTCGACTACATCAACATGCGCACCAATGGCTATGAGTTCCACATGGACTTGACCGCAGGTAAAGTGGCGTGGACCGATGCAAAGGTAAAAGCCACTTTTGCTGAATGGGCCAAGATCACCCCTTACATCACTGCAAACGCCGCTGCTATCGATTGGCAGGACGCTGCTGCCTTGCTGTCACAAGGCAAAGCCGCCAACTACGTCATGGGTAACTTTGCTGTTGCCACTTTCAAGGAAGGCGGCATGACCAACGACACCCTCGGCTACATGATATTCCCGGAAATCACCCCTGGAATTCCACGTGCTGAAGAAGCGCCAACGGATACATTCCACATTCCGTCGGGTGCCAAGAACAAGGCCGATGCCAAGAAGTTCCTGGCTTACATCGCATCGCCTGATGCCCAAACCAAAATGAACGCCACGCTCGGCCAGTTGCCTGTGAACAACAAGTCAACGGTTGGCGATGATCCGTTCATCAAGGCTGGTTTTGAATCATTGTCGAGCGCTTATGCCCTTGCACAATTCTTCGACCGTGATGCCCCAGCCGATATGGCAAAGGCCGGCATGGAAGGCTTCCAGGAGTTCATGGCCAAGCCAGAAAACATCGACGCCATCTTGGAGCGTCTCGAAAAGGTCCGTGCGAAAGCTTACAAGTAAGCTTCAACACACGGGGCCGGATGCTCATCACATTCGGCCCCTCCCAATTTTCTTTGTGCAGTCCCTCATCCGGCCGTTGGCCACCTTCTCCCGTTGGAAGTAACGGGAGAAGGCTCCTGACATCAACCTTCTCCCGCTCTTGTTGCGTGAGAAGGTGCCCGCAGGGCGGATGAGGGACTGCACGCATCAGACGGGACGGACCACATGAGCACCACCTCAAACAAACGCTGGAACCAGCGCGACTACGCGCCTTGGCTGTTTCTGGCACCCGGCATTCTGATTTTTTTGCTCTATGTGATTTTCCCCATCCTCCAGTCGTTCTGGATCAGCTTTTACGAGTGGGACGGGCTTGGCCCAAAAACCTGGGTAGGCATGGGCAATTACACCGATCTTCTGGATGATGACTCGTTTTACACCTCCCTCAAGAACAACCTGATCTGGCTCGTCCTTTATCTTCTCGCCATTCCGGCAGGGCTTGCCGTTGCACTGTTCCTGAACCAGACCGTCACTGGCATTCGATTCTATAAGTCGCTGTTCTTCTTTCCTTTTGTCATCAGCCAGGTTGTTGTGGGTTTGATTTTCAGTTGGTTCTATGCGCCTGACTTTGGATTGTTGCCGAAAGTGATCGGCTTTCTCACCGGCACCGAAACTGCAATTTTGGCCGATGATCGCTTTGCGACCTATGGTGTTATCGCAGCGGGCCTCTGGCCACAGATTGCATATTGCATGATCCTTTATCTGACGGGTCTCAACAACATCAGCTCAGAGCAGGTGGAGGCCGCCCGCATGGACAACGCAAAGGGATGGTCCATGCTCTGGCACATCATCATCCCGCAACTGCGCCCCGCGACATTTATTGCTTTGGTTGTGACCGTGATCGGCGCACTGCGCTCCTTCGATCTGGTGTCCATCATGACTGTGGGTGGCCCTTACGGCTCAACCCGAGTGTTATCTTACTTCATGTATGAACAGGCACTATCAGAATACGGATATGCCATGGGCTATGGTGCGGCAATTGCTGTTGTGCTGTTTGCCATCATGCTGGTGTTCATCTCGATCTTTATCGTTCGGATGCTCAGCCAAGAGAGGAACAGCTGATGTTTCCGACCCCCATTGCGAGGACCAAACCTTGGGTCCAGATCGTCTATAAATGGCTGTTGCCTGTTGGTCTGGTGTTGTGGTTGCTGCCGCTGATCGGCATTGCCGTGACGTCAATCCGCCCGTCATCTGATCTTGCGGCAGGCAATTATTTCGGTATGCCGTCAGGCTTTGACTTTGTAAAAAATTACTCCGCTGTCTTCGAAAACAGCAATATCGGCTGGTATATTCTGAACTCCTTCAAGGTGACAATCCCTACGGTTATTGGAGCCGTTGCCCTCTCGTGCCTGACGGGCTTTGCGCTTGCCGTGTACAAGTTCAAAAGCAATCTGCTGGTGTTCTTCATGTTTGTCGCGGGCAACTTTGTGCCGTTCCAGATTTTGGCTATTCCTGTCCGCGATTTGACGCAAGGCATGGGCCTGTACAACACCACAACAGGTTTGGTGTTGTTCCATGTGGCGTTTCAAACCGGCTTTTGCACCTTGTTCATGCGGAACTTCATCAAGGGATTGCCCTTTGCACTGATTGAGTCAGCACGCGTTGAAGGTGTCAATGAATGGAAAATCTTCTGGTACATCGTCGTGCCGCTCATGCGGCCTGCCATCGCCGCACTTTCAGTTTTGATTTTCACATTCATCTGGAACGATTATTTCTGGGCAACTGTCATGGCCAATTCTGCCGACGTCAGACCCGTAACCGCTGGCATGAGTGAATTGAAGGGGCAGTGGAAAGTGGCGTGGGAATTGATCTCGGCTGCCTCCATCATCGCGGCTCTTCCGCCTGTCGCAATGTTCTTCCTGATGCAAAAACACTTTATTGCCGGCCTGACGCTCGGCGCTACGAAGGGGTAAGTCATGGCTGCTGTCACGCTCAAAAATGCGCGCAAGAGTTTCGGCGATGTTCATATCATCAAGGGCATCGATCTCGAAATCAAAGACGGTGAGTTCACCGTTTTCGTAGGTCCTTCGGGCTGCGGCAAGTCAACCTTGCTGCGCATGATCGCCGGTCTCGAAGACCTCACCTCCGGCGCCATCCATATCGACGGCAAGGACATGACTGACGAAGCGCCCTCCAAGCGCGGCCTGTCGA
>JANOPL010000055.1:0-14625 GCA_031421835.1 Hyphomicrobiales bacterium | reverse complement strand
GCTTGGTGCGGCAAGACCGCGACGGAACAACCTTGATGTGCCGCGCCAACTTTCCAGTCATGCGCGCGCTTATGGATTTTCTGGTTGCGGAATGTTGCGTTGATGAAGCGGCCTGTTGTGAAGTTCCAGCTCAAGAGATCGCATGAGGCTTCTGTTGGCTTCTATATTTCTTAATTTCTAGAAGGATCAATTCTATGGACAAAGACATCAATAATCTACTCCCCGTGGCGGTTATCGGCGCAGGCCCAGTCGGACTTGCTGCGGCCGCGCATCTGTCCGAACGCAACGTGCCCTTCATCGTGCTCGAGGCCGGATCAAGCCCTGCCCATGCCGTGCAGCAATGGCGGCATGTCATGTTCTTCTCGCCTTGGCGCTTCAATGTGGATACGGCGGCTGGCCGTCTGCTGGCAAAAACCGGATGGAAAAGTCCAGACCCGGACCGCGATCCGACGGGTGGCGAACTGATTGACCTCTACTTGAACCCTCTCTCTTCCCTGCCTGAGCTTGCGCCCCATGTCCGTTACAACGCCAAGGTGATGGCTGTGACACGTCAGGGCATGGATCGTGTGCCGTCGAAGGGGCGCTCTATGCGGCCTTTCGAGATCACGATCGAGTACGGCGATAGAAATTCCGAACGCATCTTGGCGCACGCTGTCATTGACGCTTCGGGCACGTGGAACTCACCCAATCCGGCAGGCGCCAATGGGAGGCCTGCTCCTGGCGAGGTCGAGTCTGCCAACCGGATATCAACAGGAATTCCAGATGTGGTTGGCAAGGCGCGGGATCGCTATGCCGGCAAACGCGTGATGGTGATCGGGTCAGGGCATTCGGCGATGGACTCAGTCCTCAACTTGGTGCGACTGAAATCCCAAACGCCATCAACCGACATCATCTGGGCCATGCGCTCCGAACCTTCTGTCAATACCTTTGGCGGCGGCAGCGATGACCAGCTTGCCCAACGCGGCGCATTGGGCAAGCACGCCAAGGATGCTGTGACACGCGGCGGTGTTACTTTGCTGGCACCTTTTCGCGTGAATGCGTTCAAACTTCTGGATGACGCAATCGAAGTATCGTCCGAAACCGGAGACAAGATCACAGCCGACGAAGTCATTGTGGCCACTGGCTTTCGCCCGGATTTTTCCATGCTCAGCGAAATCAGGCTCGATCTCCATCCCTGGCTTGAATGCGCGCGGGAATTGGGACCATTGATCGACCCCAATGAGCACAGTTGCGGTGACGTGCCGCCGCATGGCGTGAGGGAGCTTACCCAGCCGGAAAGCAATTTCTACGTTGTCGGCATGAAGAGCTATGGTCGTGCGCCTACGTTCCTCATGGCGACCGGCTATGAACAGGTCAGATCGATTGTTGCAGCTTTGGCCGGCGACATGGAGGCCGCATTCGATACAAAACTGGTACTGCCACAAACTGGCGTATGCGAAGGGCTTGGTCGTGCCCCAGACCAAGCTGTTGGCTGTTGTGGCGGTCCATCATTGACACATGTTGATGCCTGTTGCGTGAAGGATGCTGTTGCCAAGGATGAGGGTAAATCCGGCTGCGGCTGTGTGGCGACAGGTGCGTGCGCGTGAACTTCCGATGGGGCTTCGTGCTGCCACTGGCGGTCGCACAACTGGTCTCGTGGGGAACGCTCTACTACGCTTTTGCAGTGGTAGCTGGGCCGATGTCTGCTGAGATGGGGTGGTCAAGCACCGCCGTGAACGGTGCTTTGTCCGCAGGACTTGCAGCCACTGGGATTGCATCACCTTTTGCGGGGCGGATCATCGATGTGCAGGGCGGGCGCGTTCTCATGACAGGTGGTTCAATTGCGGCCATGTGCCTCTTGTTCGCATGGTCGCAGGTCAGTGAACTCTGGCACCTCTATGCCGTATGGATTGCGATGGGCGCTGTTTTCTCAGCCGTGTTGTACGAACCAGTTTTTGCGGTGATCGCGCGCGCGTTGGGGAAGGACTATAAGCGCGGTATCATCACCATCACACTGCTCGGCGGATTGGCCAGCACCGCCTTCATCCCCTTGACGCATTTTCTGATTGAAGAGCTTGCATGGCGAAACGCACTTCTGGTGTTGGCGGCGTTGCAATTGCCTTTTGGTATTGCCATCCACTGGCTTGTACTGAAAGAACCTCATGGCAACTCGGCAGCAGCAAAAATTGTGGTCCCGCCGGGCCGTGTCATGCGCGCCATGGCGCAACCCATCTTCTGGTGCCTCGCGTTGAGTTACGCCGCCCATGCCTTCATGTTCACGGGCCTCACGTTTCACATCATTCCCCTGCTAAGTGAGCGGGGCTTTGCACTGCCTGTCATCGTCGCAGCCTATGCCGTCGTGGGGCCCTTTCAAGTCATTGGCCGCATCATTGTCTTTGCGCTGGAGCGCCACATCGACGCGCGTATCGCAGGAATGGTCGGCACCGCGCTGCCGGTTATTGGTATGATCCTCTTGATGCTATCTTCTCCCGCATCTTCGTCACTTTTCGTGTTTGCTGCCTTCTATGGCGGCGGCATGGGCATCAAGACAATTGTGCAAGCCACCGCAGGTCCTGAGTTTCTGGGGCGGGAGGGCTACGGTGCTTTGCAGGGAACATTCGCTGGCATCAACTTTGTTGTTCAGGCGGCGACGCCTCTTGCACTCGCTGTGCTCTGGGCAGCGATGGGAAGCTATGATCATGTGTTATGGATCTTGTTTGCTTCCGCTGTTCTGTCAGCAACTGCTTTCTTGGCCGCAATCGCCTTTCGACAGAGAAGTTCGCAAACTGAAAATGTGGAAATCAATTGAAAGTTCGGATTTCAGAGGTGGACTGAATTGGCCAGCATTTCCTGCAAATGGTGGTGCTGATTGAAGCGATGTGTGAGGTAAAGCGGAAAAACGTATTCCCGCTGGAGCATCCATGCGGGCATCGCTTCGGTTCTTGAGAAAATTGCGTACCCCGTATGGCGCTGTCATGGAGGAGGGTTGACAACCGACGTGTTTTGAAAGGCTTGTCCTTCGTTCTGCGGTCGGTCGTCTTGGGGTGTAGTCGACTTGTCGTCTCGGGCTTTACATAGTGATCTATATTTATCTCAACCGCTTGCGGAAAACAGGTCTAGGAAATGAACAATAGAATATCAACAATTCGACTGTCATTGATTGAGTAGTTGGTGCTGCACTGAATTGCTTCCAGTTCATCGAAGTTCACTTCGAGAACTTCGCTGCCTAGACCATACCTTGGTAGTTGGCGTCGGCGCTTTGGTACAGTTCCCGAACCTACCCGGAACTGCACGAGAACGAATTATCCAGAAATTATCCGGAATAGCACCCAGATTGAAGTCTGGAAAATTACCTAAGTTATTGAAATCATTGGCGCACCCGACAGGATTCGAACCTGTGACCTCTGCCTTCGGAGGGCAGCGCTCTGATCCAGCTGAGCTACGGATGCTTCGGTTGAGAGCTATAGCGGGCGCGTGACGGGACCGCAACCGATTGCTGTTACGTTAAGGTTTCAGAAACCACTCACGGAACTGTGACGTTGCCCGCTGCAAAATGGCAGCGACCTTGCGAGAGTTTGATCGACTGGCACGCATGTGCCGATTCAGAACAGGCGACATCATGGTAAACGCGACACTTACGACCAACCGGATTGATTGGGTCGATTACGCCAAGGGCATTTGCATCATCCTCGTCGTCATGATGCATTCCACCTTGGGCGTGGAAAAGGCCATTGGCCAGACAGGCCATCTGCATCACTTCATCGAATGGGCCACACCGTTTCGCATGCCCGATTTCTTTTTGATTTCCGGCTTGTTTCTGGCGCGTCGCATCTCAGTGCCTTGGCGCAATTATCTTGACACCAAAGTTTTGCATTTTGCCTATTTTTACATTCTCTGGATGAGCATACAATTTGCCATGAAGGGTCCGGGCCTGGCCATGGAGCAGGGCGTGACGGCCGCACTCGGCAGTTATGCTCTCGGCTTCGTGCAACCATTTGGCACGCTCTGGTTCATTTATCTCCTCGCCATTTTCTTCGTGGTCACCAAGGCATTGAAAGATGTGCCACCTCTCATGGTGTTCTTGGCCGCTGCCCTGTTGGAAATGTTGCCGCTTCACACAGGCTGGATGGTGCTTGATGAATTCGCATCACGCTATGTCTATTTCTTTGCGGGCTATTGGCTGGCACCTGTCATCTTCAAATCGGCTGAACAGCTTTGGGCGCGCAATGCCTTTGCCTTGATGGCGCTGCTTTATATTTGGTCGTTTATCAACTCCTATGCCGTGCTCTCCGGGTTTTCGACTGCTCCACTCATTGGTCTCTTGCTTGGCTTTGCCGGGGCAGGGGCAGTCATCACAACGGGTGTGCTGCTGGCGCGCACAGGCTTGGCCGAATGGTTGCGTTATCTCGGTGCCCATTCAATTGTGCTTTATCTCTCCTTCTTCCTGTTCATGGCGGTGACGCGCGCCGTCACTCTGAAGCTGATACCAGGCATCAACGTTGATGTGTTGGCCACGGTGACGACACTTGCGGGCGTTGTGGGACCCGTACTGTTGTTCTGGTTGGTGCGTGGAACGAGGTTGGGCTTCCTGTTCAAGCGCCCGGACTGGATCAGCTTGAAGCAGGTGGAAACTGGGGACAAGCCCACCTATAGTGCAGGGCATGACAACATCCGCCAACAGCCTCAAGCCCGGTGACCACCTTTATCTGATCGACGGGTCAGGTTTCATATTCCGGGCCTATTTTCAGTCAACCAATCAGGATCCCAAATACAACAGTCGTTCTGATGGGTTGCCGGTGGGGGCGGTGCGTCTGTTCTGCAACATGATCTGGGGCTTGGTGAAGGGAAAAGCCATTGATCCAAAGCCCACACACCTTGCAGTCATCTTTGATTATTCATCGAAAACCTTTCGTTCGGATTTTTATCCGGAGTACAAGGCTCATCGGCCAGAACCTCCAGCAGATATGCGCCCGCAATTCGGCTTGATCCGCCAGGCCACCAAGGCCTTTAACTTGCCCTGTATCGAAAAAGAAAACTACGAAGCTGACGACATCATCGCCACTTATGCACGGATGGCCGTTGAGGCGGGGGCGACCTGCCGCATCGTGACATCTGACAAGGACATGATGCAGCTCATCGGCAATGGCGTTGATTTGTTTGATCCCGGCAAGGAAAAACCCGTAGGTCTCGCTGAGGTGCTGGAGAAATTTGGGGTGACGCCGGACAAGGTCGTGGATGTGCAGGCGCTGGCTGGTGACAGTACAGACAACGTGCCGGGCGTTCCCGGCATTGGTGTGAAGACGGGTGCGGAGCTGATCAATGCCTATGGCGACTTGGAAACGTTGTTGTCGCGCGCAACGGAAATCAAACAAAACAAGCGCCGTGAGAATTTGATTGAGCATGCGGAACTGGCCCGGATATCAAAGCGCCTCGTCACGTTGGAAAAACATGTGCCGGACCTGGAGCCGATCGCATCTTTCGCGGTTGATACGCCACGCGCGTCAGAGTTGATTGGCTTTCTGAAAGCCATGGAATTTTCAACCATTACCAAGACCATCGCAACGGCTCTGGATGCTGACGTATCGGCCATTGAGCCTGTCGCCGTCGACGTAAAGTTTTGGCCACCGGAGGGTGGGGTTCCAGAACCGCAAACAAAAAAGCCGTCATTCCCGCGAAAACGGGAAACCATTGATGCCATCACCACGGTTGAAAACGGCATGGATCCCCGCCTGCGCGGGGATGACGGCGGTGGTGCTGATCATGCAGCCCAAATGGAGGCACATCTACGGGCTATTCCGGTTGTGCATGCTGACTATGAAACCGTCAGCACCATCGCAAGCCTGAAGCGTTGGATTGCCATTGCCGAGGACCAGGGCTTCTGTGCTGTTGATACTGAGACTGACTCGCTCGATGCCATGCAGGCAAATATCGTGGGCTTCTCTCTCGCCACATCTCCCGGCAAAGCGTGTTATATTCCTCTTGCGCACCAAGGGCAGGGCGATGGTTTGTTTGGCTCTGGCCTTGTTGAAGGTCAGTTGCACCGCGATGAGGCGCTAGCCCTGATCAAGCCACTCCTGGCCAACCCCGCAGTTCTGAAAATTGGCCAGAACCTGAAGTACGACATGTTGCTGCTGAAGCGCTACAACATCACAGTAGCGCCCTTGGACGACACAATGCTGCTGTCCTACGTCTTTGAGTCAGGTGATGTCGGCCATGGCATGGATGAACTTTCGCAACGCCATTTGGGCCACAAGCCAATTGCCTTCAAAGATGTGGCGGGCAGTGGCAAAACCGCGGTGACGTTTGATCGCGTACCGCTTGACCGGGCCACGCACTACGCTGCCGAAGATGCCGATATCACGCTGCGTCTTTGGATGCTGTTCAAGCAAAAACTCCTCAGTATACGGAAAGTTACGGTTTACGAAACACTGGAACGCCCGCTAGTGCCGGTGTTGGTGCAAATGGAGTCTGAAGGCATTCTCGTGGATCGCGGTGTGTTGGCGCGGCTGTCGCAAGAATTCGCAACGGCGCAGGCGTTGGTTGAAACTGAAATTCACAAACTTGCGGGCACCACGTTCAACATCGGTTCGCCCAAGCAATTGGGTGAAATTCTGTTTGGCCAAATGGGTATTCCCGGCGGTAAGAAAACCGCAACGGGTGCTTGGTCCACGGATTTCGATACCCTTGAAGATGTGGCGGCCCAAGGCGTGCCCATGGCAAAGCGCGTTCTGGATTGGCGGCAACTGGCCAAATTGCGTTCGACTTACACCGATGCACTTCAAACCTATATCAACCCCACCACAGGCCGCGTGCACACTTCTTATGCCATGGCCTCCACGTCGACCGGGCGCTTGTCGTCAACCGATCCGAACTTGCAAAACATTCCCGTGCGCACCGAAGAAGGCCGCCGCATTCGCACGGCCTTCATCGCCCCTGCGGGACATAAATTGGTCAGTGCGGACTACTCGCAAATTGAACTGCGCGTCTTGGCCCACGTCGCTGATATTCCACAACTCAAGAAGGCTTTCGCTGAAGGCCTCGACATTCATGCGATGACGGCCTCTGAAATGTTTGGTGTGCCGATAGAAGGCATGGACTCTGCCGTGCGGCGTCGCGCCAAGGCCATCAACTTCGGGATTATCTACGGCATTTCAGCATTTGGGCTTTCCAACCAACTTTCGATCTCGAGGGAGGAAGCGGGAGAATACATCCGCACTTATTTCAAGCGCTTCCCCGGCATCAAGACCTACATGGATGACACCAAGAAATTTGCCCATGACAATGGCTTTGTTGAAACCATCTTTGGCCGCCGTATGCATTTGCCACGGATCAAATCTTCCAATCCGTCAGAGCGCGCCTTTCTCGAACGTGCTGCAATCAACGCACCAATACAAGGGTCTGCTGCTGACATCATCCGGCGTGCCATGATCCGCATGATGCCGGCCTTGCAAGCTGCAAACCTGAAGGCGCGCATGCTGCTGCAAGTGCATGACGAATTGATATTCGAAGTTCCTGATGCAGAAGTCGATGCGACCTTGCCGCTGGTTCAGCGCATGATGATCGAGGCACCGGAACCCACATTGAAGCTCACTGTGCCGCTGCAAGTAGATGCCCGCGCGGCCATGAACTGGGATGAGGCCCACTGATCATGCTGGCCAACCCAATACTCCAACGCCAACGACGACCAGAATGATGCCGAGCCATTGCATGAGGGTCACGCGTTCCCGCAAGAAAACCATGGCCATGAGAACCGACAACGCGCCGTAACTTGAAATTGCCATGGCCCCCAATTCGCGGTTGGGAAACCAGGCTGCCGCGTTGATGGCCGTGACCGCTGTGACATCGCATGCTGCCATTGCAAGGATTGATATTCGCCCGCCGTTCGAAAGTGGTTGCAACCGCTTCCGATCCTTCAACATCATGATCAGCAAAACCGCCGCAGCCGGAAAACGCGACAGGAACGTCACTTCATATTCACCAAGCCCTTCAGTGGCCGACTGACCCATGATCACCGTCACGGCAAATGCCAAATCGGCCGCCAAGGCGGCGCCAATGACCAACGGCATTTGACCGGGTTTCACGGTGTCTTTTTCGTCATCCGTGTGGCCGCTGCGACTGACGATCAGCACACCGGCAAGGATCAGGATGATCGCAAACCATTGCAATGTGGAGGGCACGTGGCCATGCAGCACGCCCCAAATCACAACGATGGCGGGATAGCCTGCAGTCAATGGGCCAACAATGGAAACCGGTGCCAAACTGAATGCCAACAGCAATGCACCCAAGGCAAAGGCATAAACCAAACCCATGGTCAGTGCCAATATGACGGCCTGGCTTTCACCCTGCAAAAGTTGCCCCCGCCAGAACACAGGCACGCTTAACAGAGCAGCACCTGCCAACATGATCCAAAACGACATGCGGAATGGGCCTTGGTCAGCTGCAAAGCGTCGCGCCAGAAGATCATGCGTAGACCAACTTATCGCCGCCACCATGCCGAGTAAAACTGAAATCATGGTCAGCACCTAGCACGGCATCTGACTTTGCACATGACGTTTTTGGCCCGGGCATGGCGGACTTGCCCTTGGCGCATTGCAAATTCATGCTAGCCTGCGCCCATGTTTCTTTCAGTCTTCGATGTTTATAAGATTGGCATTGGCCCCTCCAGCTCCCACACAGTGGGCCCGATGGCGGCAGCGCGCCGGTTCATGGACGCGCTCAACCAACCCGAAGGACGGATCCGCGTGAGCCTGCATGGGTCTCTGGCATTTACCGGCAAGGGCCACGGCACGGACCGCGCTATCATCCTGGGGCTTGCGGGAGAGACAGCTCAAAACATTGATCCCACGCAGATCGACATTATTCTGGCCCGCATGGCCGCCCACAAGAAGGCAGGACGGTTTGATTTTGATCCGACAGCTGATGTGGTGTTTGATTTTGGCCCTGCCTTGAAGGGCCATGCCAACGGCATGGTGTTTCGCTTGATGCAAGCTGACGTGGCTGTGGTGGAAGAAACCTATTACTCCATCGGTGGTGGCTTTGTGCAAACTGCTGCCGAACGTGAGGCATCATTGGCCAACGGAACATCTGAAGCCCAACTGGCGGTGCCTTTTCCTTTCTCGTCAGCCGAGGCCATGTTGGCCATGGGGCAATCCTCCGGACTTTCCATCGCCACTATGAAACGTGCCAACGAAGAAAAGGCCCATGGCGCAACACTTGATCAGAAGCTCGATCACATCTGGTCGGTGATGAACGCTTGCATGCAGCGTGGGCTTTCGGAACAGGGCATTTTGCCGGGCGGACTGAAAGTCAAACGCCGCGCCGCTGACGTTTTGTCAAAGTTGAAAGCCGAGGCCGGCTCCAACTCCGTGCAGCCCCACCGCGTCATGGATTTTCTCTCTGTTTATGCGATGGCGGTGAATGAGGAAAACGCCGCAGGCGGCAAAGTGGTGACCGCCCCAACCAACGGCGCGGCTGGTGTGGTGCCAGCTGTCATCCGCTACTATCTCGACCATTGCATCAACGCCAATCAGGATGGCGTGCGCACATTCCTGCTGGTCTCAGCCGCCATTGGCGGCATCATCAAACACAACGCGTCTATTTCAGGGGCAGAAGTGGGCTGTCAAGGCGAAGTGGGATCCGCTTCCGCCATGGCGGCTGCTGGATTGTGCGCCGCTTTGGGGGGCAGCAATGAGCAGATTGAAAATGCAGCTGAGATCGCACTGGAGCATCACCTTGGCATGACCTGCGATCCTGTTGGTGGTCTGGTGCAAGTTCCCTGTATCGAGCGCAATGCTTTTGGCGCCGTCAAAGCCGTCACAGCTGCATCGTTGGCGCTGCGTGGTGATGGCACCCATCTGGTTCACTTGGACACCTGCATCGAAACCATGCGACAGACTGGTGTGGACATGAGCGAGCGCTACAAGGAAACCTCGCAAGGCGGTTTGGCTGTGAATGTGGTGGCGTGTTAGCCCTTGAGGTGCTTCACCAACCCGGCTGTCGACGCATCCAATCCATCCGTAGACTGACGACCTTCAACGACGGGTTGCAAGCCTGTGGCCAATTCTTTGCCCAGCTCCACCCCCCATTGATCAAACGCATTGATGCCCCAGATGGCTGCTTCGACAAACACGCGGTGCTCGTAAAGTGCAATGAGGCGACCAAATGTAAACGGATCGAGTTTCTTGTAAGCCAACGTGAGTGATGGCCGATTGCCAGCAAACACCTTGTGCGGGGCCAGTCGCTTGGCGTCCTCTTTCGATTTGCCAATAGCAATCAATTGCGCAGTTGCTTCCTTTAACGATCGTCCCTGCATCAAAGCCTGAGATTGCGCCAAGCAATTGGCCACCAGCAAATCGTGATGCACCCTCATTTCTTTTTCGTGGGGTTCAGCAGCAATCAAGAATTCAACAGGGATCACTGTCGTACCTTGGTGCAACAACTGGAAAAACGCATGTTGACCGTTGGTGCCGGGTTCACCCCACACCACGGGCCCCGTGTCATCTTTCGCCGCGTCACCTTTCGCGGTGACACGCTTGCCATTCGATTCCATATCCAGCTGTTGCAAGTAAGCGGGCAAGCGCAGCAGGCGTTGATCATAGGGAATAACGGCGCGCGACGGCAGTCCGCAAGCATTGCGATGCCACACGCCGAGCAGTCCCATCAACATGGGCAGATTGTGCAAGGGCTTGGCCGTAGCGAAATGCTGGTCCATGGCATGGGCGCCCTTCAGCACCTCGTAAAAATGATGCGGGCCAATGGCGATCATCACTGAAAGCCCAATGGCGGACCACAGCGAATAGCGCCCGCCCACCCAGTCCCAGAAACCGAAAATGCGATTTTCCGCAATGCCAAAGGCTTTCACTTTGTCGATGGCGGTGGAGATGGCGGCAAAATGCTCCCCCACTTTCTCTTCACCCAAAGCCGCAGCCACCCAGGCCCGCGCCGTTTTCGCATTGGTCATGGTCTCGATGGTGGTGAAGGTTTTAGATGCCACGAGAAACAGCGTTGTGTCGGGCTTTAGAGTTTTCAGCGTGTCAGCAATATGTGCGCCATCAACATTCGACACAAAATGCATCCGTGGCCCGTCGTGATAAGGTGCCAATGCCAACGTCGCCATCGCCGGACCAAGGTCCGAACCGCCAATGCCGATGTTCACCACATCAGTGATTTTGGACTTGCGAATATCAGTGGCAAAGCGTGCCATGGCCTCCAGCACGTCATGCACGTCGTGCACCACGTTATGACCATTGACCATGACAATTTCAGATTTCGGTCGGCGAAGCGCCGTGTGCAGCACCGCGCGTCCCTCAGTGGTGTTGATCACATCACCCCGCATCATGGCGTGACACTTGCCGTCCACATCTGCCGCTTTGGCCAATGCGTTCAAAAGCTGCATTGTTTTCTTTGTGACTTGGCACTTGGAATAATCGAGCAGCAAATCACCCTGCGAAGCAGAGAATTCGCTAAAGCGATCACCCTTCGCAAAAGCCTTGCGCATATCCGGCAACCCTGCCTTGGCGTGGGACTTGATTTCCTTGAGTACAGTGCGAGTGGCTGGTGTCATGATGAATCTCTTAGATTAATCGTCATCCTCGCGAACGCGGGGACCCAGACTTTCTACAGGCAGGGGTGTAAAAAGTCTGGTTTCCCGCGTTCGCGGGAATGACGAGGTTATGGAGTTGGTTTTATTTCACCCAGTGTGCCGTTGATGTCAATCTCATCGTGAAGGTCAAGCCAGTTTGGGTTCATCTTCTCAATGAGATCCAGTTTCCAATTACGGTTCCATTTTTTGAGTTGCTTCTCGCGGCGAATGGCGTCGGGCATTGTGTGATGGTGCTCGTACCAGACCAAAATTGAAATGTTATACTTAGAGCTGAATCCGGGAAACGATTTTGATTTATGAGCGGCAATCCGGTTCCAAAGTGCTGAAGTCACCCCAATGTAAATCGTGCCGTTGCGTTGTGACGCAATAATGTAAACGGCGGGAGAATTTTCGTCGCGAATAAATCCACCCTACAACGTGCGTCATCCCCACGAAAATGGGGATCCAGACTTTCATCAATTGAGAATGTAGAAAGTCTGGTTTCCCGCGTTCGCGGGAATGACGAGGTATTACTCTAGCCTCTTAACACAGCACCCGTAGCTTTGCTTACGGCAGCGATGATTTTCTTTGACGTGAAGTCAATCTCTTCGTCCGTCAGTGTTTTGTCTTTCGGCTGCAACACTACTGAAACCGCAAGCGACACTTTTCCGTCCGGAAGCTTGAAGACATCGAACACCTGAGCGTCGGCGATGAGAGCTTTGTCAGCTCCTTTTGCTGCTTTCAACAATTCTGCCGCTTGCACCGTCGGTTCAACCACGAAGGCAAAGTCGCGGGAGAGCGGCATCAGATCAGACAAGACCAAAGCCGCTTTTGCCGTGCCTTTTTGACGGGGCGCAGGAATGCTGTTCAGCACAATTTCAAACGCTGCAATTGGGCCTTTCACATCCATCTCCGCCAATATGCCGGGATGGATTTCGCCGAACCAGGCAATTTGGTTTTTAGGACCCATTTGCAATGTGCCACTGCGACCGGGGTGGAACCAGGCTGGCGCGCCTTGCACCACTTGTAACGTCGAAGTCGCCATGCCGCAAGCTTCCAGCACCGCCAGCACATCAGCCTTCACGTCGAATGCGTCAACACTGCGCGCGCCACCCAACCACTGCTTCGGCGCTGATGCACCTTGGCGAATGCCTGCGGCCCGGAGGGTTTCATCTTCGGGTTTGTCGCCTGCGTAAACATGCCCAATTTCTGACAACGCAAAATCGGAGAAGCCGCGCGCGATGTTGCGCCCCGCTGCCGCCACCAGATTGGCCAGCAACGAAGGACGCATGTCGGTAAGTTCAGAAGATATGGCATTGGCGAGCTGCAACGACTTCTGCCCGCCACCGAAACGCACGGCGTTTTCATGGTCGAGGAAGGCATAAGTGACAGCTTCATTGAAACCACGAGACGCCAGTGTGCGACGCGAGGCCAGCATGCGCTTTTGCAATGGGGTCAAAACTGGACGCGCCACGGCATTGGGGCGAGACATTTCAGCGTAGGGGATGTTTTCCAAACCCACGATGCGGCAAATGTCCTCCACCAGATCAGCCTCACCATTCACATCAGGCCGCCATGAGGGCACGAGGCACGAAGCACCGGCAGCTGCATCGGTGACCGTAAAGCCAAGGGCGCGCAAAATCCGCAATTGATCCGTCCACGGACAATCCAGGCCACCCAGTTGCTTGACACGCGAACGGCGCAGCGTGATGGCGCGTTTGGCTTCCGGCACTTTGCCAGCGATAACGAGATGCGAGGCTTCACCACCACAAAGATCAAGGATCATCTGCGTGGCAATCCCAGCACCCGTCGGCGTGAAGACCGGGTCAATGCCGCGTTCGAAACGATAACGCGCGTCAGAGTTGATGCCAAGCTTGCGGCCTGTCGTGGCCGTGCGAACCGGGTCAAAATAAGCGGTTTCCAGAAACACGTCGGTGGTGGCTTCAGTGCAAGACGATGGGATTCCACCGATGATGCCGGCAATGCCTTCAACGCCAGCGTCATCGGCAATCACCGTCATGCTGCTGTTGAGTGTGTAGGTCTTGTTATCCAGCGCTTCCAACGTTTCACCATCGCGTGCCAAGCGCGCGGTGATATTGCCATGCACCTTCTTGGCATCAAACACATGCAAGGGTCGGGCATAGGCGATCGTCATGTAGTTGGTGATGTCAACAAGCGTCGAAATCGGGCGCAGACCAATCGACTTCAATCTCTGTTGCAACCACTGAGGTGAAGGGCCGTTCTTTACGCCGCGAATGTAACGCCCCACAAACAGCGGGCAGGCTTTCGCATCAGCCGCAGGAAAGTCGAGCTTCACCGATATCGTGGAGTCAAATGCGCCTCGTACCGTGGGCGCATTGAGTGGCTTCAAAGTGCCAAGGCCCTTGGCCGCAAGGTCCCGCGCAATGCCATAGATGCCGAGCGCATCCGGCCGGTTCGCCGTCACCTTCACATAGTACATTGGGTCATCAAGGCCCAAGGCAACAGCAGCAGGTGTGCCCACGGGCCAATCGCCCTGCACTTCAATGATGCCATCATGTTCTTCTGACAGCAGAAGCTCACGTTCCGAACACATCATGGCTTGCGATTCAGAACCGCGTATCGTTGCAGGTGCAAACACCTGGCCTGTCACGGGAATGGTCACGCCGGGCAATGCGATAATCGCCTTCATGCCGGTCCGCGCATTGGGTGCTCCGCACACAACCTGCTTGATGCCGTCAATGGTTTCGACGTTGCAGAGCTTCAGCTTGTCAGCATTGGGGTGTTTGTCCGCGTGCTGAACATAAGCCACGGTGAATGCTGCAAGCAACTTGGTCTTGTCGGAAATCTCTTCAACTTCCAAACCAATGCCAAGAAGCCCAGCAGCAATCTCATCAACCGATGCTGAAGTGTCGAGATAATCTTTGAGCCAGGAGAGGGTGAATTTCATTGCGAGGTTCCGAGAGCAAAATCATTATTTTCTCCCCGCCCTTGAGGGCGGGGTTGGGGGCGGGTGCCAGCTGCGGAAACCGTGGCCCGCACCCACCCCTGCCCCTCCCTCAAGGGAGGGGAAAAGAGACGTGTGT
>JANOPL010000054.1:0-4772 GCA_031421835.1 Hyphomicrobiales bacterium | reverse complement strand
GTTGGCCTTACTGTTCAACCCGCCTATAACTGTTGGCACACAGGAGTCTCAGCACTCCACATAGGCGACGAATACAAGGGTTGATCATGCCAGCACAAAAGAAAACCAAAACGCCAGCCAAGGCAGTAACGCGCTCAGCTGAGCTGATTTTGATCGACAATCTTGCTGCCATTCTCAATTCAACCGGCCTCACCGAAATTGAACTCGAACAAAAGGGTGTGCGTGTCCGCGTTTCAAAATCGGTTGTTTCCCATGTTCAAACTTCCGCACCAACTTCTGCTCCGGCCCCTCTCGCAGCTGCTCCTGCCATTGCAGCCCCCTTGGTTGCAGTACCCGCAGGTGATCACGCAGGTGGCGTCAAATCGCCAATGGTCGGAACCGTCTACATGGCAGCCTCGCCAGAAGCTGCTCCCTTTGTCACTGTTGGTGCCATGGTCAAACAAGGCCAAACGGTTCTGATCATCGAAGCCATGAAGACCATGAACCAAATTCCTGCGCCAAGGTCTGGCAAGGTCACGCAGATCATGGTGGACAATGGCAGCCCCGTCGAATTCGGCGAAGTTCTGATGGTGATTGAATAAGCGATGTTTGAAAAAATCCTCATCGCAAACCGAGGCGAGATTGCGCTGCGTGTGCTGCGCGCTTGCCGCGAACTGGGCATTCAAACTGTGGCGGTGCATTCCACCGCTGACGCTGATGCGATGCACGTGAAACTGGCGGATGAAAGTGTGTGCATCGGTCCTCCTGCCGCCAAAGACAGTTATCTCAACGTCGCATCAATCGTTGCGGCTTGTGAAATAACCGGCGCTGAAGCTGTTCATCCTGGCTACGGCTTTTTGTCGGAGAATGCACGCTTTGCCGAAATCCTGAAAGAACACGACATCAAATTCATCGGGCCATCGCCCGAAAACATCCGCACCATGGGTGACAAGATTGAAGCCAAACGCACGGCAAAAGCTTTGGGCATTCCTGTTGTGCCGGGGTCTGAAGGAGGCGTTGGCACCGTTGACGAGGCACGGAAAGTGGCACGCGACATTGGCTATCCCGTCATCATCAAGGCAACAGCAGGCGGCGGTGGTCGCGGCATGAAAGTGGCCCGCACTGAAGATGATCTGGAAGTCGCTGTCGGCACGGCGCAGACGGAAGCCAAGGCGGCGTTTGGCAACGGTGAAGTTTACATCGAAAAATATTTGGAAAAGCCTCGCCACATTGAAATTCAAGTTCTGGGTGATGGCCAAGGCAATGCCGTGCATTTGGGTGAACGAGACTGTTCGCTGCAACGCCGCCACCAGAAAATTTGGGAAGAAGCTCATTCCCCCGCTCTCAATGCTCAACAGCGTGACGTCATCGGCAACCGTGTTGCCGACGCCATGAAAAAACTGAACTATGAAGGTGTAGGCACGATTGAGTTTCTCTACGAGAATAACGAGTTCTATTTCATCGAAATGAACACGCGTTTGCAGGTCGAACACCCGGTCACGGAAATGATCACTGGGCTTGATTTGGTACAGGAGCAAATCCGCGTTGCCTCAGGTGCCAAACTTGCGATGACGCAGGCTGATATCGAATTCTCCGGCCACGCCATCGAATGCCGCATCAACGCTGAAAACCCTGCAACCTTCGCACCCTCTCCGGGTCGTGTTGACGCTGTGCATTTTCCGGGCGGTCTTGGTGTGCGCATTGATAGCGCGCTGTACTCCGGTTACAAAATTCCACCCTATTACGACAGCTTGATTGGCAAGTTGATTGTGTTTGGAAAAACCCGGGCCGAGTGCCTGATGCGCCTGCGTCGCTCGATGTCGGAATTTGTGATCGATGGTGTTGAAACCACCATTCCACTGTTTCAAAGACTTCTCCGCGAAAACGATATTATCGATGGCCATTACGATATTCATTGGCTTGAAAAGTATCTCGAACGCACCACACCGTGACATCCATCACACCACAGGTTTTGCTCCGGGCTTATGCAGCAGGCGTCTTTCCAATGGCGGAGAGTGCTGATGACCCGGCGCTTTATTGGGTGGAGCCTGATGAACGTGGCGTCATTCCGCTCGACAACTTTCATGTCTCCCGCAGTTTGAGAAAGCGCGTGCGTCAACAATCTTATGACATTCGGATTGATACCGCGTTCAACGCAGTGATCGCCCAATGCGCAGCCCAGTCTGCAACCCGCAAGGAAACGTGGATCAACAAACGCATTGTCTCGCTTTATTCGCAGCTCCACAAAATGGGCTGCGCCCATTCCGTTGAAAGTTGGCAGAACGGCGAACTTGTGGGAGGGCTTTATGGCATTCGAATTGGTGCTGCGTTTTTTGGTGAAAGCATGTTCAGCCGTGCGACCGATGCAAGCAAAGTGGCACTCGTCCATCTGGTGGCGCGATTGAACTTCGGCGGCTTCAAACTGTTGGATGCTCAGTTCGTGAACAGCCATCTGCTTCAGTTCGGCACCCAGGCAATTGGCAAAAAACACTATCAGGAATTGTTGGAACCTGCATTAAACCAGGAAGCAGATTTTGCGGCACTCGCAATGGATGCCGACCCTGAAAAGGTTTTAGCATTGGCTCAAAATTCAACGCCCTAAAACCAATAACGCCACGCGTAAAACAGTGTCATTACAGCGCCGATCGTGATGATGGCGTTCTTCATGGCAGATGCCGAAACAATTCCCAAGGCTTTACCACCCACAAACCCGCCGACCAGACACGCGCCCATCATCACCAGCGTCTGCGGCCAACTCACCACTCCTTGGACAACAAAAACAACAATTGCGGCTGCATTGGCCAGCGCTCCCAGGATATTTTTGACGGCATTGGCTGAGCGCAAAGCCCATGCAGACGTGGCACTCAGCACCGCCATAAAAATCACGCCCATTCCTGCTCCGAAATAACCGCCGTAAATGGAAGCCGGAAACAGCAGCGCAGCGCGCAGGTTTTGCCCTTCACCAGCGCCGCGCCTGGCCACCCAACTTTGGATGGCTTTCGAGTAAGTGAATATTGCCGTGGCGCAGCCAATCAAAACGGGCACGACCATCACGAAAACTGTTTCAGGCGTGTTCAACAACAGCATAGCGCCGAGCGCGCCGCCAAGGGCAGCAACCGCAAATGCCGTCCATAACGACGGGTCTAAAGCAGGAAGCTGTTGTTTTTCAGTCCACGCCCCCATGACATTCCCGAAAATCAGTGCGACGGTATTAGAGGCGTTTGCAGGGATCGGTGCCAAGCCTGCAGCCATCATGGCAGGAAACGTGATCAAGGACGCACCACCCGCCATGGAATTTGCAACCCCGCCCAGAAAGCCAGCTACCAACAGGATCAAAATTGACTGAGTCGTCATTCTTCAAACTAGAAGGATTCGGCAAGCGAAACCTAACCAATTTGTTATCTCCGACATCTCGACATTTTCTTTACATTTTACATGCTTATATGAGCTAACTCTCATTGGGCGCACATGGAACACATTCAGCCATATCTCGACTATTTCTCCGCAAATCCACAGTGGGCAATTGTTGTCATCTTCTTGATCGCATTTGGCGAAGCGTTGCTGATTATTGGACTGTTTGTGCCGTCTACGGCGGTGCTTGTCGGCGCTGGCATGTTGGTGGGTACAGGCCACCTCGACTTTTGGCCTGTGTTCTGGGCCACCGCCATTGGAGCAATTGCAGGCGATCAAATCTCCTATTGGGTCGGCAGGCTTTACGGCCAACGCCTCAAAACCATGTGGCCTCTCAACAAGTATGCCTCATTGATGATCAAAGGCGAGGTTTTCGTGCGGGAACACGGCGGCAAGTCCATTGCCATCGGTCGCTTTGTTCCAGGTGTGAAAGCTGTGGTTCCCGGCATCGTTGGCATGCTTGGCATGAACCAGGCGTTTTTCGTTTTTGTGAATGTCACTTCGGGTTTGTTCTGGACGGCCGCCCATGTCTTTCCCGGCATTCTCTTGGGGCAAGGCCTAGCCCTTGCGGGTGATCTTTCTGGCCAATTGCTGATCGTGCTTTTGGTGTTTTTGGTTGTGTTGGGCTTGGCCAGTTGGTTGATGCGCAAAATCGCTTCACGCTTGCAACCCTACACGCACCGCATCCTTGCGAGCCTCTCAAAATGGGCCAGATCGCGCAAAAACCGGGCCATGCACCGGTTCGGCAAGGCCATTCACCCCAGCAATCCACGCGCACCAGCAGTGGTATTCCTGCTCATCATTGCCATTGGCAGCCTGATCGGTTTGATTGACCTTGTCAGTGGTTTTGTCCTGCGCGATGCCGCTTCGAACCTCGATGTTTCCGTTGCAACAGTCATGGGCGAACTGCGCAACGCGCCATCGGATGCGTTCATGATTCCCCTGACGATGCTGGCGGAACGCCCCGTTATTTGGGCCACGGGACTGGCCATAGCCGCGTGGCTGTTCTTGTGGCGCAGCTGGCGCGTTGCACTCATATTTCTGGGTGTGATGGCAGTGGCTGAATTCGTCAGCCTCAATCTCAATCATATGGTCTCGTCGCAAGAGGCCTTGCAGCACGGCGGTTTCACCAGCATTCCCACGTTGATGGCCGGTTTGGTCTTTGGCATGCTCGCCGTCATCGCAGGCCACGCCATGAAGCGCTGGAGTAAAGCCGTTGTTGCAGTGCTGTGTGTTTGCGTGGTGTCTGCAATCGCCTTCTCGCGGGTTTATTTGGGAGCAGAATGGCTGAGTGGTGTTCTGGTTGGTGGGTTGCTGGCCCTGATACTTGCGGCACTTTTCGGCATGGTCATTGAAGCCATTCCGGCGCGCCGCATTCGACC
>JANOPL010000053.1:0-5229 GCA_031421835.1 Hyphomicrobiales bacterium | reverse complement strand
GGCGATGCCGACCAATCGTTTTAAGTCCGATAGAATGGGCTGGGTTCGAACCGTCAGAATACGCGCACCCCAGATATGAAACACCGCATAGGTCAAAGCCGCAGGCAACCATGCGAACAGATCGGCGAACATATCGTCATCACAAGCGCCGTTCCCGGCAAGTGTGCAATCAGCACTCCAGTCAACCTGCAATCTCTCGACCAACATGACGGCTGTAACGACAAGAGCCGCTGCGATCGGCAGAACCCATGCCTTCCAGATGTTGCGAGTGTTTTGAATCTTAGTGCTTGCCGCTTCGTTGACGTCAGACAAGTTCCACTCCCCGTGGCCGCGCCACGCATGGCCCAAAGGGCGAAGCGTGGTGCCCTGAAGAGGACTCGAACCTCCACGATGTTACTCGCTAGTACCTGAAACTAGTGCGTCTACCAATTCCGCCATCAGGGCATAACCACAGCGCACCCCTTAAGCGGGGCCTGCGGCATTTGTCAACCTGTGGTAAGAAGCTTTGCAACACACGCCATGAATGTCTAAAAGACGGCGGAATTCGAATGTCGGAGACTACAAATTGGCTTCAAGCAACGCAGATAAATTGGTGACGGTATTCGGTGGCTCGGGCTTTATTGGCCGTCACATCGTGGGAAGCCTCGCCAAACGCGGTTACCGCGTGCGGGTGGCCTGCCGCAGGCCAGACCTTGCAGGTCACGCCTTTTTCGGAGTGCCCGGTCAAATTGCGCTGGTGCAGGCGAATTTGCGTTTTCCGGTTTCGGTCGCTGCCGCCTGTGAGGGCGCTTATGCGGTGGTGAATGCCACCGGCACTGATGTGTCGTCCGGTAACCAGACCTTTGATGCTGTTGTGTCCTTCGGAACCGAAACCATGGCCAAGGCGGCGCGTGCCGCCAAGGCAGAATTGTTCCTGATGATTTCCGGCCTGGGCGCAGGAACCGTACCCGACAGCGCTGCCTGTGTTGCCAAAGGCCAGGCTGAGACTGCTGCCGCTAAAGCTTTTCCCGGCACAATTGTCCTGCGCCCTTCCGTGGTGTTTGGATCGGGTGACCGCTTCTTCAACAAGATCGCAGGCATGGCGCGCTTTTCACCTGTCGTGCCGTTGATCGGCGGAGGCGCCACGCCCTGCCAGCCCGTTTTCGTGGGTGACATTGCAGAAGCTGTGGCCCGTTTGATTGACGAAGGCCAAGCGTCCGGCAAGACCTATGAACTGGGCGGCCCCGAGGTCGCCAGCATGAAAGACATTACCAAATTCACGCTCGACACGGTGTACCGGAAACGTCTGATGCTGCCCTTGCCCTGGGGTATTTCAAAACTGCTGGGTTCAATTGCGGCCTGGATGCCGGGTTCACCTTTAACGGGCGATCAGGTGGAACTGTTGAAAGTCGACAATGTCGTCAGCGCCAAAGCCAAAGCGGAGGGCCGAGATTTTGCAGGCTTGGGCATAACTCCCCGCAATTTCCGCAGCGTTGCACCAGGTTATCTCTATCGTTTCCGCAAGGAAGGTCAGTTCACCGCACCCAGCGGCACACCGAAATAAATCAGACCCAGCAGGAACATCCCCAAGGCCACGCGGTAAAACACGAAGGGCAGGAAGCTCACGGTGCGCAACAGACGCATGAGAAACGCAATTGTTCCCAAGGCCACAAAGAACGTCAGCACACCCGTCATGATGACGGGACCTGTCAGTGTAATGCCCTCGGCCAACGCATCGCCAATCACCAAGGCCGAGGCCGCCGCATTGGCGGGTATCGACAACAGAAATGAAAAGCGCGCAGCCTCAGGGCGCACCATGCCCAAGGCCCGTCCCGCCGTCATGGTAATGCCGGAGCGACTGGTGCCGGGCGAGAGTGACAGCGCCTGCGCCCCGCCAATCATCAGCGCTGATTTCCAATCAATGTCGCGCACAGTATTGCGCAACAAACCATAGGTGTCGGCCACATACAGCAGCACGCCAAACACAATCGCGTTGATCGCCACCAAGGTGGCACTGCGGATATGATCATCAAGTCCTGTCGCCTTCATGATCACACCTGCGATCACAATGGGGATGGTGCCAATCACCACATTGGTCATCAGCCTCGAATTGTAAGTGACGCGGCGGCGGAACACATCCATGAGGCCGTGCATCATGGCCAACACATCGCGCCAGAAATAAATGATGACAGCAAGCAGCGACCCCACATTTGTCACCATATCTGTCACAATGCCCTGATCCGGCCAGCCCATCAGGGCGGGCGCCAAAATCAGGTGCCCCGATGAGGAGATGGGCAGGAACTCGGTGATGCCCTGGATCAGGGCGAGGATGATGATTTGTTCGAGAAACATGAGTGTTTGCGGTGCGAATCGATTGCTGTATGGTTTGACACGGTCATAGTTGCGCCCACTTCTGGCGACAATGACCTAACACAAAGTTACGATTTCAGACTGAGTTCATGCCGAAACTACACCATTTCACTCTCGATCCCTATGGCCGTCGTCTGCGGCTGGCGCTTGCTGAATATGGTGTGGAACCCCAACTCACCGAAGAACGGCCGTGGCAGCCCTCGCAGCAGCTGTTGCAGTTGAACCCGTCAGGCCTCAGCCCGGTCTATGTCGAGGACGCAGGCTTTGCCATTTGCGGGTCAGAAGCCATCACCGAGTATTTGGAAGAAACGATTGGCACTGCCAAGCCATTGTTGCCGGGCAATGCTGTGGCGCGGGCTGAAATTCGCCGCCTCCTCAGCTGGTTTGATGTAAAGTTTTATACTGAAGTCACGGAACCCGTGTTGACTGAAAAAGTCATCCGCAGGTTTGTGGCCTCCCCCACGGGGTCATCATCGCCTCAAATGGCCAGGGTGCGCCAAGGTCTCACCGTGTTGAAGCCGCATCTGGATTATATTGGCGCACTAGCCGAACAACGCTCTTGGCTCGGCGGCGATGACTTGTCCCTGGCCGATTTGGCTGCCGCAGCCCATCTCTCAGCGATCGACTATCTCGGAGATGTTCCGTGGGCTGAGCATCCTGTGGCCCAGACATGGTACCAGCGCATCAAATCACGTCCTTCGTTCCGCGTGCTGTTGGGCGATACGGTACCCGGCGTGGCACCTTCCGCCCATTATGCCGACCTCGATTTCTAAGGCGCAGGATGCCCTGAAAACCAAAGCGGCTGCCGAAGGGCTGACGTCGTTGCGGGTGACAAAAGCTCACCTGCCTGACACGGTGGGTGAGCGGCTAGAGGTCTTTCTGGACCAGCAGCATCATGGTGACATGACATGGCTTGAAGATCGGGTGCCACACCGTAAAAGCCCTGACGCCCTTTGGCCTGAAGCCAAATCCGCCATCGTTCTGGCCCAGCCTTATACCCCTGACATGGACCCGCTGGAGCGTTTGCAACACAAAGACACGGGCGTCATTTCTGTCTATGCAGTGAACCGCGACTACCATGATGTGTTCAAGGGCAAACTGAAACGTCTCGCTTCATGGTTTCATCAGTATACAGATGAACAAGTGAAAATATTGGTGGACACGGCACCCCTGATGGAAAAACCAATGGCAGCACAAGCAGGCTTGGGCTGGCAGGGCAAACATACAAATTTGGTATCGCGGGAATTGGGGTCTTGGTTTTTCATCGGCACGATTTTAACCACAGCAGATTTGAAAACAGATGAACCTGAAGTCGACCACTGCGGCACGTGCACCGCCTGCCTCGACATTTGCCCCACCAAAGCCTTTCCCGCACCCCATCAGTTGGATGCACGGCGTTGTATTTCCTATCTGACCATTGAACATAAAGGCCACATCGCAAAAGAATTCCGAACAGCCATGGGCAATCGCATCTATGGCTGCGATGATTGTTTGGCCGTGTGCCCGTGGAACAAGTTTGCGCAAGCAGCGTCGGAAACAAAACTGATCGCTCGCGACGACTTGCGCGCCCCCAAACTCACGGACCTGTTACAGCTTGACGACGCCTCATTTCGAAAACGTTTTGCGGGCTCACCTGTCAAACGCACGGGTCGCGACCGTTTCATCCGAAACTGCCTGATTGCAGCCGGGAACAGCAAACAGGACAATTTGCTTCCCGTCATCACCACCCATCTAAACGACCCACAACCCATCATCCGCGCCATGGCGGTCTGGGCGTTGCGGCAATTGGCGTCGCAAAATGTGGTTGAACGGGAGCGCAACAAGCATCTACCACATGAGCAGGATCAAGACGTGAGAATGGAATGGGCGGCGGCGTGAAATTTCATATGTTGTTTTTGGGTTTCGGCTTTTCAGCTGAGGCGCTTGCAAAAGTATTGGATCCGAAACTCTGGCGCATCACCGGCACCAGCCGCAGTTCTGAAGGTGTCAAGCACATCGAATCCCTCGGTTATGAGGGTGTGCTCTTCGATGACCTGAAAGCCATCGACGACAGTGTGACCCATATTGTGTCTTCAGTACCACCCGGACCAACCGGAGATCCTGTATTACAAAAATTCTCGACAGAACTACAGCGCCGCGCCGAACATTTGAACTGGGTCGCCTATCTCTCCACCACGGGCGTCTATGGCGACCATGCTGGTGCCTGGGTCGACGAGACCACGCCTCTCACCCCCAACACTGAGCGCGGCCAACGCCGCGTAGATGCGGAAGCGCAGTGGCTCGCACTGCATCATCACCACCAACTCCCCGTGCACGTCTTTCGCCTCGCCGGAATTTATGGTCCGGGCCGCAATGCTCTGATCAGTTTGAAAGACGGCACCGCCAAACGCGTCATCCGCGAAGGGCAAGTCTTCAGCCGCATTCATGTTGACGATATTGCGGGCATCCTCAAAGCCTCTATCGCAAAGCCACATCCGGGCCGCGCCTATAACGTCGCCGACGACGAACCCTGCCCGCCGCAGAATGTCATCACCTATGCCGCTTCACTTTTAGATCTTGAACCTCCACCGGAAATCCCATTCGAAAACGCTGACCTCTCGCCGATGGCCAGAAGTTTTTTCATGGATTCAAAACGCGTGCACAATACACGCGTGAAGCAGGAATTGGGGTATGCGTTTTGCTATCCGGATTATCGGGTGGGGTTGCAGAGCTTGCTAACAGTATAGCGTTGTCATTGCCGCACTTGTTGCGGCAATCCATGGCAACTCGAGTGAAAGCGTATAAGACCTGCGCGCAGCGCAGGTAAGAGAGCTCCACTCCTGCCGCACAATGGATCACCGCAACAAGTGCGGTGATGACGATAACTCATAATGCATTGTG
>JANOPL010000052.1:0-10264 GCA_031421835.1 Hyphomicrobiales bacterium | reverse complement strand
CCATGTCGAACTGGGTGCCGACGACGCGCTTGGCCCAAGCCTTTTGGCTTTCAACAACCTTGGCGAAAAACGGATCAGCTGATTGTGTTTCAATCACCTTGTCCCATGCCGCAAGTTGTGCCTGCAAAACGGAGTCTGGGGTTTTGTGAATTTTCACACCCTTGTCACGCAAGGCTTGCAAGCTCGTTGAATAACGATCCATTGCTTTCCAGCTCATGTCTTGTGATGAAGCTTCCACCGCATAACGGATGATGGCTTGAAGGTCCGGTGCCAAAGCATCAAACTTGGTCTTGTTCAGGATAATTTCAAAACACTCTGCTGACTGATGATAGCTTTGCAGCATGTAATCTTTCGAAACGTCGGCAAAACCCAGCAGCGTGTCTGAAGTTGGGTTATTGAACTCAGCTGCATCCAGCAAACCACGATCCATGGCGGGCACAATTTCACCGCCGCCCATGATCGTGACGGCAGCGCCCATTTGCTTGAACAAGTCGGCTGACAAGCCAACCGTGCGATATTTCATTCCCGTCAGCTGTGCAGGATCCGTGATTTCCTGTTTGAACCAGCCAAGCGGTTGGGTTGGCATTGGTCCAGTGAGGAAACCAACGAGGTTGAGGCCCAGCACGGTTTGAACCAATTCATCGTAGAGTGCTTGACCGCCGCCGTATTTCATCCAACCGATCATTTGGTTGGCGCGCCAGCCCCAGGCTGGCGGTGTTCCGAACAGCGAGGCGGATTTGTGTTTTCCGTACCAGTAAGCGGTGACACCGTGGCCACCATCCAGCGTGCCGGAAATGACGGCGTCTTGCACTTCAAGTGCCTTGGCAACCGCACCCGCAGCCAGCAGTTCGAACTTCAAGCGACCGCCACCCATTTCGTTGACGCGGGTCACGAAGTCAGAGGCAAATTCATGGAATATGTCTTTTGCGGGCCAAGTGCTTTGAAATTTGAACACAGTGGTCTCCTGTGCCCGCGCAATGTTCGGCATTGCAATCGCTGCAGCACCCGCAGCGGCGATTGCCCCGCTTTTTAGGAATGAGCGGCGCGCATTGGCGACTCGTGGTGTATCGTCAGTCATTTTTTAGTCCTCCCGTAGGGCTATTGTTTTGCCCTTGAGTCGATTGTGGACCAGACGATGTGGTTCTGCAACGTCAACTTAAGACTTAAATAGGATTTAATGATTCCATCTTTTTTCAAGCAGTATAAAACGTTATGCATCCTGTGTTTTTTCGTCCGCGTTGTTCGCGTGGACGCCTAAAGGCGCGCAATTTTACTGTGTCGAGGGCTTTACACTCCATGGAAGTCGATCACATTTTTGTTTTCGTTGCAGATCATCGCGCGGCCGCGCAATCGATGGCTGCCGCCGGGTTGCATGAAACGTATCGCCGCGTCCATCACGGGCAGGGAACAGCAAATGTCTGCTACTGTTTTGACAACTTATTTGTTGAATTGCTTTGGCTGACCTCGAAAGCGGATGCAGCACACCCTTTGATGTCCAGAATGGGATTTCTGGCTCGTTCTGGTTTGAACGGTTCTCAGGATTGTCCGTTTGGTATTGCTTGGCGCGGTGAGGCAATTGACATACCGGTTTGGGCATTTTCGCCGCCTTACTTGCCAGAGGGAATTAAAATCGATGTCGCTGTCGACAGCGATGATCCTGCTCAACCCTTGATGTTTAATTTTCCCGGCTCAACAGCTCCTGTGACTTGGTCAGACGAAAAACGCGGAAAATTGCAGCACGATGCAGGATATTCGACTGTCACAAATATCAGATTGTTTAAGCCTTCCGCCGTCGAACCATCGCACATGTTGAAATCGTTTGCTGGCAGAGCAGGGATTACGCTGTTGGACAGCCCTGAGAATAATTATGCGATGGAATTGACCCTTAACCGATTGGACGGTTCACCCGCACATCGGCTTCAACTGCCGAAGTGTATCATAGTCTGAACGCTGAAAGAATGGCTCCCCGAGTTGGACTCGAACCAACGACATTTCGATTAACAGTCGAATGCTCTACCAACTGAGCTATCAGGGAATTGTTCGTTTTATAGCCTATCGTATTTTCGAACGTAAAGCGTTTTTATCATATTTGCATCGAATGTATGTGATGAATGTCACACGGCTTGGTTTTATGGCGATCAACCCCATATCGCAGATTCGCGGACAGGAGTTTCAATTCGGTGAAGACGGTCAATTTTTTGGGAAAACGAATCCCGGTGCCTTCAAACGTGATTTTGCGCGTCGGTCTTGGGCTTTTGGCTGTGTTTGGCGGATTTTTAGGGTTTCTGCCAGTCCTGGGGTTCTGGATGCTGCCCTTGGGGCTATTGATTCTGTCGATTGATTTTCCACCCATCAGGCGTTTCAGGCGGCGGGCGACAGTGAAGATTGTCGGCTGGCTCAAGCGCCGCTTCCCGGGATTGGCTGCGAAAATGGGGCTGACCTAAAAAGTTGGAGGCCTCGGAGGGAATCGAACCCCCATTCAAGGATTTGCAGTCCTCTGCGTAACCATTCCGCCACGAGGCCTCATAACTGGGGGCCGCGTATAGCTGAACCGTTTGAGACATACAACCACACGGCTTATGAAGGCCGAAATCATTGAAAATAATTCGGTAACCATGTTTTCACTGGGGCAAAGCGGTTAACAAACGTTGTAAATTTACTTCTGTTAGAACTGAAAAGCTTGGCAACACGTATCGGATTGATATATGGTTCGGTGGTGGAATCGAGATCGCTCACAGAGGCGGCACGTCTTTCACGAGGCAGGCGGTTTGAACAGAGGGTTTTGCGTGAGACTTCGTCGGTGGTTGAATGTGGCAGCATTTTCGAGTGCAGCCTTGGCAGTGTTTTTTGCTGTTTCGCCCGTGCAGGCTGAAAGCTTGGCGGAAGCGATGCGCAAAGCTTATAAAAAGAACCCAACTTTGCGGGCAGACCGCGCGCGGCAACGGGACACTGATGAACTTGTGCCCTTGGCCAAATCCGGCTGGCGTCCGACGATCAACAGCGGCGCTACTGCACGGCGCGATTGGTCGAACACAGACGTGACGCCGTCCACGGCACAGTCGTCCTTGAACCTCAATATCCAATTGTCCCAGCCCATATTCCGCGGTTTCAAAACAGTCGAAGGTGTGAAGTCTGCCAAGGCCACTGTGGAAGCGGGGCGGCAGCAGTTATTGTTTACCGAGCAAGCCGTATTGTTTGATGTCGTGGCCGCTTATCTGGGCGTGGTGCGAGACCGCCAGATCATTTCCATACGTCAGCAAAACGTCCGAAATCTGCAAAAGCAAGCAAAGGCTGCTTCAGCCCGATTTGAAGTTGGCGAAGTGACCCGCACGGATGTGTCGCAGGCACGCGCTCGCGTGAGCGGGGCTGAGGGGGAAGTGGCCTCAGCGAAGGCGGCCTTGGAAGCCAGCATCGCGGCTTACATCGCAGTCGTCGGGCAAAAGCCTGGCAAATTGAAATATGCATATCTGGGTAAACTGCCTGGCACTCTGGAGAAAGCGCTAGCGATTTCTCAAGACATCAACCCGCAGATTTTGGCAGCGTCCTGGGTCTACGATGCTTCTGAACATGACATCGAAGTGGCAAAGGGTGATTTGTTGCCGGAAATATCGTTACAGGCTTCAGCCTCGCGCACATTCGAGCCACAGAAAGGCGTGGACTGGGCCAACAACGCCAGCGTGGCTGGTGTGGTATCGGTTCCAATTTATCAAGCGGGGCGTGAGTATGTTGCCATTCGCCGCGCCAAACAGGTTTCCAGTCAACGCAAAATTCAGATCATTGAAGCCACGCGCGAAGTACGCAGGCAGGTGACGGCATCATGGTATGCGCTGTCTTCGTCGCAACAATCCATCGCCTCAGCCAAATCACAAGTTGCTGCGGCGGTATTGGCATTGGACGGCATTAACCAGGAATATGCCGTAGGTTCACGCACGACCATTGACGTTTTGAACGCCGAGCAGGAAGTGTTGAACGCGCGACTTGGTTTGATCAACGCTGAATATTCGAGAGTGATATCATCGTATCAGCTGCTGCAAGCCATGGGCAAACTCACGTCGCGGCATTTGGGCCTTGGCGGGCATATTTATGACCCTGCAGAACATTACAGCACTGTCAAAAACAAGTGGATCGGTCACGACGTCGAAACCGTGGATTGAACTGTCGACACCTGTATTGTTCCCCGTGACAGACTCGTTGGCATTCATTATGGTCCTGTAGCAATGTAGGCGGTGAATTGCAGGCGGGGCAGTGTGTTTGACGTGAAAGTCAACGATTTGTTGGCAAATATCCGGAAGTCCGTGGACTCCGACATTGAAAGCTTGAGTGGCGGTACCACGTCGCAAGCGCGCGGCACACTGATGCGCGGTGCGCTACGCGAAATGCGCATCAGCATGGGTGTCGAAACAGGCGATACGCAACAGCCAAAGCCTGCGGAATCTCTGCCAGACCTTCGCACCCGCATTCAGCAAAAAGTCGAAAAAGCTGCGTTGGAGCGGATTGAAGCAGCGCCACGCGCGAAACCCGCCCTTCCCGTCAAAGGTGATTTTTCAGGCATTCTCTCGCGTCCGTCGCTGTCTCCGCGGGACGTCGGATTGCGCCCCAGTTATTCGGAGGATGATGCGCGCGAAGACGTACGCTACGCACCATTGCCGCCACCCACCCCATGGCAGGATGAGGAACCGGACTACGACTATTCAACGCCTGACCCATATCCACAACAGGCGTATGGATATGAACAGCCTTATGTGCCACCGGCCCTCGAAGGGCCGCTGATGTCGCGCCAATCGGAAGCGCAGACGGAAAACGCTTTCCAGCAATTGAGCGACGCGCTGCTGGCCCGCGCCACGGGCGACCGATCGCTGGAAGAGATGACGCGGGATATGCTGCGCGGCATGCTGAAGCAGTGGCTGGACGCCAATCTTCCGAGCATCGTTGAAGACATGGTGCGCGAAGAAATTCAGCGCGTGGCGCGCAGAGGGCGGTAAGCTTCCCTTCTCAGAGTCTAATCGCTATACGGCAGTCACACCCAAATCATTTGTGACTGATCATGACGCTCGAAACCAAATTCAACCCCGCCGAAATTGAAGCCCGCCTGTACAAGCAGTGGGAGGAGGGTGGTTATTTCAAGCCTGGCCGCAAGCCCAAGGCCGAGCCCTACACCATTGTCATTCCGCCACCCAACGTGACGGGCTCACTGCACATGGGCCATGCGCTCAACAACACGATACAGGATATTCTCTGCCGCTTTGAACGCATGCGGGGCCGCGATGTGTTGTGGCAACCGGGTACTGACCATGCGGGCATTGCCACGCAAATGGTAGTCGAGCGCCTGCTCAAAGCCGAGAATAAAACCGACCGAAAAACCATGGGCCGCGAAGCGTTTTTAAAGCGCGTGTGGGATTGGAAAGAAGAATCCGGCGGCACCATCATCAACCAGTTGAAGCGCTTGGGTGCGACCTGCGATTGGTCACGCGAACGCTTCACCATGGACGAAGGCTTGTCGAAGGCCGTGGTCAAAGTGTTTGTGCAGCTTCACAAGGATGGCCTGATTTACAAGGATCAGCGCCTTGTCAATTGGGATCCGGTGTTTGAAACCGCCATCTCTGATCTTGAAGTTGAAACCAAAGACGTGAAGGGCGCCATGTGGTCCTTCGCTTATCCTTTGGCCGATGGTCCAGTCGATGGCATCTCCGAAATCGTAATCTCCACAACGCGGCCTGAAACCATGTTGGGGGACGGTGCTGTGGCCGTTCATCCGTCGGACGAGCGCTATAAAAACCTCATTGGCAAATTGGTGCGCCTGCCGATTGCTGAACGCTTGATCCCCATCATCGCCGATGAATATCCTGATCCGGAATTCGGCACGGGTGCGGTGAAAATTACCGGTGCCCATGACGAAAACGATTTTCATGTGGCCAAGCGCAACAACATTCCATTGATCGTGTTGATGGACAAAAAGGCGCGGATGATCTCGACGCCGGAAAACAATGTGCCCAAGCATTACGATGGCTTGGACCGATACAAGGCGCGTGAACTGGTACTAAAAGAGATTGAGGAACTGGGTTTCTATCGCGGCAAAGAAGACAAGATTATCGCGCAGCCCCACGGCGACCGTTCGGGCGTTGTCATCGAGCCGATGTTGACGACACAGTGGTATGTGAATGCCGCTGAGTTGGCAAAGCAGGCCATCACGGCTGTTGAAACGGGTGAAACCAAATTCGTGCCGGCGAATTGGGACAAAACCTATTTCGAATGGATGCGCAACATTCAGCCGTGGTGCATCTCGCGCCAACTCTGGTGGGGACATCAAATTCCGGCGTGGTATGATGAGGACGGCAAGTTCTACGTTGCTGAAACCGAAGCCGAAGCACAAGCCCAAGCGGGTGCTGGTATAAAGTTGCGCCGTGATGAGGATGTGCTCGACACCTGGTTCTCATCCGCACTCTGGCCGTTTTCGACTTTAGGCTGGCCCGATGAGACGCCGGAGTTGAAGCGCCACTATAAAACCGACGTTCTTGTTACCGGCTTTGACATCATCTTCTTCTGGGTGGCCCGCATGATGATGATGGGCACGCATTTCATGCACGAGGTGCCGTTCCACACGGTCTATATTCACGCGCTGGTGCGCGATGAAAAGGGCCAGAAAATGTCGAAGTCGAAGGGCAACGTCATGGACCCCCTCGAAATCGTTGATAAGTTTGGGGCTGATGCGTTGCGCTTCACGCTGGCCGCCATGGCCGCACAGGGCCGCGACATTAAATTGTCGAAGCACCGCGTCGAAGGCTATCGCAACTTCGCCACCAAGCTTTGGAACGCCACGCGCTTTGCCGAAATGAACGGCGTTGCGAAGGATGAAAACTACGACCCGCTGGCAGCCCGCGTGCAGGTCAACCGCTGGATCACCGGCGAAACCGCCCGCACGCGCGACATCGTGACGAAGGCGATTGAGGACTATAAATTCAACGAAGCGGCCACAGCGCTTTATCAATTCGCATGGAACGTGTTTTGCGATTGGTATGTGGAATTGGTGAAGCCGATTTTGACCGGCGACGACGAAACCGCCAAGGCCGAAACCCGCGCCACATCGGCTTGGGTATTGGAACAAATCTTCATTCTGCTGCACCCCTTCATGCCCTTCATCACCGAAGAGTTGTGGGGGCAAACGGCAAAACGCGAGACCATGCTGATCGACGCCACATGGCCCGAATACAAAGGCTTGGGCGATGCGGCGGCAGATGCTGAAATGAATTGGGTGATCCGCCTGATTTCCGAGGTGCGCTCAGTGCGCGCAGAAATGAACGTCAACGCGGGTGCCAAAATCCCTTGCATGTTGGTCGCAGCAAGCCAAGAAACCCGCCGCCGGGCCAATGCGTGGGAAGCCGAGATCATGCGTCTCGCGCGGTTGAGTTCGCTGACATTCGAAGACGACGTGCCGAACAGTTCAGCGCAAATGGTGTTGGACGAAGCGACGATTGCACTGCCGCTGGAAGGCACGATCGACTTTGCAGCCGAACGCGCGCGGTTGAACAAAGAGACCGAGAAGATCGATAAGGATATGGCCGGAATCGACGCCCGCCTAAACAACCCCGCCTTCGTGGCCAAAGCCCCGCAAGAGGTGCTGGATGAATCGCGGGAGTTGAAAGTGGAACTGGAAGCGCGGAAGACGAAAGTGGCTGAGGCGTTGAAGAGGTTGGGGTGAGAGATGTCTTAAACACTGATGTTATCAATGAATTGACTGGTCATCTTGATCGGCTGAGATCAGATTTTGTTGACGCGGTTTCAGCGTGGGCAATATGGGAAGGGTTAAACGGCTTTCCTGATGGTGAAAATCGCCACACTACTCATATGCTTTTGAACAGTACAACGGAGTTGTTTTCGGTAAAGTCTCTGCAAACTCACCTTGCAAACGCGACGGTGCTTTCATTGCTAAGAATGATGGATTCGGTCGACAACAGAAATCGAAATCGACAGTCTTTGCCAAGGGTGGCGCTTCTTCTGAAGAATCAACGCATTTTTGAAGTTCTTCTTTCGAGCGCAAGTCAGAGTTCAGTTATCTCTCAAACGAATGTTTCGTTGAAAGTCACTTCACTTTGCCAACAAAGGTTCTTTCGCTGGGTTGATGGGATTGATGAGAATGAGAGAAATATCTCGACCTTAAAACCTAAATTGAAAAAATTACGAGACAATTGGCTTGCGCATTCTCTTGAAGATCCTGCTGCGTCCGAAGTAAATGCATTTTTGGTTCGAGACGCCTTGATTTTATGTGGTGCTGCAATTGAAGCAGCCTGTCTTTCAGTACTCGGCTTACACTGGAGCCCCAAGTATTATTGGCGGTTGAATTTGAAACAGGCCAACCACTTTTGGGATACTTATACGCTGGGGCTTTCTGCAGCAGCAAACAGCAAGATTCTACAAAACTAAATATTATTAATTCTCAAGCCGCCTCCGGCTTCAACTTCAACCCCAGCGCCTTCATCACTTTCAAGATCGCGCTGAAACTTGGATTGCCGTCTTTTGACAGCGTCTTATACAAGCCCTCCCGCGTCAGCCCCGTTGCGGCGGCGATTTCGGACATGCCTTTGGCTCTTGCAATATGGCCCAATGCGGTGGCGATGAAGGCAGCGTCGTCACCTGCTTCTTCGAAGCAAGCTTCGAGGAAGAGTGCCATCTCCTCGTCTGTTTTCAGATAATCAATGGGATCAAATTTTTTGAATCCTGGTTTCATCGTTATAAACTCCAGCGAAGCGCTATTCTTTTAGCGTCCGCGATATCCTCTTGTTGCGTTGTCTTGTCGCCGCCCACCAGCAAGACAACCATTTGGCCGTGGATTTCAGCGTAGTAAATTCGATATCCCGGCCCGTAGTGAATGCGCATTTCACTGATGCCCCCACCTACAGGTTTTACATCACCCGGATTGCCCTCGGACAACCTTACCACGCGGGCAACAATCCTTGTTTTTGCTTGATAATCCCTTAGCTTTCGAAGCCATTTTTCGAATTCATCGGAACTGACTACCTCAATCATGATTTCGAGTGTAATCTATAAGTTACAAAAAGTAAAGCAAGTTTCAGCCCTTCACCCCTTCAACGCTACCATGCCCCCCGCACTTCGTGTCAACCGACCCGCCACTTCGAGTTCCAGCAGCACCGCCATGACAGCTTCGGGTGAACAGTTGGCTTCGCGGATCAGGTCGTCCATGTCGACGGCGTTGACTGATAGCAGCCCCATAATTTCGCGGCGTGTCGTATCGTCGGCGTCTTCGTCGGGCGGTAACAGCGGTTCGGTTTCGCGTTCGAACAGCATAGCTTGCAAGGGAGTGACTTCGCGGTTCAGAAACTCCAGTACGTCGTTGACGGAGGTCAGAATATTTGCACCTTCTTTGATCAGCTTGTTGGTGCCTTCGCAGCGCGGGTCCAGCGGCGAACCCGGCACGGCATAAACTTCGCGGTTTTGTTCGTTCGCGAAACGTGCCGTGATGAGGGAGCCTGAGCGAAGCGCGGCTTCGACGATGATGACCACCTGGCTAAGCCCAGAGATAATGCGGTTGCGGCGTGGAAAATGTTCTGCACGCGGAGCAGTTCCGATGGGCATTTCCGTGATCAGCACTCCATCGCGGGCGATTGCTTTTTGTAATTCGGCGTTTTCCGGTGGGTAAAGATGATCAATGCCGGCTGCGATCACTGCTGCGGTGCGGGCGGGCTTTGCTGCTTCATGCGCCGCCGTATCAATGCCGCGGGCCAGGCCTGATGTGACGAGGAAGCCTTCTTCGGCCAAGGCGTGGGCCAATATGCGCGCCATCTTGCGGCCTGATGCGGAGGCTGTGCGCGCACCCACAATGCCGACGCTGGTTTTTTGAAACAGGGCGAGATTGCCCGACACACACAGGATGGGCGGTGCTGCATCGATGTTCCCAAGTATCGTCGGGTATTGAAGTTCACAGGCGCACAGCAATTGCGCGCCCGCTTTTGCCGTAGCTTCGTTTTCCTTTTGCGCCAGTTCTTCAGCGTAAACTTTAAGCCCGCGTTTCGCTCCACCTTTGGTGACTAGTTCAGGCAGTGCCTCCAATGCGCGCGATGCTGTCTTGTAGCGTGCGATCAGTTTATGAAATGTCTGCGGGCCAATGCCATCGGTGCGGGCCAATCGCAGCCATGCCAATCTTTCGTTGTCGCTGGGTGCGGTCATGCTTTCTTGGAGAAAGATGACTTTGGTTCTTCGCCTTTCAGCAACCTCGCGATGTTGGCGCGGTGCATGAACCACACAGCTGCCG
>JANOPL010000051.1:0-6005 GCA_031421835.1 Hyphomicrobiales bacterium | reverse complement strand
CAGCGCCAATGCCAGCGGTGAAGCTGTCATCGCCATAGTCTTCTTGAGCCTTAAGGTAATCACCCTCACCCATCAGCTGATACAGCTTTAAAGGTGTAAGGCCCGGTTCAAGCACAATGTAGTTTTCGAAATAGAGAACGCGCTCAATATCCTTCAACGTCATGTCCAACAATGTGGCGATGCGCGATGGAACCGACTTCAGAAACCAGATGTGTGCAACCGGTGCCGCAAGCTCAATGTGGCCCATGCGTTCACGCCGCACCTTCGACAGCGTGACTTCAACGCCGCACTTTTCGCAGATGATGCCTTTGTACTTCATGCGCTTGTACTTGCCGCAGAGGCAATCATAGTCCTTCACAGGTCCGAAAATGCGGGCACAGAACAAGCCGTCACGTTCCGGCTTGAACGTGCGATAGTTGATGGTTTCCGGCTTTTTGATTTCGCCGAACGACCACGACAAGATCTTCTCCGGACTCGCAATCGAAATGCGGATCTGGTCGAAAACCTGGGCCGGCACCGCCGGGTTGAAGACGTTCATGACCTCTTGGTTCATGGTGGCTCCTTAAAAGTCCAAATTCTAATTCATCTATATCGCGTCATCCCCGCGAAAGCGGGAATGACGGTAATATGGTGGCTAATCACTTTTATATTTATTCAGCAGCTTGCGCGGGTGCGTCCGGTGCCACGATCGCGGCCCCATTCTGCAATTCCACGTTCAAGCCGAGCGAACGCATTTCCTTGACAAGCACGTTGAAGCTTTCGGGAATGCCGGTTTCAAACGCATCATCGCCGCGCACAATGGCTTCATAAACCTTTGTACGGCCAGCAACGTCGTCGGACTTGACCGTGAGCATTTCCTGCAGCGTGTAAGCTGCACCATAAGCTTCAAGCGCCCAGACTTCCATTTCACCAAAGCGCTGACCACCAAACTGCGCCTTACCACCCAGCGGCTGCTGCGTGACGAGCGAATAAGGACCAATCGAACGGGCGTGGATCTTGTCGTCCACCAAGTGGTGCAGCTTCAACATATAGATGTAGCCCACAGTCACTTGACGGTCGAACTTGTCGCCGGTCTTGCCGTCGTAAAGGTCAATTTGACCTGACGTGGCAAGGCCCGCATCCGTCAACATCTTGGCGATGTCAGATTCGTTTGCACCGTCGAACACAGGCGTTGCAATGGGAACACCCTTGCGCAGACCCTCGGCGTATTCGACGATTTGATTGTCGTCGAGCGCATCAAGCTCGGCATTGTTGCCGTAGATCGCATGCAAGCCATCACGGACCGGCTTCGACTTTTGGGTGTCCTTGTAGACCTCCAGCATCTGACCAATCTTCTTGCCCATACCGGCACAGGCCCAACCCAAATGGGTTTCAAGGATCTGACCAACGTTCATGCGCGAAGGAACGCCGAGCGGGTTCAACACGATGTCGACAGGTTGACCATCTGCCAGATACGGCATGTCTTCCTGTGGCACGATGCGGGACACCACACCCTTGTTGCCGTGACGTCCGGCCATTTTGTCGCCGGGTTGAATCTTGCGCTTCACAGCAACGAAGACCTTGACCATTTTCATGACGCCGGGTGGCAGTTCATCGCCGCGTTGCAGCTTCTCGACTTTGTCCATGAAGCGGTTTTCAAGGCCCTTCTTAGACTCGTCATACTGCACCTTCATGGCTTCGAGTTCGGCCATGGCCTTGTCGTTACCAAGGGTGATGTTCCACCATTGCGAACGTGGCACATCATCAAGCTGGGCAGGCGCAATCTTGCCGTCCATTTTGTGGCCACGTGGACCTGCTGTTGCCACCTTGCCGTTGAGGAAGTCCTTCAAGCGGCCATAGGAGTTACGGTCGAGGATCGCGAGTTCGTCATCACGGTCCTTGGCCAAGCGTTCAATTTCTTCGCGCTCGATTGAAACCGCACGTTCATCCTTGTCCACACCGTGGCGGTTGAACACGCGCACTTCAACAACCGTACCAGAAACGCCGGGCGGCAGCTTCAGTGAGGTGTCGCGAACGTCAGAGGCTTTTTCACCGAAGATGGCGCGCAGAAGTTTTTCTTCTGGCGTCATTGGGCTTTCGCCCTTTGGTGTAATCTTGCCGACGAGGATGTCACCAGGCTTCACTTCAGCACCGATGTAAACAATGCCAGCTTCGTCCAGGTTGCGGAGCGATTCTTCACCCACGTTTGGAATATCGCGGGTGATTTCTTCAGGCCCCAGCTTGGTGTCGCGCGCCATCACGTCGAATTCTTCGATGTGGATGGAGGTGAACACGTCGTCTTTCACGATGCGCTCAGACAACAGAATGGAGTCTTCGAAGTTATAACCGTTCCAAGGCATGAACGCGACGAGCACGTTTTGGCCAAGAGCAAGATCACCCAATTCCGTCGATGGACCGTCGGCGATAATTTCGCCGGCCTGTACCACGTCGCCAACACGCACCAGCGGACGCTGATTGATGCAGGTCGATTGGTTCGAGCGTTGGAATTTCGACAGTGTGAAAATGTCAACGCCGGGCTTTGTCGGGTCGGTTTCTTCCGTCGCGCGAATAACAATACGCTTGGCGTCCACCTGGTCGATGATGCCGGTGCGGCGTGCGGTAATAGCAGCGCCTGAATCGCGAGCCACGACACTTTCCATGCCCGTGCCAACCAATGGTGCGGATGAACGCACCAAAGGAACGGCCTGACGCTGCATGTTAGAGCCCATCAAGGCGCGGTTGGCGTCGTCGTTCTCGAGGAACGGAATAAGTGCAGCAGCAACCGAGACGATTTGCTTTGGCGATACGTCAGCATAGTCAACGCGATCAGCCGGAACCGGCAACACGTCGCCAGACTTACGCACCAATACCATTTCGTCGGCGAACTTGCCGTCCTTGGTCAAAGCCACGTTGGCCTGCGCGATATAGTATTTGCCTTCTTCGATAGCCGACAGATACTTCACGTCATTCGTCACTTGGCCATTTACAACTTTGCGGTATGGCGTTTCGATGAAGCCATACTTGTTGACGCGGGCGTAAGTCGCCAGCGAGTTGATCAAACCAATGTTCGGACCTTCCGGCGTTTCAATCGGGCAGATACGACCATAGTGCGTTGTGTGAACGTCGCGGACTTCGAAGCCAGCGCGTTCACGTGTCAAACCACCAGGCCCAAGTGCCGAAAGGCGGCGCTTGTGGGTGATTTCAGACAACGGGTTGGTTTGGTCCATGAACTGCGAAAGCTGTGATGAACCGAAGAACTCACGCACAGCAGCAGCAGCTGGCTTGGCGTTGATCAAGTCATGCGGCATCACCGTGTCGATATCGACCGACGACAGGCGTTCCTTGATCGCACGTTCCATACGCACGAGCCCCAAGCGATATTGATTTTCCATCAACTCGCCGACCGAGCGCACACGACGGTTGCCCAGATGGTCGATGTCGTCGACTTCACCCTTTGAGTCACGCAAGTTATGCAGAACCTTGATGACTTCAAGGATGTCTTCCTTGCGCAACACGCGCTCCGTGTCCGGAACATCCTGCTCAAGACGCATGTTCATTTTCACGCGGCCAACAGCCGAGAGATCATAACGCTCCTGGTCGAAGAACAAGCCGTTAAACAGTGCTTCCGCACCTTCACGTGTTGGCGGTTCACCCGGGCGCATGACGCGGTAAATTTCGATGAGCGCTTGCTCATAGGATTCAACCTTGTCGGCCTTCAACGTGCCACGCACATATCCACCGGTGTTGATGTGGTCGATGTCAAGAATGTTGAGTTCCTTGAAGCCTTGCTCTTTCAGCGCAGCCAAAGTCTTGTCAGTGATTTCATCGCCGGCTTCAGCGTAGATTTCACCTGTTGATGTGTTGACTAATTCGTCAGCCAGATATTGGCCGTAAAGGTCTTCATCTTTTGCCAGCAATTCCTTGGTGCCGTCTTCAGCAATCTTGCGGGCCAGACGTGGCGTGATCTTTTTGCCTGCTTCAACCACAACCTGGCCAGTCTTGGCATCAATCAAATCCGTTTGTGGCTTGATACCCTTGAAGCGATCAGCGCTGTAAGGCGTCGTCCAACCGTCCTTCACCATCTTGTGGGGAACGGACTTGTAGAATGAATGTAAAACTTCTTCGCCCTGCATGCCCAAAGCATAAAGCAGCGTCGTCACAGGCAATTTGCGGCGACGGTCGATACGCGCGAAAATCATGTCCTTGTGGTCAAACTCGAAATCGAGCCACGAACCACGGTAAGGAATAACGCGGGCTGCAAACAGGATCTTGCCCGACGAATGGCTCTTGCCCTTGTCATGATCAAAGAACACGCCAGGTGAGCGATGCATTTGCGAAACGATAACGCGCTCGGTGCCGTTCACAACAAAGGTGCCGTTCTTGGTCATGAGCGGAATATCGCCCATGTAAACGTCCTGTTCCTTGATGTCCTTGACCGACTTTGCTTGCGTGTCCGGATCAATTTCAAACACGATCAGGCGCAGCGTCACCTTCAACGGTGCAGCAAACGTCATGCCGCGTTGCTGGCATTCATCCACGTCAAACTTGGGTTGCTCAAATTCATAACGCACAAATTCCAACACTGCTTGTCCGGCAAAATCTGTGATCGGGAATACTGATTTGAATACCGACTGCAAGCCGTCATTTATGCGACCGCCAGCAGGCTCCTTCATTTGAAGAAACTGTTCGTAGGATTCGCGTTGCACCTCAATGAGATTTGGCATTTCGGCAACTTCAATGCCTTTGCCAAACACTTTGCGGATGCGCTTGCGGCTTGCAATGGTACGGGTATCGGCCATGTATTTTTTTCCCTGTCTAATCTCTACGTTTGATCCGCCCCAATAGACGAACCGAACGGCTTGCTCGAAGGCCCCCGCTTCACTGGGCCATCGACCAAACCGTTACAAACAAACTTCATCACCGGCAGCGAACGAAAAGTCCGCTGCCGACGATGCATTAATTACTTCAGCTCGACCTTGGCACCAGCCGCTTCAAGCTTCTTCTTCATGTCTTCAGCGTCTTTCTTGTTGACGCCTTCCTTCACAGCCTTTGGAGCGCCTTCAACGAGGTCCTTGGCTTCCTTCAGGCCGAGGCCTGTGATTGCGCGAACTTCCTTGATCACTTCAATTTTCTTATCGCCAGCGGCGGTAAGCATGACTGTGAATTCAGTCTTTTCTTCAGCAGCGGCAGCAGCCGGACCAGCTGCGGCAGCAGCAGCAACGGGAGCGGCAGCAGATACGCCCCACTTTTCTTCCAACATCTTGGACAGCTCAGCAGCTTCCAAAACTGTCAATGCGGACAGGTCGTCTACGATTTTGGCAAGATCAGCCATGTGAGTTACTCTCTTTTCTAAAGTCGGTTGTTAGATGTTCAACAAATACAAAAATTACTTGGTTGCATAAGCATTGAAGACGCGCGCCAATTGGCCGGCCGGAGCCGCCAGAACGCCAGCGATTTTCGTCGCAGGTGCCTGCATAAGACCAATAAGCTTGCCCCGGAGCTGATCCAGCGAGGGCAGTTCTGCAAGTGCTTTGACACCATTGGCATCCATGACGGTCTTGCCGAGCGATCCGCCGAGAACCACGAGTTTTTCGTGGGCCTTTGCGAAGTCAGCTACAACCTTTGGTGCCGCAACGGGATCTGAGCCGTAAGCCACCATGGTGGGGCCTTCGAACAGATTTGAAATTCCGTTGGCGTCAGTGCCTTCAAGAGCAATTTTTGCAAGACGGTTCTTCACAACCTTGATGGTTGCGCCCGCCTTGGCCATCTTGTTCCGCAGGTCGAGGACCTGGTTCGCAGTCAAGCCTTTGTTGTGGGCCACCACGATCACGCCAGCGGTTTTAGCCACTTCGTTGAACGTCGCGACGAGCTGTTTTTTCTCAGCTTTTTCCACGTGCTCTTCTCCATTTAGGTGATCAGGGTTGCCCCATCACACCGGTTTGACCTGATGGACACTTGTGTCTCCATAGTTCTAAGCCTGTCCCCTGCTCCCTCAAGTGAGAGCGCGAGGTTTGTCTGAGGTCTCA
>JANOPL010000050.1:0-13809 GCA_031421835.1 Hyphomicrobiales bacterium | reverse complement strand
AGGAATTGTAACGCGTCAAAATTTCGCTTGTTGTCAAACCTGCGGGCATGCCGAAATTGGGGAAGAGATAGAGAATTTTGAATCAATGGGTCGTAAAGCGCGGGGTTACGCATTCTTCCATCAACAAGACACTGAGCATGTTGTCGGCGGTGGGGAACTAGCGTTTGCGTATGGGTCAGCTAGTGATCAATACAGTGCCGTTGATATAGCTAAAGAAATTTCAGATAGCATGCGCACTGCTGGCTTCAATGTTAATTGGAATGGCGAAGCCAACAAGCGTGTAATGGTAGAATTGGATTGGCAGCGTCGTTGGCCATATGTTTGAGTACCCCGATCATTTACAACGCAATCTCAAACTCGGCCGTAAATCGCTCCTGCGCCAATGGTACTTCGTCTTAAGACGCGGAAGAGTAGGTCGCCGCCAAGCCTGCGAAAAACAGAACAGCGTTTTGCGAAAGCAAAATCGCGCCTTCGTTCATTGATCAATTACAACAAACCCGCCGAAGCAGAGATGCTCCGGCGGGTTTTGTGTTTTGCGAGTCTTGCATTTGTTGTATATTATGGTAATATACACCGATGATTGATTGGCAATCGATCTTCGGTTTTGATTGGGATGCGGGAAATTCCCGCAAAAGTGCTGACAAACACCACGTCAGTCAAGCTGAGGCAGAGCAGGTATTTTTTAATTCTCCGCTGCTGATGCTGCCCGACCCACGGCATAGTCAGGAGGAGGCCCGCATGCATGCTCTTGGCTTGACCGACACGGGTCGATTTTTGCTGGTGACTTTCACTCTACGAAGCAACGACACTTTGATCCGAATTATTTCGGCCCGACCGATGAATCGAAAAGAACAAGATATCTTGGAGAACAACAATGAAAGCGATTCCTAAATTTCAGAATGAAGCTGAAGAACGCAAATTCTGGGAAAGCCATGACTCAACTGAGTATCTGGATTGGTCCAAGGCAAAGCAGATCAACTTGCCAAACTTGAAGCCGTCATCCACGTCCATTTCATTGCGCCTGCCCAATGGTTTGCTTGAACGCATCAAGATAGCCGCCAACAAACGGGATGTCCCTTACCAGTCTTTGATCAAGACATGGTTGGCGGAGAAAGTGTAAGTGTTGGCGGAGTGTCCATACCCGATCCCATCTCGAACTCGGCCGTAAATCGCTCCAGCGCCAATGGTACTTCGTCTTAAGACGCGGAAGAGTAGGTCGCCGCCAGGCCTGCAAAACACAGTTCCTTCATTCATTGATCAATCACAACAAACCCGCTGACCAGAAATGGTCGGCGGGTTTTGTGTTTTTGGCGGTTCGTGCTTTCATGAAGCCATGCAAAACCCCATCGCCGTTTCCACCTGGAGCCTTCATCACCATCTCGGATATTCTTTTGCCAATGGGCCGGGTGATACTGCTCCCTTCAAAAAATCGGATACATGGGGCGCTGGTGGGTTTGACATTTTTCAGTTGCCGGCTGAACTTGCGGCGCGCGGTTATTTTCGTTGCGAGATTTGTCATTTTCATTTGGGCGCACTTGATCCTGCCTATCTGCGGGGCGTTGCCACGGCCTTTAGCGCTGCGGGTGTTGTGATTCAGACCTTGCTGATCGACGACGGTGATTTGACCAACCCCGCCACGCTTGCCCGTGACAAGGCGTGGATGTTGTCGTGGATCGAAGCGGCGTCTTTATTGAAGGCAGAACACGTACGGATCATTGCGGGGAAAGCGCCACCCACTGTTGCATCATTGGCGCTATCGGTTGAAGGTTTGCGGGAGATGGTTGAGGCTGGCAAAAAGCATGGTGTGAAAGTTGTCACAGAAAATTGGCATGATCTGCTTTCAACGCCCACCGCCGTGCATCATGTCTTGGACCATGTACCTGACTTGGGCTTCATGGCTGACACCGGAAATTGGTCAGGGCTTTCCAAGTATGATGATCTGGCGTCGATATTTTCGCGGGCGCAATTGTGCCACGCCAAGGCGGGGTTTGCCGCGGGTTTGACGTTGGATCAGCAGGATTTTGCCCGGTGTCTGGACGCTGCACAACGTGGGCGCTATCACGGCCCGCTCACCCTTATTTTTATGGATGACGGGGATGAATGGCGGGGTTTGGCGGCAGAACGCTCGTTTATTGCACAACACGCGCCTCTTGACGCCACTGACACCGGGAAGAAGCATTAACGGAACTACGATAGGATCAGAATCGGCGGTGGTGTGATTTGACGATCAGGGACGGGGTTTGAGAATGCGTATTATGGTGGCTGGCGGGGCAGGTTTCATCGGGTCACACCTGTGTGAGCGGCTGCACGGCGAAGGCCACGAATTGGTTTGCGTTGACAATCTGTTTACGGGACGACGCAAAAATCTGAGCCGTCTTGCCGGATCCAATCGGTTTGAATTTGTCGAACAGGACGTGGTTGACCCGCTTTCTGCCCGGGTTGATTTCATCTTCAACATGGCATGCCCGGCCTCACCGCCGACCTATCAGGCCGACCCCATTCGAACGTTGGAAACCAACGTGATTGGAACGCTCAACCTGTTGAAATTGGCCGAGAGCCTTGGTGTGCCGCTGTTGCAGGCCTCAACATCGGAGGTTTATGGAGACCCGCTCACGAGCCCGCAGCTGGAAACAGACTGGGGACATGTCAACCCGGTGGGAGTGCGCAGTTGCTATGATGAGGGCAAGCGCGCCGCTGAAACACTTTGTGCTGATTTCAAACGGACGCGAGGCGTTGATACGAAAATCGCCAGGATCTTCAACACCTATGGCCCGAACATGGACCCGCAGGATGGCCGCGTGGTTTCAAACTTCATTGTGCAAGCCTTGAAAAATCAGGACATCACGATCTACGGCGAAGGCACTCAAACACGGTCGTTTTGCTATGTCAGTGACGTGGTCGACGGACTCTGTGCGATGATGGGAAGCCAGGTAGCGGGGCCAGTCAATCTTGGCAATCCTCATGAAATGACCGTCATGGAATTGGCGGAGCTGGTGCTGGCATTGACACAGTCTAAATCCAAACTTGTCTTTGGGGATTTGCCGCCAGACGACCCGAAACAGAGACGCCCTGATATTTCTCTCGCCCTTCAACAGCTGGGGTGGCAGCCCCACGTGGCTTTGGCTGACGGATTGAAAACGACGATTGAATACTTCAAGCGCGAGACCGCTTAAGGACCCGCCATTTCGCGCCTGCGCAATTTCATGACGATGCGCCATGCGATGTAGATGAATACGAGTGCTGCAATCAGTGCCACATAGGGAAACACGATGGCGAGCAGTGACATGGCGACAGCGCCAAAAATCTCTCCGGTGGCCACGGCATGGTTGCCAAGTCCCGCCGTTGTGACAGTTGAGGCCCCGCGCAACACTGTTGTGGCGCTTTGGGTGGCTGCTGCGGCCCCTCCACCGGCGATAATGGCGAGGGTCCACTTCAGCATGGGCGGCATGTCGCCCATGACAGCATAGGTCATGGCAACGCCCGCACCGATGGCTGTTGGGGTTGCCAATCCATCAAGCAGGTTGTCGAAAACCGGAATATAGTAAGCGATGATTTCTGCCACTGCGGCAATGGCCAACATCAACAAGGCAGGTGTTGTGGCAATCCAGTTGAAGCTTTCTGTAATGGGCATGTAACCAGCTTTGACGGCAAGGCCCATGGCGAGCAGTGGCAGGAACACGCGAAAGCCCGCCGCAGCTGCAAGGCCGACACCTAAGGAAAGGGGGAGAAGAAGATCAACAGGGTTTTCCATCCCCACAGCATAATCCATACTGTAACAGCGTCAAACCGCCAGTTCGTCCGGGCAGGTTTCAGGGATGCCATCGAGTGATGCCCTTGCGGTATAGCGGGGCTTGTCACTGGGCGTCAGAGCTTCGGTGGTGGAAGTCGCCACAGCATAGTAGTCAAAACAGTTGGCACTCACCTGTTCAACGCGAAAGCAACCACCAGTCATTTCAGCGTCATTATAAAACGTGCAGAGTTGATTGTTAACGACCGACCATGTGCCCGTCGTTGTGCGGTAGGGGTCCCAGTAATTCATGCCGCCACCCGTGTCATAGCTTTCTCGCACCGGGGTTTTGTCAGCATAGACACCGGTGACTGATTTACCGTCAAACACCTTGATGATGGTGGGGCCGTCCAAGGCTTGAGGGGCTCTGGGTTTATCAGTGGCGTTGCTTGGCACCGTGAATGCCATGAGTGCGAGGCCGAATACTATGCTGCGATAATTTTCCATTCATGTTCCAGCTTGGCGCTCAATTCGAACATTTTTGAGGCGGAACAATACTTGTCCGCGGACAGCTTGACCGCGCGTTCCACCATTGCTGGTTTGAGGTCGTGGCCCTTGAAGGTGTAAATGAGTTTTACGGCGGTGAAAACCTTCGGGTCTTCAGCGGCACGTTCAGCCTCCAGTTCCACTTCGCAGCCCGTGATTTTTTCACGGGCTTTCTCGAGGATCATGACGACGTCGAATGCGGTGCAACCGCCCAATCCCAGCAGCAACATTTCCATGGGGCGCACACCAATGTTGCGGCCGCCTGCGTCTGGTGCTCCGTCCATGACAACAGCATGGCCTGAGCTTGACTCACCCAGAAAAGCGCGACCGTTGATCCATGTGACCTTGGCTTTCAAGTTTTATTCTCCGGGCGTTTTTTCGACGTAGACTTCAAGCTCGACTTCGCCCGCATTCAGAAAATCCAGAATGAGTTTGAAGCGGCCTTCTAAATTCAGGTCTTGGCGCAGTCCCGCGAGGCGCAAATGAACGGCTTGCGGGCGCATGGCGATGGGTTTGTTTTGCTCCAGTTTAAATTCTGCTTCTGCCGGATGGTCATAACGGGCATTGCGACGGAGTTCGATGAAGGAGCACATGTCGGACCGTGCTGCCACCAAAGCATCGGCCTCGGGTGCTGTATTCAGCAATGGCATAAAACACTGACCGTCTTGCCCCGCCGCTCCCGGCAAGGCCCAAGCGTGACCGATCTTGATGTTGGCTGATTTCACCGAGTGGGCATGCACAGGCAAAGCCAGGAAGGGAAACAGAACGAATGCGCGGCGTTTCATGACATGTGAAATGGCGCTTTGCCGACGACTTGTCAAAGCGTGGGGAGGTGATAGCATTGTCGCATGGTACGGGTTCATTTCACCGCGAACTTGCGACGGCATGTGGATTGCCCGTCAATGGCGGCTGGCGGTTCGACTGTCCGGCAGGTTTTGGACGAAGTTTTTACCGCGCATCCACGGCTTGAAACCTATGTGCTGGATGATCAGCGCGAACTTCGCAAGCACATGCGCATTTTGGTGAATGGCCTGGCCATTGCCGACCGCGCCAAACAATCAGACGCAGTGCAGCCTGACGATGAAGTGTGGGTCATGCAGGCGCTATCAGGAGGGTGAGACATATGCAAAAAACTGTGATGATCTCGACGCGCAAAGGTCTGTTTGAAGCGACCAAGGCGCGGGGCGGCTGGACAATTTCGGACCAGCACTTTGTCGGTGATAACGTGACGCTGATGTTGCGCGACCCGCGCGATGGCACGGATTATGCCGCACTCAACCACGGGCACTTCGGCATCAAATTGCATCGCAGAGACAAAGGCAAAAAGAAATGGGTGGAAATTGCCACGCCCAAATATCCAGAGAAGCCGGAGGGTCTGGTGGATAAAGACGGTTGGGGCCGCGACGTTAACTGGGCCACGCAGTTGATCTGGGCGTTGGAAGTGGGTGGCAAGGACGAGCTGTGGTGTGGAACCATGCCGGGCGGGCTGTTTCGTTCGCGCGACCGGGGTGCGACGTGGGAACTGATGGAGTCGTTATGGCGACACCCCGACCGCAACAAGTGGATGGGTGGCGGTGCGGATATTCCGGGGATACATTCGATTTGCGTTGACCCCCGTGATTCCAGAACGGTGCGTGTTGCGATTTCTTGTGGAGGCGCCTGGGTGACAAAAGATGGTGGCACCACATGGGCGCAAACCGCCCATGGCATGAGCTATGACATGGGTCCGAAAGAAGAGCGCTTTAACCCGGATGCGCAAGACCCCCACATGATGGTGCAGTGTTTGACCGAGCCTGAGAAAATGTGGGTGCAGCATCACTGCGGTATTTTCAAATCCGTGAACAGCGGCGTGAAATGGACTGAGGTGAAAGCCAAACCTTCAAGTTTTGGCTTCGGCGTGGTGGTGCATCCGCAAGACGGTGACACGGTGTGGTTTGTGCCGGGAATCAAGGATGAGAAACGTATTCCCGTTGATGGCGCACTGGTCGTCACGCGCACACGCGATGGCGGCAAGACGTTCAAGAGTTTGAAAAAAGGGCTGCCGCAGAAGAATGCCTATGACGTGGTGTTCCGGCATGGTCTCGCGATTGACGATAGCGGTGAGAAGCTGGCCATGGGGTCGACCACGGGCAATGTGTGGGTGAGTGAGAACAGCGGCGATGAATGGGCGCAAGTGTCAAGCACGCTGCCGCAGGTTTATGCGGTGCGGTGGGTGTGATGTCCCCCATCCGGCCTTCGGCCACCTTCTCCCGCGCGAAATGCGGGAGAAGGCTAACTCAACTGGCCTTCGCCCGTTACTTCGAACGGGAGAAGGTCCCGAAGGGGGATGAGGGAGAAGCTAAAGTGTGTTGATATGCCCCGCAAAATCGCTCGATCCCATCAGCCGCTTGCACCTGTCAAAGCGGTTCAGCGCATAGGCCTGGAAATCATCGGCTTGATTATTGTTGGCGTGTTGGATGAGGCCCCAAAGGGTCCATAACAAGTCGCACATGGCCTTGTAGATGATCATGCGGGCGTAGTCTTGGCGCGGTGGTTCGTTGTTGAAGTAGGCATAGAGCATCTCGAGGTCCTGTTCGTGGGAGAAGTTGCCTTCAACCGAGAGATCGCCCAGGTCCCACATCGGGTCGTTCATGCCGCAGTATTCCCAATCAACGATCCACATGCGGCTGCCGTCGTCGAGAAAATTTTCGCACAGCGGGTCGCAGTGGCAGGGGGTGAGAGGGGCTGGGCTTTTGGCGAGGGCTTTACGGACTGTTTCGGCTTCGCGGACGACTTGCGTGTAGCCATCGGGCAATTGAACAGTCTTGGTAGAGAGCACGTTCAAATATTCATCGATCATGGCGAAAAGTTCGAAGCGGAACGGAAATACATCGCCTGATGTGTGAAGCTTGTGCAGCGCCATGCCTGCCCGGGCCGGTGCGCCCAAGCGATGATTGAAGTTCTCAGGCGTCATAGTGGTAGCTTCAACATAGGCCGTCACCATGATTCCTGATTTCGGATCGGCATGCAGTACGGCAGGACTGACACCTGCTTTGGCTGCGATGTGGGCAGAAGCGGCCTCGTTGGCACGATTGATGTATTCCTCAGTCCCAGCACCGGGGATGCGCAACACATGTTCACCGATGCGATACACGCGGTTGGTGAGGCCACCCAGACGGATGATCGGGCCTTTGTGATGTCGGAGCGAGGCCATGTCGGCAATGCGTGTGCGGACTTCAATTTCTTCTGTCGGTGTCATGGCTTGCAGGCTAACATGGGAAAAACGGAAATGGGAAGAGCATGGCGAAACACGCTGGATATCTGGGAGCGGTCTATGGCGCCAAGGATGCTGAAGATGTGGCAGCACTCTACGATAAATGGGCCGAAAGTTACGATGGTGAGATGGCTGAGGCAGGTTATCAACATCCGCAAGCTTGCGTGGCCCTGTTTGCGCGGCATGTGATGCGGGGAGCCGCTCCTGTGCTGGATGCGGGGGCTGGAACGGGGTTGATCGGACAGTGGCTGCAAACACTGGGTTACCCGGAAGTGGAGGCGCTTGATATTTCCAAGGGCATGCTGGACATTGCACGGACAAAAAATCTGTATACTGATTATCATGTTTTGGCGCTGGGCGGCCCTTTGCCATTCGAGAACGGGGCCTATGCCGGGGTGATTTCTGCGGGTGTGTTTACCTCCGGCCATGTGGGGGTTGAGGGGTTGGATGAGTTGATCCGGATTTGTGCTGTCGGTGGCGCTGTTGTCTTGACGGTGAAATGTGTGTTGTGGGATGGCGGCTTCAAGGCGCGTGTTGATGAACTGGTTGCAGCTGGTGTGATTGAACTGGCTGAAGTCACCGAGCCTTATGTGTCAATGCCGGGCGAGGCCGCGACGACGCCGAGTCTCGGGGTTGCGCTAATGAAAATCGCGTGACTTCGGCATCACTTTGATGTTTCGGGGATGCCGGGTTGAGCTTTGTTGATAGTTTGCAGGGTCTGGCCCCGGTTTTTTCACTTCGTCGGCCCGTGCCAAACTTCCTCGCATTGTAATTCCGTCTTCGGTCAGTTCCGCCAGCCAATGGGTTTTGTCTTCGATGGTGTTGGCAACGACATGAATGATGTCACCCTGCTTTTGCACACGGCCTTTGATGGCCATCAAACGTGCGCCCATCACCGTGGCGCGATAAGCCTCCAGCACATCAGGCCAGATCACCACATTGCAGACTGAAAATTCATCTTCGAGTGTGAGGAAGACAACCCCCTTGGCGGAACCTGGGCGCTGGCGCACCAGTACCACACCTGCAACAATCACGTTGCGATCGTGCTTGGTGGCTTTCAGCGCTTGGTTATCGGTGACGCGTTCAGCGTTAAGTCGCGCGCGCATGAATTCCATGGGGTGGGCTTTGAGTGAGAGATGCAGGGTTTGATAATCATTCACCACATGCTCGGACAATGGCATTTCCGGCAGGGTAACAGATTGTTCCGTACCCTGATCTTTTTCATCGGCATAGGCAAAGAGCGGCAGGGGTTTGGATTTGGTCAGGGCTTTCACCTCCCACAAGGCAGCGCGACGATCTAGGCCGAGGGAGCGGAAACAATCGGCAGCGGCGAGCTTTTCGAGGGCAGGGATGGGGAGGTTGAGATCACTTAACCCTCGCCCCTCTCCCGCTTCGCTGACGCTCAGCACCCTCTCCCGCAAGGGGAGAGGGGAAAGACAAGCAACATCTCCCTCCTTCAACCCATCCACCTCTCTCAAGCCCAGCCTTACAACTCGCCCCTGCTTTTCGAGTGTTGAGTCCCAGTGTGAGAACGAAACATCCGGCGGCAACACATCCACGCCGTGCTCCCTCGCATCCCGCACGATTTGTGCTGGCGCATAGAAACCCATCGGCTGCGAGTTCAGCAGTGCGCAGCAAAACACCTGCGGGTAGTGGCACTTCAGCCAGGACGACACGTAAACCAGATGGGCAAAGCTTGCGGCGTGGCTTTCGGGGAAGCCGTATTCGCCAAAGCCTTTGATCTGGTTGAAGCAGCGGGCGGCAAAGGTGGCGTCATAGCCGCGCTCAACCATGCGGCTCACCATTTTTTGTTCAAGCCGCCCAATGGTGCCGCGACGGCGAAACGTTGCCATGGCTTTGCGGAGTTCATTGAGTTCGCCCGGTGTGAATTCTGCGGCCACCATGGCGAGTTTCATGGCTTGCTCTTGAAACAATGGCACACCCTTGGTCCGGCCCAGTACCTGCTTTAATTCATCGGGGTCCCCAAAGGCCGGGTCAGGCGAAGGGTAATGTTCGGGTTCCAAACCGTCGCGGCGGCGCAAATATGGATGCACCATATCACCCTGAATGGGACCGGGGCGGACGATGGCGACTTCAATGACGAGATCATAAAAGCAGCGCGGCTTCAAGCGCGGCAACATGTTCATCTGCGCACGGGATTCGACTTGAAACACGCCAAGCGAATCCGCTTTGCACAGCATGTCGTAAACCGCCTTGTCTTCACGCGGCACGGTGGCGAGGTTGAAGTGGAGGCCATACCACTGCTCGATCAATTCAAAACTTTTGCGAATGCAGGTGAGCATGCCCAGTGCCAGCACATCAACCTTCAGCATGGCGAGGGTATCAATGTCGTCCTTGTCCCAGGCGATGAAGGTGCGGTCGTCCATGGCGGCATTGCCGATGGGCACGGTTTCGTCCAAGCGCTCGCGCGTGAGAATAAAGCCGCCCACATGTTGTGAGAGGTGGCGCGGGAAGCCTGCGATTTCATTTGTCAGTTCCAACACGCGGGACAGCAGTACATCATCCGGGTCAAGCCCGATTTCACGCAGGCGTTTTTCCTGCATCTCCTCCGGCATCATGCCCCACACACTGCCTGCAAGTGCGCCCGTCACGTCTTCCGAGAGGCCCATGACCTTGCCCACTTCACGCAATGCTGAACGACCCCGATAGGTGATGACGGTGGCGGCAAGACCAGCGCGTTCGCGACCGTAGCGTTCATAAAGATATTGGATCACCTCTTCGCGGCGTTCGTGTTCGAAGTCGACGTCGATGTCGGGTGGTTCCTTGCGCTCTTCTGAAATGAAGCGTTCGAAGAGGAGGTCGATCTGGTTGGGGTCAACCGCCGTGATGCCAATGCAATAGCACACGGTGGAATTGGCAGCAGATCCGCGGCCCTGGCAAAGGATGGGTTTTTCGCGACTGCGCGCGAATTTCACGATGTCGTAGACGGTGAGGAAGTAGGGCGCGTAGTTCAGCTTTTGTATCAGCACCAGTTCTTTGACGATATTGGTTTTGACTTTGGCGGGAACGCCTTGGGGATAGCGCTCCTGCGCGCCTTCCCATGCGAGGTGTTCGAGATATTTCTGCGGGTCCATGCCTTTGGGGACAGGTTCTTCCGGGTATTCATAGCGCAGCTCGTCGAGCGAGAAGGCGCAGGCCTTGGCGATTTTCAGCGTGTTGGATAGAGCTTCGGGATAGTTGCGAAAGAGACGCTCCATTTCGTCTGGCGTTTTCAAATGACGCTCGGCATTGGCTTCGAGTTTGAAGCCCGCTTCCGTAATCAAGGTTTTTTCGCGGATGCAGGTGAGTATGTCTTGCAAGGGGCGGCGCGCCGCGTGGTGGTAGAGCACGTCATTGGTGGCGATGAGCGGGGTTTTGTGCGTGCGGGCAACAGCGGCGGCGTGGGCCAGGCGGGTTTTATCGCGGCCATCGTAACGGCAGGACAGGGCGACATAGAGTGGAGCTTTCAGGTGTTGCTTGATGTAAGCGAGGTGTTCGATGTGGGCGTGGGGCAAGGCGAAGATCATGCCATGCTGGTGGTCACAGACATCTTCAAAGGTGATGTGGCATTCCCCCTTGATGGCGCGGCGCTGGCCCAAGGTGAGCAGGCGGCACAGACGGCCATAGGCGGCGCGGGTTGTGGGGTAGCAGAATAGGGAGATGGTTGATACACCCCCTCCCGGCTTCGCCGTACTCCCCCACGCTTCGCGTAAGGGAGAAATTTCTCCCTCGGCGCAGCCGGGGGAGTACCCCGCAGGGGGGAGGGGGTGTTGGACTTGAAGCTCCAGCCTGCACCCCACCACAAACCTCAAGCCCCCATCCTTCGCCGCACCATGGGCGCGTACCACGCCAGCCAAACTATTGTGATCGGTTACGGCAATCGCTGAAATGCCGAGATGCTTCGCCTGCATCACCAGTTCCTCCGCGTGCGATCCGCCGCGCAGGAAGGAGAAGTTACTCACACAGCAGAGTTCAGCATAGGTGGTCATGCAGATAATCCGTGTACGAACCATTTTGGTGGTGTGGCGTCATCATCGCCATAGAGACCATCGCGGAACAGCCAGTAGCGGCGGCCGTCTTCGTCTTCGATGTGGTAGTAGTCGCGGGGGCGTTCACCTTCGCTCAAGTTCCACCATTCAGGGGCGATGCGTTCTGGACCTTGGGATTTGACGATCTTCCGCGTGACCCGTCGCCAGGTCAGCCGCATGGGCGGACCATCGGGCACGGCAGCGATGACGCGGGCGGGTTCTGGTGGAGCGAAGATGAGAAGGGGTCGGGCCAACTCCCCTCTCCCGCTTCGCTGGCGCTCAGCACCCTCTCCCGCAAGGGGCGAGGGTTTTCTTTTTGCAGCCCCTCCCCCCTTGCGGGGGAGGGTGTCAGCCGTAGGCTGACGGGAGAGGGGTGTGCCCACGGCTCGCTCCGCCCGTTCCGGCACATGGCTGGCCACGGCTTCGAGCGTACTCAAACCCCTTGCTTCGCGGTTCATCACGCGGTCATTCAGGGTGGCGAGTGGGGTTATCGCGTCATCCTCCATGAAGCCGTGCTGATGGGCGATCATGGCCCCCGTTTCCCGCGCTTCCAGCGTCATGGCGTCGATGCCGAAGCCTGCGTCCAGACTGTCGAGCTTGGGCAGCAGCAAGCGCAGGATGTGTTTGACATCGTGGCTGGGGGCTGAGAGGCCGACGGGAATTTGGGCGCGGCCACCGTCAGATTTGAACAGCTTGAGGATCAGGCGCAAGGCCCCTTGGTTTTGTTTTTCCAAGTCCCGGGTGATGCTGTGGGCCAAGCCTGTGAGCACGCTTTGCAGGCCCTCATGGCTGATCACGGGTTCCATCAGCGCCCTGTGCGCCATGAAGGAGGAGGGCGGGTTGATGGCATTCAAGGCTTCGTGGCGGCTGCCGTCGAGCTCATCCAAGCGCAGCAACACGTTCTCATGGATGGACTCCCCCCGAAATCGGCGGGCGAGACTGGCGCGGGGCAGGCTCACGAGCGAGCCTATGGTTTTGAGCCCGAGACGGCGCAAGGTACGGGCGGCGTTGGCGTCGATGCGCAGGGCTTCGATGGGGAGGGGGTGGAGCGAACGGCCCTCACCTGCCCTGCGGGCGTCCTCTCCCGCAAGCGGGAGAGGTGAAGATGCTTCACTTCTCCCGCTTGCGGGAGAAGGTGGCGAGGGCAAAGCCCGAGACGGATGAGGGCCCTCTTTTCCAAACCGCGCCAGGGCCCAGGCTGCCCCTATGGTTTCTGCCACAGCCATGCGGGCCGAGAAGCCATAAGTTTCGAGTCGCTTTTGAATATCTTTGAGCATCCGTTCTTCGCCGCCGAAGAGGTGGGAGACACCGGTTGAGTCGAGTAATACCCCATCTTTCCCATCCGGGGCGACCCAGGGGCTGTAGCGTTCCATCCATTGGGCGAGGCCCAGTAAACTGGTTTGGTCTTTTTCCGGCTCGTATTGTTCGGTCAATAAGTCGGGCACGGCGGCGCGGGCGTCGGCCAGTCTTTGGCTGGGTGACAAGCCGAATTGGCGCGCGGCCGCATTCACAGCTGATAATCTTAAGCCTTTTGGGCCCTTTTCAACCAGTGCGAAGGGCAGGCCCCGGGGGGGTGTGGGCAAATTCAGCTTGCGCCGCTCCCGGAGAAAGCGTTCGACCGGGAATTCCTGGAACCAGACTGAAATGATGCGGCGCATGATGAGGGTGTGATTGTTTCGAGTGGTGTTTCGGGTGCCAAAGCAAAGTCCAGTGTCCGGGCCTGCCACCCCGAATGCGGGAGAGGGTGACGGCCCAAGCCGGGTGGCCGGGCGCTTGAGGCTCCAGGTGTGGCGGCGGCGAAGGGTTGGCGGCCACTTGCCAGCGGCTGGCACTGGCGGTTGCAGAGTTATAGTTTCGATTAAATACCAATAGGGCGGTTGATCGACCTTCCCCGGCAGAAAGGCTCAATCTCCGGGTTATCGTAAGATCTGTATGTTGCGATGCAGCATCAGAGATGACGCTGGAAAAGCAACCGGATTTTAACGCCTCCTCCATGGTCCAAAACAAGGAAACCTGCTTTTTTAACACAAGAACCAGTAATTTTTCACGCGGCAAGCCTAAGCTTTCGGCTCCGTGGCCGTAGAGCTTTCCGTGTTCCTGACATTCAATAGTGGATCGACACCATAAGATTGGGCGCGCCCGACGATCAACATTCAAGCGCTGAACAGCAAGGCTGAGGGCAAAACCAAGGGTGGCAGGGGTGTCGCCATAACGAACAGGCGAGAGATCATGCAGAGCATGGCGCGCGAGGCCTT
>JANOPL010000049.1:0-16887 GCA_031421835.1 Hyphomicrobiales bacterium | reverse complement strand
CTTTCCCATGTCTTGTACTGCGAAGCCAAACGGCCAACGGCTTCATCGATGTGTGCATCAGAGGCTTCAACAACATGCTTGGTCAAAGTCAAACCAGAGGCATCCTGCAATTCGAAAGTCGGGATCACTTCAGCTTCAACCGAGAACGACAAATCACCCTTGCCTTCGATGACGGCGTTCACTTCGCCTTCGGCTTCTGGCAACTTGACTTCAGGCTGATAGGCTGGCTTCAGATTACGATCTGAAAACACCGTACGGGCCTGTTCATCAACCGTTTCCTGCACCACTTCGGCCATGACCGATTTGCCATACATGCGCTTCAAATGATCGACCGGAACCTTGCCGGGGCGGAAGCCCTTGATCTGGGCCTTACCGGCCATGTCCTTCAACTTGGCATTGGCCTTGGCTGAAAGATCAGCAGCCGCAACGGTGACTTGGAAGCCGCGCTTCAGGCCGGAATTTGTTGTTTCAGTAACTTGCATGGTTCTCGCTCACACTTTGAATTCTGTCACCCGATTTTGAACAGGCATGGTGCGGGCGGAGGGACTTGAACCCCCACGAGTTTCCTCACAAGAACCTAAATCTTGCGTGTCTGCCAATTTCACCACGCCCGCACATGTTCCTTAAGGCTTGAAGGCCAATCGGGTTTGGGTCGAGGCGGGCTATAGCAGAGGGGTTTCAGGCTTCCAAGTGCCAAATCATGACTTGGGGCGATTCAGAATTTCCCACGCAGACGCGCCAATTCCAGCAATAATCAGCGCTGCACCAAGCCAAACCTGCCAGGGGTAAGCCTCGCCCAACCCGCCGACGCCAATGGCAAGGCTGACAGCCGCCGCTACATAACCGATCTGGCTGAGGTAGGTTGGGCCGCTGATCCACTGCAATCGAAAGAACAAGCCAACATTGACAAGCGCCGCAAGCCATTGGGCAACAACCAGCCCGGGATGATCAAATACCGGCCAGAGGCTGCCGCCATGCCAAAACGCCAGTGCAGCAAAAATGGGAACCACTGAAAGATTGACCACCACCGCCACTTGCAGAGGTGTTGCACCTTCCGGCCATTTCGCCGTGCGATACACATTGCCGATGGCCAATGAACAGGGCACGATAAGCGCGATCAACAACCACTGCGGCGCATCCGGCAAGGCCAGTGCGTTGCGCCCCGCCACCACAATCACCGCGCCTACAAACCCGATGCCCACCGCAACAAGCAGCGGAACGCTGGGGGGCCGCACGCGCAAGATGATCGACAACGTTGCGGTAACAACCGGTGACAGTGCAAACATCAACCCCGCAAGGCCGCTGCCGATATGGGGAATGGCAAACAGCAAAATGCTGCTGGGAATGAGATTGGCCGTGATGCCGCCAAGCAGACCGTACAGCCAAAGCTGTGGGCTTTTCCAGAAAGGCCCTTGACGCGCGGCGAACCACCACAAAACCGTCGTTGGCAAAAACGCAATCAACCCGGCCCATACAAAGGGGTCGACACCTCCAAGCAGCGCCAGCTTGGCCAAGGGGGTGATCATGGCCAGACCCGCACCCGTACCGATCAATAAAAACAACGGGTTCTTGGTAAGTTGCGTCAAAGCATAATCCTCTTGGTGCGCCACCAGAGTCGAGCCTCGCAGCAAAGTCAAATTGTTCTTGCTTTGTCCGAATGTTCTGTTTATGTTCTTTTTTATGACAACGCTTATGGACATGCGACAATCCAGTGGTCTGGACAGTGCCATTCTTGGCACCGGCAAGCTGACCTCCCTGCCCCAAATGGAACGCGGGCGTGGCGCCCGGTCAAACCCATCTCATCGCTTTGCCAGCGAAGCCAGAAGCTTTCTCGATGACGGCTGGGAGTCCCTGGCAGATCTGCCACGGCTGAAAACCGAAATCTTCACCGAAACTCCAAAGTCGATTATTTCCAGAAATGACTCGCCTGACATTTCGTTTGACCGCTCCATTAATCCCTATCGCGGTTGCGAACACGGCTGCACCTATTGCTATGCCAGACCCGCCCACGCCTACATGGGTCTGTCGCCGGGTTTGGATTTTGAAAGCAAACTTTTCATAAAGCCGAACGCGGCGGCTCTGCTTCGGGAGGAATTAACCGCGCCCAATTACAACCCCCGCACGATTGCGCTGGGAGCCAACACCGACCCTTATCAACCCATCGAAAAACAATACCGCATTTCGCGTGGCGTGTTGGAAGTGTTGTCGGAATTCAATCATCCCGTCGGCGTCGTCACCAAGAATGCTCTGGTCACGCGCGACATTGATCTTCTGGAACCCATGGCGAAAAGGGGTCTGGTGAAAGTCGCTTTGTCGATCACGACATTGGATGGAAAACTTGCCCGCGCCATGGAACCTCGCGCATCCACCCCTGCAAAACGTCTGGGTGCGATTGAGGAATTGGCAAAGGCCGGCATTCCCACAGTCGTCATGTTGGGGCCCATCATTCCGGGTCTCAATGATCACGAGATTGAAAACATTTTGAAAGCGGCTCGCGCTGCGGGTGCCACAGAAGCTGGTTACACCATGTTACGGCTGCCCCATGAGGTGAAAGGCATCTTCAAGGACTGGCTCGAAAAGCAATATCCTGATCGTTACGGCAAGGTCATGTCGCAGGTGAAAGACGTGCGCGGCGGGCGCGAGACATCTTCGCAATTCGGTGAACGCATGACCGGCTCCGGCCCTGTCGCCTGGACGATTGGGCGGCGGTTTCAATTGGCCTGTCAGCGCTTGGGGCTGAATGTGTCACGCGTGAAATTGCGGACAGATCTGTTTGCGCGTCCACCCCAAGTAGGTGAGCAGATGGCGTTGTTTTAGGGTAAGGGACCTCTCCCACCATGCTTGCGCATGGTCCGCCCTCCCCACAGGGGAGGGTAAAAATGTTGTTCTTTTCCTTCCCCTCTGGGGAAGGTGGACATCGCGAAGCGATGGACGGATGAGGTCCCTTTCTTAGCTCTCTGTCATGAGGCATACCCGTCCCATGTCTGTGCCTGACTTTATAGTCGAATCCCACGCCATTGCCGAAGGCTTCATTCCCTGCGGTGTGGATGAAGCGGGTCGTGGACCTTGGGCGGGGCCGGTTGTGGCGGCAGCGGTTATTCTTCATCCACAACATATTCCCAACGGTCTCAACGATTCCAAAAAGCTGAACGAAACAAGGCGTGAAGCTTTGTTTGATCCCATCATAACATCTTCAATCGTCGGTGTCGGTGTGGTAGACGCCGCAATGATTGATGAGATCAATATTCTACAGGCAACTTACCTTGCCATGGCAAAAGCAATCACCGCTCTGAAACAGCAACCCACCCTCGCACTCATCGACGGAAATCGCGCACCGCCTCTTTCCATCCGTACACAGACGATCATCGGTGGCGATGCCAAATGCCTGTCCATTGCGGCGGCCTCCATTATCGCGAAAGTCACCCGTGACCGATTGATGCAAGATCTCGATAAACACCATCCTGTCTATGGTTTTGCCAGACACAAAGGTTATGGCACAGCCCTTCACATGGCCGCACTGCAGCAGTTTGGCCCCTGCCACGAACACCGCAAATCCTACGCACCCATTGCGAAATTAACCATATCCGGACAATTCGATTCACGGCGGACTCGGCAGGACTCATAACACCTCTCAAGAAGTGATTTGGTGTGTGGGGTTTGCGTCATGGGTTATGTCGATCAAGCGGTAAAACAAGATGTGCGACCGCTATTGAACAGTATTTTACTGGGCGATTGCATCGAGCAGCTCAAGAAAATTCCTGATAACTCGATCGATCTTGTCTTCGCTGACCCGCCTTACAACTTGCAACTCGCTGGCGATCTGACGCGTCCCGACCAAAGCAAAGTCGATGCTGTGGATGACGAGTGGGACAAATTCGCAGACTTCGCCACTTACGACACATTCTGCAAAGCCTGGCTTGCCGAATGCCGCCGTGTTTTGAAACCGAACGGGGCGATATGGGTGATCGGCTCTTACCACAATATTTTCCGTGTCGGCACCATCATCCAGGACCTGGGCTTCTGGATTTTGAACGACGTGGTGTGGCGCAAGGTCAACCCCATGCCAAACTTTCGCGGCCGCCGCTTCACCAACGCGCATGAGACAATGATCTGGGCTTCGAAGGACCAGAAATCAAAATACTGTTTCCATTATGAAGCCATGAAAATTTTCAACGACGACACGCAAATGCGTTCGGATTGGACCCTGCCCCTGTGCACAGGCGGCGAACGATTGAAAGACAAGAACGGAGACAAGGTTCACCCCACGCAAAAGCCTGAGAGTTTGTTGCAGCGCGTCTTGCTGTCATCGTCAAATCCCGGCGACGTGGTGCTGGACCCGTTCTTCGGCACCGGCACAACCGGTGCTGTGGCCAAACAATTGGGCCGCAACTTCATCGGCATTGAGCGCGATGCAACCTACGCAGCACACGCCAAAGCCCGCATTGCCAATACCGAAGCCCTCCCGCTTGACGCATTGAAAACAACAGTCGGCAAACGCGCTGAACCTCGCATCCCCTTCGGCACATTGATCGAGCGCGGTCTCATCAAGGCAGGCGAAACACTTTACGACCACACAACCCGCATTGCTGCCAACGTCCGCGCTGACGGCTCCATCGCGTCGAAAGACAATTCCGGTTCCATCCACAAAGTGGGAGCACACGTGCAAAACGCCGAAGCATGCAACGGCTGGACCTATTGGCATGTCAGGCGTGGGCCGAATTTGGTGCCCATCGACGTGTTGCGCCAACAGGTGCGAAGCGAACTGGCCTCACCGGCCTAACGCGTCAATCAGGTCTTCAGCAATCAGGGTGCGGCGGGCCACGCGGTTCGCCGCATCAGCATGCAGCCACACGGCAGCACACGCAGCTCCAAAAGCATCCATGCCCTGCGCAAGAAGCCCTGTGATGATGCCCGCCGACACATCGCCACTTCCTGCCGTGGCCAGCTTTGCGGGCGCGTTGGTGTTGACGAATGCAAAGCCTGACGGATTGGCAATCACTGTGTCAGAACCTTTGAGCACGACAATGGCACCGCTCGCGTCCGAGGCGCGCGTGGCCCGTTCAAGCTTTCCGTGAACATCAAGTTTCAAGTACCTGAACAGACTCGTGAATTCACCTTCATGCGGAGTCATGACAACGCTGCGTTCCGGGCGAGGGCGAGCTTTGATTGCGGCAAACAACTCTTCCGGATCACTCTCAAAAACCCGCAGTGCGTCTGCATCCAACACACAATCCGGTCCATTCCTCAGTATACGGAGCACTGTCTTGCGGGTATTCTCGTTTACACCGGCAGCAGGGCCGATGCACATCGCGGTGATGCGCTTGTCGTCAAACAACAATCGCAATTCATCTTGAGTATCGACAGTCCTCAACATGATCGACGACACATGATGAGCATGAATTTTTAGGGCATCCTGCGATCCAACAAGGGTGGTCAAACCCGCCCCACTGCGCGCAGCCGCCAAGGCGCATAATCGGGCAGCACCAGTATGCAATTCCGGCCCTGACCAGATCACGGCATGCCCACGTTTGTACTTGTGTGCATCAGCATCAAAATCCGGCAGGTGCGGTTTTGCATTTTCGTAGATGCGGATGGGCAGTGCGTCGATAACCGCATCACTGATGCCAATATCAGCAACGACTATCTCACCGCAGAGGCGCCGTCCCGGCTGCAAAACATGGGCAGGCTTTTTGCGTACGAACGTCACCGTCAAATCAGCGATTACTGAACAGCCGCGCGGTTGCCCCGTCAAACCATCCACACCCGATGGCACATCAACGGAAACGACGGGCACTCCCGCCCCATGAATGCTGTCCGCCTGCGCACCCGGAAAATCGCGGTTCAGGCCAGCGCCATAAATGGCATCCACAATAAGTCGTGGGCCAATTTTGCCGCCCAAGGATTTTTCGAAATCGGTGAAGGTACCGATGTGGCCCTTCCATTTTCGCGCCATGACAGCCACATCGCCCTTCAAGGCTTTGCGGTCCCCGACCAGATAAACACGGACCGGCCATTTCTTTGCAGCCAGCAACCGTGCCACCGCTAAGCCATCACCGCCATTGTTTCCCGGCCCGCAGATCACAGCAACGCTGCACTTTTTATAACGCGCCGTAATCGCACTCGCCACGGCGCGGCCCGCATTCTCCATCAACTTCAAAAAGGCAATGTTACTTGTTCTATCGGCTTCCCGCATTTGGGCAGGCGTTAGAATTTCGGCGTTCATGTCTCTCGGTGTGCCTTGACCATGGACCATGTGTATATCGCCAGTGCCGTCCAAATCAAAACGAAAGCCGATAATTTGTAAAGACTGAAAGGTTCTTTGAATACAAACACTGCAATCAAAAATATCATGGTAGGAGCGGAGTATTGCATGATGGCAATAGTGGTCAGGCGCAATAATTTCGCTCCCATGGCATAAAGGATGAGCGGCACGGCTGTAAACAGACTGGTACCCACGAGCAAAGCCGTGTCTTGCCAGCCGGTATCAATGAAGTGGCTGGTGCCTTGTTGGGCGAACCACACCATCATGGCAACTGACGGCACTGTCAAAATCAGGACTTCAAGAAAGAACCCCTGTTGCGGACCAATGCTCTGGGTCTTTTTGAAATAGGCATAAAAACCCCATGTAAAGGCAAGCACCAGCGAAACCCAAGGCAGGCTGCCATTCTCATAGGTCAAAATGCCAACGGCCAAGGTGGCAAAGCAAATCGCAAACATTTGTACACGGTTCAGCTTTTCACCCACCAGCACCGAGGCCAAAAACACCGAGAACAGGGGATTGATATAATAACCCAGTGCAGTTTCCAGTGCGCGCCCTGAGGTGACCGCCCACACATAGGTGCCCCAGTTCACAGTGATCAAGGCGGCAGTGACAAAGCCAAGACCCAACATGCGGGGGCTTGTAAGTGCAGCGACAATATCGCCACCCAAACCCCGCCACCAAATCACCAGTGCCGCCAAAGGCAAAGACCATAGAATGCGATGGGGCACAATTTCCCATGCAGGCACGTGGGACAACAGCTTCATGTAGAGCGGAAGAATGCTCCAGATGAGATAGGCTCCACCTGCATAGATGAAGCCTGCTTTGGAATCGCTCTGTTCGGGTTTCGCCATGGGGTCAGGCTATGCTTGGAAAACCCCATGCACGCCACCCGAATTATGACAGGTCTGGGTTGCGCCAATTCAAAATCAGGGCGCGCCCTCCAACCTGCTGACGAAGCAGTCCGCCACCCGCCCGATGTTTTCCTCTGATACCGACGTCACGTCCCGATTGTAAATGCGATGCTCATAAGCCTGATAGCACTTGCCAAAATCACGGGTTGGCGCTTTTGCCTGGAGACATTGTAGCATGTAAGCTTGGGGCATATAAACCTTCGCGGCATCAGGCTGATACGCGAATATATAGTTCCGGCACGCCTCATACGGGTCACCCGGAATGTCGCTGTCAACCGAGGCCAATGCGGCAGCCAGCGCACCATGCGCCGACGTTTCACTTTCCACGCAAGCCTTCCAGTCAATTGCAGCCCCTGTTTCAGTCGTTTGAGTCTTGCAAAATGCTTCTGCTGAGGCGGTGTCAAACCCTCCACTCTCAGTTGGTGGCGCAGCGACAGCGACTTTCGCTTCTGGCTCGGCCTCGGTTTCAGTATCAGTGTCGACCGGTTCTGTCACCTTGGGCTGAACCGCAATTTGCCGTGACTTGGTTTTTTTAAGCGCATTGATGGCGTCCAACGCCTCCGCCTGCTCTTTCACGCAAGCCAACTGTTGCTTAAAATCATTGGGCGTTTTGGCTTCGCAAGCCGCGAAGACCTCGGGGGAAATTCCATCCTGCGCCTGAACACAGGACACAGACACACTCAGAGCCGTCATGACGAAGGCAACATTCAAGAATCGCATAGGATCCTCCAAGACTTGCATTCGCCCCCACGCCTGAGTGTTCCACGGATTGAGGGCGACGTAAAGCGTCATCCGCCCGTCACATCGCAGATCAATACGGTGTCCAGCCTCAATCACAGGATTCCCGATGTCCACAGCGGAATTGCCATTCCTAGACTTTGACCTCGCTGCTGCCCCAAAAGTTCGTTTCAGCTACGCCAGCCGAGACGACTCTTTTGCGAAGCGCGCCCTTATTCGCGGCATTGAGGTTGCGACAGGTCAGGTGAAACTCCGCAAGGCCTACACCCATTGGTGCGCGTCCCCCGCCAAAACTGAAACCATATTCGCAGCGGGTCTCCGTTTGCTCGGCATCAAGATTGAAATCGTCGGCACCACACCCCCTGAGGACTTGCGCAGCGGTCCGCTGCTGATCATCGCCAACCACCCCTTCGGCGTGGCCGACGGTCTGGCCATCGGAGATATCGCAACCCAACTCCGCAGTGACGTCAAGATCATGACGCACAGCCTGCTCTGCCAACCACCGGAAGCAGCAAAATACTTGTTGCCCGTGGATTTTGGCCCGACGCGTGACGCCAAGGTGCGCTCAGCCGCAACCCGCAAAGCGGCTGTCAAATGGTTGGAAGACGGCCATTGCCTTGTCATTTTCCCGGCGGGCGGTGTGGCCACACGGCCCAAGCCCTTCGACAGCCGCGCCCTCGATTTGCCATGGCACCCCTTCACAGCGCGGCTTGCTGCGGTGGCAGGTGCGCGGGTCTTGCCGCTGTTCTTCCATGGCGAAAATTCGACGCTGTTTCATGTGGCAAGCCACAGTTGGTATCCCCTGCGTGCCGCATTGTTTTTCCGCGAGACCTTGCGGCATGCGGGACGCACCATGAAAGTCAGCTTTGGCGCAGCGCTGGCTGGCGAAAGCCTGCCGCACGCGCAAGGCAAGGCGCGTGTTGTGCAACACCTCCGCACCTCAACTTTCGCCTTGGCCGACGGCAGCACGGCCGACGCCGCCCAGGACTTTTATTGGCCCGGCAAACCAAAGTTCTGAACGCAGCCAGTTTCGACGATCACCGTGGTCCGTTTGTTCGTGGCGACGTAACATAAGCATGAGCAACTCTCCCTCACCCGTGACCGTCTACTTCGACGGATCTTGTCCGCTTTGTCGCGCTGAAATTGGCGTCTACAAAAAATCGGATGGAAGCAACGAAGTGCAATGGTGTGACGTGAGCGCCAATGCGTTGCCTGCAGGCATGACGCGTGAACAAGCCATGGCGCGGTTCCACGTGCGCAATGACAAGGGCGAAATGGTCAGCGGCGCAAAAGCCTTCATCGCCTTGTGGCTCAGTTTGCCGCGCTGGCGGTTATTGGGACGCATCGCAAGCCTGCCGCCACTGCCGTGGATTTTGGAAGGCGCATACCGTGCGTTCTTGCCGGTAAGGCCCTTGCTGCAGAAAATCGCGCGGCGGAATTAAGGTGTTATCTGTCGACCGGGACCATCACTTCATTGCGGCGTAAAAAGCCCAATGTCCAAGGTGGGTCATAAAATGCATAGGTGGGAGCAGCTGTGGCTGACAACGAACGCTTGGCGATCTCCGCCGCCAGCATTTCGGATTTGTCTTTCAACATCTGGTCATCGGCAGTACCGGAAAACCGCAACACCGCCATGCGTTGACCCTCAACTTGTTTCAGCGTGACGGCTGGATTTTTCGGTTTCGGCAAAGTTTCCAACGTGTATTGCGACGGCATGATGAATCTCACCGTCCATGAGTCACCGGCCGCCTGCTGTGTCACCGGTGCCGTCATGGCCACAGCCGCGCCAGATTGTTGCGTCACAGGTGCTGTCATCGCAACCTTTTCAGCTGCAATGTTATTGCCGAAAATGTAATCGGCAATAACACGAAAGCCCTCAGTGATGGCGACGGTGCGCGCGCCTTTGACAGTGGCCTCCGCCACCAGCAAGCTCGGGTAATCTCGCAACTCAAATGCACCGGATTGTTCAACCAGCGTAAACTTCGGTTCCTCAACGCGCCGCATCTGGCTGAACGCTCCTGCTGCAATAACGACCACACCCAAGCCAAGCGCAATCCAAGTCCATTTCGATGCCATTGTCAGAGGTTCCTTGGTTTTAATTAGTTATTTTTACGTCATTGGTCGTCAAAAGGTTTGCCAAACCAAAAAATCGCAAAATCGCAAAATCTACTTTTGACATTCTTTCCTATATGTAATATATTTGTTCCTGTGATGGGTAAGACCCCGTCACCTGCTGATTGTCATCGTAAAGTGGCCTTGGAGAGGCCTAAAATCTCCGAACACCAACTGCCTACTCGCAGATGGTGCGGGGACGCTGGCATCCATTTGCGGGGCGGTGGGGTGTGGTTGACATTCGTTTTATTTCGTATATACAAAATAAATGTCAGCCATCGCGTTTGATGCCGAAAAAGATAGGGCCAACATGGCCAAACACGGCATCTCATTAGCCCGCGCACAGGACATGCGGGTTTTGGCAATTCTTGAAGATGACAGGCATGACTATGGTGAAACGCGCTTTCGTGCCTTTGGCATGATTGATGACCAAGCTCATTGCTTGGTATTCGCCGAACGAAACGATGCGATGCGGATCATCAGTCTGCGTCGCGCCCACACAAAGGAGATGTCACGTTATGTTAAAACGCAAACCACCAAAGACGATTGACGAAAACCCGCAGTGGTCAAAATCTGACTTCAAGAACGCCATTCACCTCGACGGAGTCTCGATGGCGGAAGCGGTGAAATCATTGCGTCGTGGCCGTGGCCCACAGAAAGAACCAAAGAAAGTCGCAATCTCAATCCGCTTGAACCCCGATATCATCAAACACTTCAAATCCGGCGGCGCAGGCTGGCAGTCGCGGATGGAGTCGGTGTTGGAAAAGGCGAGTGTGGGGCGGAAGGGGTTGAGATAACCGATACTCCAAACGACGTTCCTTCTTCTCCCCGCCCTAGAGGGCGGGGCTGGGGGCGGGTGTCAGCTGCAGTTTGTGTGGCCCACACCCGCCCCTGCCCCTCCCTCAAGGGAGGGGAAAGTTGAGTGCACTGTCACATTAATCATTATTTTGACTGAGTTTATCCTGACGATCAATCACGCCTTGAGCAAACTTTGCGCCTTCGAGTCCAAATTCGCCAGGCATGCCCTCAAGCGTCCAAAATAGCTTTTCAGTTTTAGCATCCAAGGTTTCCATCCAACCAGCAGCGATAAGGTCTTTTATCGTGAGTTTCTGCCAGTCCAGGGAAAACGAACCAATGGTCATGATGAATTCTCCAAAAAATATTGGTTGAGATTTCTCATCGGTTCGCTGGAAATCAGACCAGTGCCGGGTTATTTTCGGGGGCTATAAAAAACGAGAATGGCGCCGCCCTTCTGCTCATCCTCTCTCAAACAAAATAATCATAAAAATTGCTTGCATCAACCAATTTCTGGACATCCTCTGTTCAATGCCGAATAGCTTGCACTTTCCCCTTCGGCTGGCCGATATCCTTCAGCACGGCGTCAAACCACTTCGCCTTCACATCAAAATTCTTGCCGCCCTTGATGCGCGGAAATTCTATCGCGCGCATCGGCTTGCCGCGCTTTTCTTCGTCGTGGCCGATGACGCCTGATACGCCTTTTATTCCGCTCTTTACGGCTTCAACGCACATCTTTTTGATCAGCGCCAAATCTTCTTTGTTGGCCTTCGCACTGCGTGCGAAATAGCCTGATTTCTGGACCAGTGTCTTCTCCGCGCCCACCATGTCCGCAAAGCGTTTGGCGAACCATGCACCGGGGTTGATCTTGTCGATTTTGACGTGGCCAAAGGCGTCGCGTTCAGGTTCTTCTCCGCGTGCGCGCATTTCCGCGACGATGTCATCAACGCCTGCACCTTCGCTTAAGAAAATCGTCACGCAATCTTCTGCGTCCATCACCTTCTTCAAACGCTTGGCTTCCGCCTCCAAATCAATCGAAAGCTCGGGCAGATACACCGCATCGATATCCTTGTAAGCCATCGGCAATCCAAAGCCCGGCACGAACTTCTGTTTCTTCAAGCGCTTGCGATAGACATCCGCCGTTGCAGCCGTGAGCCAACCACAATTGCGGCCCATGACTTCATGGATCAGCAACATGCGCGGGTTGGTGCTTTGCTCGTTGACCGAATTTTCCCAGAATATGGCACCCTGCTCTGCTGCTGTTGCAGCACCCAAGGTTTGCGCAATGGGGATCACGTCATTGTCAATGGTTTTTGGCAAGCCCACAACCGTGAGATTGTAGTTGTTGGACGCGAGATAGGCCGCCAAATCTGCTGCTGTTGTGTTGGTGTCATCCCCCCCGATAGTGTGCAGGATGGTGATGCCATCTTTGACCAATTGCTCCGCCGCCACATGCAACGGATTCTGGCCTTCAACCACAAGCCCGCGCTTGATGCAGTCTTTGACATTGGTCAACTTCACGCGGCTGTTGCCGATGGGCGAACCACCGTGTGTGGTCAGCACCAAAGCGTTTTTGCGCACGTCTTTGGTAACAGGGATCGACCAGCCCTTGAGCAAGCCCATGTATCCGTTGCGATAACCAATGATCTCAGCTTTGGGCAGCTTCTTCGAATACATATCGATGAGAAAACCGACGGATGCGGAAAGACACGGTGCCAAACCACCCGCCGTGAGCAATGCGATTTTTTGTTTCTTTGCAGCGGGTTTGGCCATGATGAACGCTCCTCAAGATTTGATTTGGCGTGTCCTAACCGAGTCACCGGAAAAACACCAGACGCCACGCTTGTGCTAAGCTCTTCCCTTTTGGAGGGCTTTGCCGATGACCACCGACGACACTGTTAAACGATTGGCCCAGCGCCTGCTCGAAAACAATTACGAGAATATTCCCCAGCGCGAACGCCAAGTGATCGAGAAAATTGCCCATAAAGTGGCGGTGGCACGCGACACCAACAAGGAACATCAGGACACACTCACCTTCGGCGAAAAGCTTGCCGATAAAGTGGCAAGCTTTGGTGGTTCCTGGACGTTTCTGATGGCCTTCGGAGCCGTTCTGGTGTGCTGGGTTGGGCTCAACACACTCTTGATGTCGCGGGCTTTCGACCCCTATCCCTATATCCTGCTGAACCTCTTCCTCTCCATGCTGGCGTCGGTGCAAGCCCCCATCATCATGATGTCGCAAAACCGCCATGCTGCCAAAGACCGCATTGATGCGGCGCACGATTATGAAGTGAATTTGAAAGCTGAAATTGAAATCATGGCCTTGCATGAAAAACTGGATGATATGCGCAACAAGGACTTGGCGGAACTTATGAAGCAACTGTCACGACGCAAGTAACGATTTAAACCTCTTGAAGGCGGGGCGGGCCGTCACCATTTCTGGTCGGTAACCAACGGAGGCTCGACGATGAACACATCTGCCACTGCCGACACCATTGACCTCGGCAAACAAGACTATAGCGAAAACAAATCCTGCAAGAGCAGCCGCAAATGGTCAAAGCTGGAACTCGCCACCATGATCGGCGGTTTCATCCTGTTCTGGCCCGTAGGCCTTGTGGCTTTGGGTGCAAAGTTGATCAACGGTGAAATGTGGAAAGGTTCAAAGCACAACGTGATGCCCTGGACAGCCTATTCGGAATGGCGCGCCACAAAGGGCGAGAAGCCTTTCGGATTCACAGCACCCTCGTGGACTGCCAAGTCTGAGAGTGGCAACGAAGCTTTCGATGCCTATAAAAAGCAGCAACTTGAACGGTTGGAAGCTGAACGACGCAAGCTCGATGAAGAGCAAAAAGCCTTCGGCGAACACTTGGCCAAATTGCGCCGTGCCAAAGACCAGGAAGAGTTTGACCGGTTTATGGCTGAGCGCACGGCACCGAAGCCGGAATAGGTTTTCGCATTCAACTTAGCCTCATCAGTGTCATCACCGGACTAGTTCCGGTGATCCATCCTGATGCGCGAGTGGAGCGCAAAACCTGCGCTTTGCGCAGGTGGTTTCCACCTTGACTGCAACAACGATGGATTGCCAGAACAAGTCCGGCAATGACAAATTGGGGGCAACGACTGAAGGCAAAAAGCTCTTTACATAATTTTCGGTTGTGTAAGGTTAAGGCCATGACCGGAAACGCCACCTCGATCTTACCGAAAGACAAACCGCAGATCTTATCCACGCGCGTGTTGAACGCGACGGCTGAGCTGGTATGGAAGTTCTTGTCGTCGCCCGATCATCTCAAACATTTCTGGGGGCCGGATGGCTTTACCAACACCTTCAAGACATTCGACTTCCGAGTGGATGGTGAGTCCCGCTTCACCATGCACGGCCCCGATGGCACGAATTATCCCAACCGCATCATCTACCGTGAACTCGATGCGCCCCGCTACATCCGCTGGGACCATGACAATGGCGGCGAAGGAGATTGGGACCACAAGTTTGTCGGCGAGATTGAACTCTTTGCAGAAGGCGACAAGACGCGCATCGAATTGCGGGTGAATGAGCCCAGCATGGAAGCGCGCGACAATATCGCGAAATATGCGGTTGAAGGCGCCAAACAAAACCTTGACCGCTTGGCTGCCTATCTCGCGACACAGGGTTAATCACCAGCACGTATAGCCGCCATCTACACTCACGATGCTTCCGGTCATCAGACTGGAGGCATCGCTGGCCAAGAACAAAATCACCGAGGCAATTTCCGAGGGTTGACCCATGCGCGCCATCGGTGTGCCACCGATCCAGTGCTTTCGTATGTCTGGGTCAAGCGCCACGTCGCGCGTCAAATCAGTTTCAATGTAAGTGGGCGCTACAGCATTGACGCGCACTCCCCGCGCGGCCCACTCCGCCGCCAGTGATCGTGTGAGATGATGTACACCCGCTTTCGACGCGTTGTAGTTCGCCTGCTCTTGTGGATAGTTGACGATGTCACCTGACATGGAGCCAACATTCACAATGACGCCACTGCCCCGGTCCAGCATGTGCTTGCCGAATGCGCGGCAACACCAGAACACGCCGTTCAAATTCACATCAATGACCTTGTTCCACGTCTCGTCATCCATGGTTTCAGCCGGTTTGAAGGAGATCGCTATTCCAGCGTTATTGACCAAAACATCGACCTTGCCGTGTCTTTTCACGATGTCTTCCTGCACCAGCTCGACCGCACGCGGGTCGGTTACATCAAGCGCGATCCAGTCAGCCTTGCCGCCCAATACCGCCGCGGCACTGGCGGCCCCTGCCCCGTCCATATCGGCAATGACAACAACGGCCCCCGCCTCAGCCAGCGCTTCGGCTGTTGCAAAACCAATGCCCCGTGCAGCCCCCGTAACGACTGCCACTTTGCCGTCCAACCGGAATTTCTCGAGATACATGGACACCCTCCGAAGCGTAAATTTTATGGCAGCCTAGACAGTTTCAACGGCCACAGAAATGCAAAATTCGCAGGCAGGATTTTTGCACAAATATTATGCATAAAGTCTATTTTTTGTGCATAATGCATACGTCATAAAGGCGACACCGCCTTAACCCATTGAAATCACGGTATTCTGAATCTGGCATACGCCGTGCAGGTCCGCGTGTAACTCTTACCGAGGTGTAAACTCCCCATGAAGAAGATCGAAGCCATCATCAAGCCGTTCAAGCTCGATGAAGTCAAAGAAGCGCTGCAAGAAGTTGGCTTGCAGGGCATCACCGTTACTGAAGCCAAAGGCTTTGGCCGACAGAAAGGCCATACGGAATTGTATCGTGGGGCCGAATATGTTGTGGACTTCCTGCCAAAAGTGAAAATCGAAGTTGTGATTGCCGACGAGCTTGTAGACAAAGCCGTTGAAGCCATTCAAAACGCGGCACGAACCGGCCGCATCGGGGACGGAAAGATTTTCATTTCCAACATCGAACACGCCATCCGCATCCGCACCGGTGAAGCCGGCACAGACGCACTTTAATTCTGGGGCAAACCCTGATCGCAAAAGTCTGCAACTTTTGCAGGGTGTGCCCTGAACAGCAACACGAACGCCAAATACGAGGAACACATGGCTAAGAACACTGCAATTGAATCAGCCTTGAAGATGATCAAGGACAAGGACGTGAAATACGTTGACCTGCGCTTCACCGATCCACGCGGTAAAATGCAACATCTCACCATGGACGTCAGCCAAATGGGCGCTGATGCATGGGAAGAAGGCCTGATGTTTGACGGCTCATCGATTGCAGGCTGGAAGGCCATCAACGAGTCCGACATGGTGTTGATGCCGGATGCATCCTCCGTTCACATGGACCCATTCTACGCCCAAACCACCATGGCCGTGTTCTGCGACATCAATGACCCAGGCACCGGCGAAGGCTACAACCGCGACCCGCGCTCGATTGCCAAGCGCACCGAAACCTATCTGAAATCATTGAAGATCGGTGACACTGTTAACGTGGGCCCCGAAGCTGAATTCTTCGTCTTCGATGATGTCAAGTTCTCAACGTCGCCTTACAAGACCGGCTTTGAACTTGACGGTATCGAATTGCCCAAGAACTCTGACCGCAATTACGAAACCGGCAACATGGGTCACCGCATGCGCACCAAGGGCGGCTACTTCCCCATGAACCCGATGGACTCGGCGCAAGACATGCGCGGCGAAATGCTCTCGGTCATGCAGGAAATGGGTCTGGTCGTTGAAAAGCACCACCATGAAGTGGCCTCGGCCCAGCATGAATTGGGAACGCGCTATCAGCCACTTACCATGGGTGCGGACCACATGCAGATTTATAAGTATGTGATCCACAACGTCGCCCACGCTTACGGCAAAACCGCAACCTTCATGCCAAAGCCGGTGTTCGGCGACAACGGTTCGGGCATGCATGTGCATTTCTCGATCTGGAAGGACGGCAAGCCCACATTCTCCGGTAATCAGTATGCTGATCTTTCTGAATCATGCCTCTACTTCATCGGCGGCGTCATCAAGCATGCCAAGGCAGTCAACGCCTTCACCAACCCGCTGACGAACTCCTACAAGCGTCTGGTGCCCGGTTATGAAGCT
>JANOPL010000048.1:0-50438 GCA_031421835.1 Hyphomicrobiales bacterium | reverse complement strand
AGTCCCCTCCACGCTTGCGAACATTTCTACATCGTCTCCGAACCCATCGACGCCCTGCCCCGCAACATGCCGGTGGTGCGCGTGCCAGATGAATGCACCTACTACAAGGAAGACGCAGGCAAATTGATGGTCGGCGCGTTCGAACCAAAAGCCAAGCCATGGGGCGGCGGTGGCATTGATGAAGAACACGCTTTCGTCACTCTGCCCGAGGACATGGACCACTTTGAGCCTATTCTGAACAACGCCATCAACCGCGTGCCCTTGCTGGAAACCGCTGGCATTCAATTGTTCTTCAATGGCCCCGAAAGCTTCACACCCGACGTGCGCTATTATCTGGGTGAAGCCCCCGAAGTAAAAGACCTGTTCATGGCCACGGGCTTTAACTCCATCGGTATACAATCCTCTGGCGGTGCAGGTTTGGTCTTGTCGCAATGGATCAAGAACGGCCACCCACCTATGGATGTGAATGGCATCGACATTCGACGCATCCACCCCTTTCAGTCCAACAGCAACTACATCAAGGAACGCGTGTCAGAGTCACTTGGCTTGCTTTACGCCATGCACTGGCCCTACCGCCAAGCCGAAACGGCGCGTGGTGTGCGCCGTTCAGCCATTCATCAGTACACAGATAAATTGGGCGCTGTTTATGGTGAGGTAAACGGTTGGGAACGACCCAACTGGTACGTGCGCCCCGGCGTAAAGCGTGAATACGAATATTCATACGGCCGTCAAAACTGGTTCCCCTGCGCCCAGCATGAGGCCGACAGGTTGAAAAATGACGTCGTGTTTTTTGATCAACATTCATTTGCCAAGTATCGCGTTGAGGGTGCTGATGCGCTGAAACTCTTGAACCGCATTTCAGCCAACAACATTGACGTTGAAGTCGGTCGCATCGTCTACACCCAATGGCTGAATGAACGTGGCGGCATCGAAGCTGACCTCACGATAACCCGTCTTGGCGAAACCTCTTTCCTTGTGGTCACTGGTGCCGTTCCGCAAACCCGCGACATGGCATGGATCAAGCGTCATGCCGAAGGCCTGCACGTCACGGCGATCGACGTCACTTCGGGCTTACCCTTGGTTGCCATCATGGGTCCAAAATCCCGAGCACTTCTGGAAAAACTCACGGGCGAAGACTTGTCCAACGCGGGTTTCCCCTTTGCCACGTCGCGCGAAATGGAAATCGGTTATGCCCGCGTCCGCGCCTCGCGCATCACCTATGTCGGTGAATTGGGTTGGGAACTTTATATCCCCGCCGAATTCGCGGGCAACGTCATGGAAACACTTCTTGCCGCTGGCGAAAAATTCGGCCTCGCTCCTGCTGGCATGCACAGCATGAACAACGCCCGCATGGAAAAAGCTTACCGCCACTGGGGGCATGACATTGCCGACGAAGACAACCCCATCGAATCTGGACTTGGCTTTGCCGTCGCGTGGGACAAGCCCGGTGGCTTTATCGGTCGTGAAGCGCTGCTGCCGTTACGCGGAAAAAAAGACCTCGCCAAACGCCTCGTCTGCATCGCCCTGAAAGATGATAGCGAAACTGCTCCCATGATGTACCACGAAGAACCCGTTTATCGTGACGGCGTCCTCGTAGGCTCCACCACTTCAGGTGCTTGGGGCCACCGTATCGGTAAATCTCTTGCCATTGCCCTCGTCAAAAACGCAAGCGGCGTCACAGCAGAGTGGCTGGCGTCTGGAAACTGGGAAGTCGAAATTGCGTGGAAACGCTATAAAGCGGACGTACAGCTGCAACCCTTCTACGACCCAAAAGGCGAGCGCATAAAAGCTTGACCGTTGACAAAGGCACGCCATGCGCATAGCTTTATGCGCATGAACATCCAGCGTAAGATTTCGAAGAAAAAAGCCGTCAATCTGTCAATTGACGCTGAGTTGCTCACTGATTCAAAAGCACGGGGCGTCAACCTATCAAGTTTCCTGGAGCAAAAGTTGCGGGAAGCCCGTGTTGCAGAGTGGAAGCGCGCCAATGCTGAGGCCATTCGACAAGAGAATGAATTCATTGAAAAGCATGGGATTTGGTGTGACGGCATGAGGGCCTGGTGACAGATCAATTTGACGTCGTCAAAAACAAATCAGTCGTTGCGAGGCAGCACTTTCCTTATCTACTTGTCCTGCAACACCAATTTTTTAGAAGATATCAAAAGTGTGGTTGTAGCCCCCCTCACTCTTAAGGCTGGCAGAACGCCAATTGAAAAACTGACAATTGAAAGTCAAATCGACCGTCAAGACTATTTGGTTTTGATGTACTCAATTTCGACGGTTGATAAAAATGCGTTGGGAACATCAGTCGCCAATCTATCAAGCAGGCGCGACGAAATCATCCGCGCCTATGACCTGATCATCAGCGGAATCTGACTGACCCTTGACTGTTCGTTATAACGAACACTATATTAGTCTTACCGAACAGCACGAGGAGGCTAAAATGGCATTACAACTTGGCGATATCGCACCCGACTTCGAAGCCGACACCACCGAAGGCCGCATCAAATTCCATGACTTCATTGAAGGCAGCTGGGTCGTCATGGTCTCACATCCGAAAGATTTCACCCCCGTCTGCACCACCGAATTGGGGGCTATGGCTCTCAAATCCGGCGAGTTTCAAAAGCGTGGCGTCAAGCTGATCGGCATTTCCGTGGATAGCGTTGACGATCACTTGCGCTGGAAAAAAGACATCAAGGACGTCACAGGGGCCGACGTGGACTACCCCATGATTGGCGACAATCAAATGAGTGTGGCGAAGCTTTACGGTATGATTCACCCTAATGCCTCGGGTGATGCCAAGGGCCGCACCGCCGCCGATAACGCCACCGTGCGCAATGTGTTCGTCATCGGGCCGGACAAGCGCATCAAGCTGATCCTCACCTACCCGATGAGCACCGGTCGCAACTTCGATGAGATTTTGCGTGTGGTTGACTCGTTGCAACTCACCGCCAACAAATCAGTCGCCACACCGGCGGATTGGAAAGTGGGAGACAAGGCAATCATTCTGGGTTCGATCTCAGACGAAGCCGCGAAGGAAAAATTCCCGCAAGGCTGGAAGACGGTGAAGCCTTATCTGCGTTTGGTGGATGTGAATTAAAGTTCCCTCATCCGTCTCGCTACGCTCGCCACCTTCTCCCGCAAGCGGGAGAAGTGAATTCACCTCTCCCGCTTGCGGGAGAGGACGCCGCGCAGCGGCAGGTGAGGGATGAAATCCTCAACCCAAATCTGCCATCACTTTTTTCACAGCGGGCCGCGCCAACATCGCCGCGTGATGGGCTGACAATTTTGGGAACGGCTTCATCTCCACGCCATCACCCATCATCCAGGTGGTGATGACGTGCAGATAACAGTCTCCAATCGAATAATCGGCACCCAACACCCAAGGGCCAGTTAGATATTCATTCTCGATGACCACAGCACAATCCGTCATGTTCTGCTGCACCTTGGCCTTCATGGTTTCGATGGCCTCGGCATTATCAGACCAGCGCGACCCCCGCATTTTATGCGCATGGGCCACATGGACGGTTGATGCCAGATAGGAATTAAAAGCGTTCAATTCTGCCAAAGCGAAAACATCATCAAGCGGGGCCAGAACTGCCTTCGGATAGGTTTGAGCGACGAACAGCAACAGCGCCACATTCTCGGTGAGCGGACCACGATCAGTCGTCAACACCGGTACGCGGCCCTTAGGGTTAATCTTCAAAAACTCAGGCTTGCGCTGGTCACCCGCCGCTGTGTCAATTTTGTGCAGTATGTAATCAGCCCCCGCCTCTTCCAAAGCAATGTGCGTGGCAGTGGAACACGAGCCTTTGGCAGCAAACAGTGTCAGCGCCATCAGGCGACAATTCCTTTGTCAGCCATCAATTGCTTCAACTCGCCGGACTGGAACATTTCCATCAGAATATCTGCACCGCCAATAAATTCACCCTTGACGTAAAGCTGAGGAATAGTTGGCCAATTGGTGTATTCTTTAATGCCGTTGCGAATGGCTTCATTTTCCAACACATTGACGTCCTTGAAGTTCACGCCAAGGTGCTGAAGAATTTGCACTGAGCGGCCCGAAAAACCACACTGTGGCATATCGGCTGTGCCCTTCATAAAAAGGACGACGTCGTTGGATTTCACGGTGGTGTCGATTTGAGTGTGGGTGTCAGTCATTTTATTTCTCCTTTAAGAAAGCTCGTCGATCCTCTGCCCGCTCTTCGGGTGTTTTCTCGATGAGTAAAATTCGTTGTTCCCTACCGTGCGATTGTGAAATGGGAGGGGCATCAAGAACGATGACTTTGTGAGACAAATCGGGTTGCCAAATATACTTATCGCTTTTGTTTTTTAACGGTCGAAGCATAACAAGAATGTAACCAACAACGAGAACTGTTAAAACTACAATCGCTCCAAGGAGTTCAAGATTCATTTAACTTTACCTACTCTGGCACACACGTGGTCAGTGCCAGCGCATGCAACACGCCGCCCATGTTGCCTTTCAAAGCAGCATACACCATTTGGTGTTGCTGCACCCGCGATTTGCCTTTGAAGGCTGATGAAACGACAGTTGCCGCATAGTGATTGCCGTCACCCGCCAGGTCCTTGATTTCGACAGTGGCATCCGGCAGGCCGTCTTTGATGTAACGTTCAATTTCGACAGCAGACATGGCCATGGGGCGTGTGTTCCTTTATGAGCCCTCTAAATAGGCTGTCTGGACATGAAATTCCAGTGGCGATAAAACGCCGTCACAACAACTTGACGGATCAGCCCCATGAGTCTCTCCCGCCGCGAACTTTTAGCATCTGCTTTGGCCTTGGGCTTTGCGCCACGCGCTTTTGCCGAAGAGCCCTTTGCGGTAGATTTGCTGGCGCCCACCAAGCTCGACTACAAATTCAAGCGCCGCGAAACCGAATATGATGCGAGCGTGCCACCGGGCACCATCGTCGTTGAATACACAAAGCGTCTGCTGTTCAACGTGCATTCCCCAGGCCTTGCCACACGTTACGGTGTGGCCGTGGGCAAAGGGGCAAAGGCCTGGAAAGGCGAAGTTAATATTGCGAAAATGACCGAATGGCCGCGCTGGTTCCCCGCGCCCTATCATTTGTCGATCAAACCAGACTTGAAGAAGTGGCTGCCCGACGGCATGCCCGGCGGCACCGACAACCCCATGGGCGCGCGCGCCATGTACCTCTACAAAGGCAAAGTCGACACCATCAACCGCATCCACGGTGCCGCGAAATTTGATGACATCGGCAAAAAGAATACCGCAGGCTGCATCGGCATGCTGGATGGCGACATCATTCACCTGTTTGCAAATGTGCAGGTGGGGACGAAGGTTGTGATGGTGTGACGGCCCTCACCTGCCCTTCGGGCGTCCTCTCCCGCAAGCGGGCGAGGTGAAGACACTTCACTTCTCCCGTTTACGGGAGAAGGTGGCGGGCGAACGCGAGACGGATGAGGGCCGTCAACCCGCCATAAACGCTGGAAACCACCCCTCATGTGCCGCACTCAAATCCGCCAGCGCCACAACAGTCCCGCCAAAATTGATTTCTTTCAACCCCGACACATTTCCAATGCGAATGATATCAACACCCTTCACGTGGGCTTGCGTGATGATCTTCGCCACGTCCTTTGGCCCACAGGTCAACACATAGCGCGCTTGGTCTTCGCCGAACAACTCGCGGTGATCGTTCGTCAGCAACTCCGCCCCCAAGTCCCCGGCCAGCGCCATTTCGATAACAGCAGATGCCAGTCCCCCGTCGGAAATGTCATGTACTGCAGTCACTTGCCCGTCATTGATGAGATTTCGAACGAAGTTGCCGTTCTTCTTTTCCAGCGCCAAATCGACAGACGGGGGTGCGCCTTTTTCCTGGCCGATGATTTCACGCTGATAGATCGATTGACCAAGGTGCGAACCTTTGGCACCAACCAGCAAAATCGCATCGCCCTGCGCCTTGAATTTCACGGTGGCCATTTTGGTCCAGTCCGCCATCAGACCCACACCACCAATTGTCGGTGTGGGCAAAATCGCCTGGCCATTGGTTTCATTGTAGAGCGAGACGTTGCCGGACACGATGGGGAACTCCAGCGCGGTGCAAGCCTCACCAATACCTTTCAATGCGAACACAAATTGACCCATGATTTCGGGTCGCTCAGGGTTGCCAAAGTTGAGATTGTCAGTGATGGCAATCGGCGACGCACCAACTGCCGTCAGGTTGCGCCAGCATTCCGCCACCGCCTGCTTGCCACCTTCATAGGGGTCAGCTTCAACGTAACGCGGCGTCACGTCAGAGGAAACAGCAATCGCCTTCTTGTCATTGATGCGCACCACGCCCGCATCGCCACCCGGAATTTGCGCCGAGTTGGATTGGATCAGCGAGTCATATTGCTCCCACACCCAGCGGCGCGAGCACATGTCGGGTGATCCCGTGATTTTGAGAATCGCAGCTTTCAAATCAGCGGGTGCCGCAATGTCATTCAACACAGGCTGCTTTTTCGGCTCCACCCAAGGGCGATCATACTCCGGGGCTTCATCGCCCATTTGCTTGATTGGCAAATCGGCTTTCACTTCGCCACCATGCTTGATGACAAAGCGCAGCGTGTCAGTGGTTTTGCCGATGATGGCAAAATCCAAGCCCCATTTTTTGAAAATGGCGTGTGATGCTTGCTCCATCTCGGGCCGCAAGATCATCAACATGCGTTCCTGCGATTCTGACAGCATCATCTCATAGGCCGTCATGCCTTCTTCGCGGCACGGCACGTGGTCGAGATTGAGCTCGATACCAAGATCGCCCTTTGCACCCATTTCAACCGACGACGACGTGAGGCCCGCGGCCCCCATGTCCTGAATCGCAATAACAGCACCTGTGGCCATCAATTCCAAACAGGCCTCGAGCAGGCACTTCTCAGTAAAGGGATCGCCCACTTGCACGGTCGGGCGCTTTTCATCGGCCTTATCGTCAAACTCCGCGCTCGCCATCGTGGCACCATGAATGCCGTCGCGTCCGGTTTTCGCACCGAGGTAAACCACAGGCAATCCAACACCCTTGGCTTTCGAGTAAAAAATCTTGTCAGCATCCGCCAAACCAACGGCCATGGCGTTGACGAGGATGTTGCCGTTGTAGCGGGTGTGGAAATTGACTTCGCCGCCCAAGGTTGGCACGCCGAACGAATTGCCGTAGCCGCCAACCCCAGCCACAACGCCCGACACCAAATGCCGTGTTTTGGGGTGTGAAGGCTCACCAAAACGCAGCGCATTCAACGCCGCAATTGGGCGGGCCCCCATGGTGAACACGTCACGCAAAATGCCGCCCACACCCGTGGCCGAGCCTTGATAGGGCTCGATAAAGGACGGGTGATTGTGCGATTCCATTTTGAAGATGATGGCCTGACCATCATCAATGTCGATCACGCCAGCATTTTCACCGGGCCCTTGAATGACGCGCTTGCCTTTGGTCGGCAACTGCTTCAGCCATTTCTTTGACGACTTGTAGGAACAATGCTCGTTCCACATGGCCGAGCAAATACCCAACTCCGTGAACGTGGGCTCGCGGCCCAACAGACCCACAAACCGTTGATATTCATCAGGCTTCAGCCCATGCTGAGCGACGATTTCAGGGGTGATTTTTGGTTCAGCGGCAGCGTGTTTCATGGCCGCCCTTTAGCGGGGGAATCGCTTGCCCACAATTGCGAAGTTTAAAGCTGTGGAGCGTTTTACTGCATGCGCAACAGCATTTTCTGCAAAGCGGGCTTTTGTACTTCGTCCGCTACCAAAAGGGCTGCCTGAACATCTTCTTTCGCCCCCAAAAGGTTGCCGATTTTAAACCGGTAGGTGGCCCGAACCACAAACACCTCAGCCACCGCTGGAGAAGCCGCAATCGCAGCGTCAAAATCCTTGAAAGCCGCTTGCGGGTTGTTGAGCAGCATCTGCGCTTCCCCCCGCCGCACAAACGCCAAACCAAACTTTTGGTCAGTTAAAGCCGCGGTTGTAAAATCGGCAACAGCATTCTTGGCATCGCCCATTTTCAATAGGATGCGGCCCCGCTCATATGCTGCTTGAGGGTGTGTGGGAACAGCCTTCAGCGCCTGGTCAAAATGCAACATGGCCTGGGGCACATCCATGCGCGCCAATGCCGCCTGCCCCAGCTTCACCGTGTCTTCAACATCAGCTGCCAATGCTGGCAATGCCAAAACCCAAAGTGCAAAAATCAAAATGTATCTCATGTCCCCCACACTATCTGTCGCAAACATGCCAGACAAGCGTTGTCGTGAGATTGACCCTTTGCCGAAAAAAAGGCACCACGTGAACCATGCAGAAGACCAATGCTCTCGCCCTTGCAGCACTCGCATTCACAACCCTGATTTGGGGCGTGACGCCTGTGTTTGTGCGCAGTGTGTCGCTGTTCCTCGGACCCACGCAAGCGCTGATTATCCGCTTGGTGCTCACGGGTTTGATTTTTGCCTTTATTCTGGCGTTGACGGCCGGCTTTAAAATCGAGCGTAAAGATTTGGTGAAGCTCGTGCTTCTGTCGCTCCTTGGCATGCTGGGTTATTACGCTGGCACCGTCTTTGGCTATGCCATTGTGCCAGCTGGTATTGGTGCCCTCATCATGTCAACGCAACCCTTGCTCATCGCCCTGCTCGCTTGGGGTTTGGGCACAGAACGCATCGGACTTGCCACGGTGATCGGCTTGCTGGTGTCTTTCGCAGGTTCTGTCCTGTTGGTCTGGGGTGACAGTTGGAACAGCGGGAACACCATTGACTCGATGTTCCTGTTGGGTTGCCTGATGATCTTTTTGGCAGGCACGGGCTGGTGCGTGTTCGTAGTTTTCAGCAAGGATTTGATCAATCGTTACGGTGCCTTGAAAATTACAGGCCTGTCCAACCTCATCATCATGGTACCAGCCATTCCGTTCTTCTCCAGTGAAACGGTAACTGCTTTGAGCGGCATGAACGTCAACCAGGCGCTGTCATTGATCGTGCTGATTCTCGTCGGTGCAGTTGCTGCAGTTTACACATGGAACTACGCAGCAGGCCATTTGCGTCCGTCACAACTTGGGTCGTCGCTTTATGTCATTCCAATTCTGGCACTTCTCGCTGGCTGGGCCGTGTTGAATGAAACCATCACACAAAACACGTTGATTGCAGCCGCCTTGATAATGGCAGGAGTCGCCATCGCACAATTCAAATTTAACGTGAGACAACTCGCATGACCGACACAACACGCCCGCTGCCATGGTATTTCGCGCCGATGCTGGTGCTGGTTGCAGGCTGCATTGTCGCCATCATCAACTTCGGCATCCGCTCCACCTTTGGGTTGTTCACCCTGCCGATTTCCGAAACCTATGGCTGGCCGCGCGAAACCTTCTCTCTCGCGATTGCTATTCAAAATCTGGTCTGGGGCATTGCCACACCCATCGCTGGCATGCTGGCGGATCGTTACGGTTCAGCCCGTGTTTTGATGGTGGGTGCTGTACTCTATGCCATCGGCGTCTTCGGCATGACAGTTTCTGCAACCCCCCTGTTGTTTCACATTACCGCTGGACTTGTCGTTGGTACGGGTGTTGCCATGTCAAGTTTTGGTATCGTCATGGCGGCTTTGGGGCGCATCGTGCCGCCAGAAAAGCGTTCATGGGCCTTTGGATTGGCAACGGCATCGGGCTCACTTGGCCAATTCATTTTTGCACCTCTCGCTGGTGCTTTGCTCGCAGCATACGACTGGCCCTACGCGCTGCATGTGCTGGCCGCATCAAGCCTGCTGATCATTTTCTTTGCGGCCCCACTGCTGGTCCAAAACACCAACGCATCAAAAGCCAGCGCAGGCGAAACCACGCTCACCATGAGCCAAGCCATAGGCAAGGCATTTGGGCATCAATCTTTCCTGCTGTTGACCGCAGGCTTCTTCGTCTGCGGCTTTCAGCTCGCATTTGTCACCGTGCATCTGCCGCCTTATCTGGCGGAACATGGCATTTCGAAAGAGTTTGCAGGTCTCGCCATGGGTGCCATCGGCTTGTTTAATGTGGCGGGTTCTTATCTTTCAGGTGTCATCGGTGGAAAGCGTGAAAAGCGCATACCCTTGAGTCTGATTTATGTCATGCGCTCCATCGCCGTTACCGCATTCATACTTTTGCCCATTACACCCGTCACCACACTCATCTTCACAGCCACACTCGGTTTCCTTTGGCTCTCCACGGTGCCCCTCACCATGGGTCTGATCACGGTGATGTTCGGCACCCGCTATATGGCAACGATATACGGTTTCGTGTTCTTGTCGCATCAGGTCGGGTCATTCTTTGGTGTGTGGCTCGGCGGCAAACTTTACGACATTTACGGAAGCTACGACCCTGTATGGTGGATGGGCGTGGCACTCGGACTCTTCGCCGCCATTGTGCATCTCCCGATACGCGAAAAACGCGCAGAAAGTTTCGTAGCGGCCTGATGCACTACCCCGGGCATCGCTTTGCTTTCACACTTTTCGCCAGCGTCATTGCATTGTGGTTGATCGCCATGTTCGCCATCATGCGTGTTGCGGTGTTAAAACCAGACGCCAACGGCATCATGTTGGTCGTCTTCGAACCCGGCATTGCCGATGACGTGGCCTTTGCTGCCATCACCCGCGCAGAAGCCAAACCTATTCGCAAAACCGCATTTGGTTTTATTTGGGTTGTTGACGGCAACGCTGGAAAGCTGGAGGCAGAAGGCGCGTTGGGCTCTTACCGCAACCTCCCCATCAGCCCCGAAATTGCGGGCTGTGTGGCTGTGATCGACGCAAAAATGGCCAATGCATTTGGCATCTGAGACGTAACAAGATTACATCTTCTCAAAACGACCATTCTCATCAAATCTGGGAGCACTTTTAAAAGGGAGAAACGCCATGTGTAACGCCTGCCTCATTGAGAATATCAAAGCTGATGTACATTCCCGCCGGAACTTCTTCGTCAAGGCTGCAGCAGCGGGTGCAAGCGCCATCGCTGCCGCCACCCTGTCGTCACGTGTGTCCCTAGCGCAAACCTCCGGCAAAGCCGTTGATCTCACTTATACGCTCGACGAAAATTTCCCCACCTTTGGCGGCAAGCCTGGCATCTCGAAAGAGAAGATCGTCGATTTCAAGAAAGATGGTTACACCATTTATAAAGTGACGTTCGAAGAGCACAGCGGCACGCATGTTGATGCGCCACTGCACTTCACCGAAGCTGGCACCTCGGTTGCGGATTTACCTGTAGAGACTTTGGTATGCCCGTTGTGCGTTATCGACATTAAAAGCAAAGCCAAGGACGATGCCAACGCCATGGTCATGAAGGCTGATGTTGAAGCTTGGGTGTCAGCCAACGGTGCCATTCCAAAAGGCGCATGTGTGGCCATGAATTCCGGTTGGGGTGCAAAAATGGGAGACGCCTCATTCCGCAATACGCCCGACGGCAAATTTGCATTTCCCGGCTTTGCCAAGGAAGCAACCGACATGCTCGCCGAAATGGGCGTTGCTGCAATCGGCGTTGACACTTTATCGATAGATCCGGGCAACTCCGCTGACTTTGCCGTGCATTATTCCTGGCTGCCGGGTGGACGATACGGCATCGAAAACCTTGCCAACCTGGATGCAGTGCCAGCCAAGGGCGCAACTGTTTTCGTCGGCGCACCCAAACACGGCGGCGGCACTGGTGGCCCTGCCCGCATCATTGCGTTGGTGTAACGCGTGGCCACCGTTCCACTTTTATCAGGCGAAGCGGCGGGGGCAGAAACTCTCGCCATTTTCGATGACATCCGCGCCAAGCGCAAAACCGACTACGTCAATAATTTTTGGCGCGCCTTGGCGCACAACCCCGAACAACTCAAAGCCACATGGGACCGTCTGCAAACCGTTATGGCACCGGGCGCGCTTGACCCGCTGGTCAAAGAGTTCATCTACATGGCGGTATCAATCACCAACAACTGCCCCTACTGCATCCACTCCCACACCGCAGCAGCCCGCGCCAAAGGCATGACCGATGCTCAGTATGCGGAGTTTATGGCCGTCGTTGCCATGGCCTCACAGACCAATGCACTGGCAACGGCAATGCAGGTTGAAGTGGACGAGCGTTTCAAGGCTTAGCATGTGATTGTGTTTGCGCGGGATCAAGCTCGGCACAGACTTCACTTTCAGACCATTTCTTCATCAAGGTATTCCGATTTTGGCGGTATCTTTCTGCTGCGATTTCACACGCGGCAATACGGTCTGTTCGAAAATGACGGAAGTCTTCACGCAGCTCACACCAACTGACGATAATGCGCACTTCATCAAGATATGAAATTGCGAGCGGCCAAATCACGCGTCGCGAAATAGTGGCGCGCTCATCGCAGTAAGTCAGCGACATTTTCCGTTGTTCCCGTACGGCACGCCGTACCATCGACAAGTCAACCTTATCTTCAATCTGATTCCAGTGGGGCGGAACAATCAGTGCGGTTTCGTTGAGGAGTGGCGTCAAGTCCGTAGGCAACACAACACCAATTTTGGCAATGGTGTCCTTGACAGCCCGCTTTAAGGTGCTGTCGCCACGTCCCGCCACAAAATGCAGACCCAGAATGATGGCTTCGATCTCATCTGCGGTAAACATCAGCGGCGGAAGGTCATATCCCTTCTCCAGTACATAGCCCATGCCCGCCTCACCGCGAATGGGCACGCCATTGGTCATCAGGTCCGCAATGTCGCGATAGACTGTTCGAAGGCCCACCTCCAACTCCTCGGCAATGGCAATGCCGCGCAAAGGCTGGCTATGCCTTCGAAGAATTTGGACAATTCTGAGTAACCGGTCAGCGCGTCTCATCTTTTCATCCTACCAGAAGGCTACTGACATCATGCTGGCAGCAGCATGGCAGTACATAACTGACGTCGCCAAAGAAACCACCGGAGAATTGAGATGTCCATTTTGAAAACACTTCTGACAATTGGAGGAATACTTGCCATGTCCAACGCTGCAATTGCAAACGACGGCGAAACCAAGCTCACCATCATAAACCCCAAAAACCTTTATGACCCCACGCCAAACGGCTACAGTACTGCCGTTGTGACGTTTCCCAATGCCCGTATCGCATATATTTCCGGCCAGGGTGGTGCTGATCACACCGGGGCTTATTCGCCGGATTTCGCGGCGCAAGTGAAGCAAGCCTACGCCAATTTACAGTCGGCACTGGAAGGCATCGGGGCAAAACCAAATCAAGTTGCAAAGTTGACGACCTTTGTCGTGGATCACGACGTGTCGAAGCTCGGCGTACTCACAGAAAACGTCAAGAAAGTATTCGGCGACACGTTGCCGTCGCAAACTCTTGTCCCCGTGCCGCGGCTTGCAATTGATCCCATGCTTTTCGAAGTTGAAGCCATCGTTGTCTTGGACTGACAGCCAAATAAAAAAGGCGGGAACCCGTCCCGCCTTTTTCGCATTCGATTTCAAATTGATTAGCGCGAATAGAATTCCACCACCAGGTTTGGTTCCATTTGCACGGGGTATGGCACATCGCCCAGCGCTGGTGTGCGCAGGAACTTCACGTTGCCGCCAGCGATTTCCAGATAGTCTGGCGTATCGCGCTCGGCCGAAGCTTGTGCTTCAGCAACGGCAACCATTTCTTTGGCCTTGTCAGTCAATTCAACCACATCGCCAACCTTCAAGCGGATTGAAGGAATGGTCACGCGCTTGCCGTTGACCTTGACATGGCCATGCGACACGAACTGGCGGGCCGCAAACACGGTGCCCACAAGCTTTGCACGATAAACCACTGTCGCCAAACGGCACTCCAGCAAACCAATCAAGTTTTCCGACGAGTCGCCCTTCATCCGCACGGCTTCAGCATAGAGCGCGCGGAACTGACGCTCAGAAATGTTGCCGTAATAGCCCTTGAGCTTTTGCTTGGCACGCAGCTGCGTGCCGAAGTTGGACATCTTGCCCTTGCGGCGCTGGCCGTGTTGTCCTGGGCCATATTCCCGCTTGTTGACAGGTGACTTGGGGCGGCCCCAAATATTTTCACCCATACGGCGGTCAATTTTATACTTCGCGGTTGCGCGTTTCGTCATTTACGGCTCTCCTTGATGCCATTGCATTGGAGCCCACCTTCCTCGACGCTGGTCTCCCAGCCGACAGGCAAGCACGAAAGCTGCCACAGGTAAGCAAACACGGAGCCTTTTGGGCTCCGCGTGTTGGGCAGTCTTTAGGGGAACGAAGCCTGCCTGTCAAATCCAACTGTTGCCACCTTTTCATGACAACCCCCTCCTCAAGGGGGCGCTTCTGAACGGAGAGCGCCGTGAGCAACATTGCTGCAATAGAAGCCTATTTCAGAGGGTGGACCAATCGCGATGCCGAAGCGATTCTTGCCAGTCTCACCCATGATGGCACCTATGAAGACCCGACAACAAGGCAGCCAATCTCGGGCGAAGCAATCCGCGCCTATGTGTCAGCCCTATGGTCGAGTTATCCCGACCTGACATTTGAAATCAAAAGCATCGGCGAAACGGGAGAAAACGCGGTGGCCACCCAGTGGGTCATGCGCGGAACCAATTCAGGAAGCGCCATGGGGCTTCCGCCAACAGGCAAACCCATTGTTTTGAACGGAGCAGACTTTTTTGAATTGAAATCGGGCAAGGTCCTTCACGTCACGGGATATTTCGACAAAAGCGAAATTCCACGCCAACTGGGGCTCGCAGTCATCATTCAACCCAAACAAATTGGTCCATTTCGATTTGGCATTTCAACCATGGTCCAGTCTGGCAAAACTGAAGAACCCGTTGCATTCTCAATCACATCCCTCGAAGCAAAGGACGATGAAGCCGCGCAAACCATAAGAGCGGCCTCACGCGATGCACTCATCGACATGCTGAAAATGGACGGCTTCATCGGAGCGACCACAGCCACCATTGGTCATCGCATGGTCACAGTCAGCGCATGGAACAGCCCGGAGGCGTCCCGTCAAGTCATGAAGGAAGGCGCACACGCTGAGGCTCAAAAAGGAATGTATGATGGGTCGTTGGCTATACATGGTTTTACGAGTGTCTGGACCAAGCATCGGATCAATCCGGAGCTGGTACTGTGCAATTCCTGCCATAAAATGAATCGTGGCCCAGGCGACGAACGCCTATGCTCATGTGGATCTAAACTGCCAGACAAGGCACCCTATTGGTAGACAGCACTTGAAAACAGCGGGGGTCAGATTACTGCGCGATGTGGCGGCTGTGTCCGTCGTGTCGCTGTACGTTTTACCCATTTTGTGGTGGGCGCTTTCGGCTTTCACGCCGTCGGACGTGCTGTTGGACCCGCGCCGCGCGTTGACGTTCGACTACAGCCCCACGTTTGATTATTTTCGTCTTACGCTGTTTGGCGAAGGCGGCACGATCTATGATTCCCGTGACAGCTTGCGCGATTCATTGGTGGTCGCTCTGCTGTCCACGTCAGTTGCAGTGTTGACAGCTGTGCCAATGGCGTATGCCCTTTCGGCCTTCGCGTTCAAGAACAAGTCCCGCATGATGTTGGCCTTGCTGTTTCAGCGCTTCCTGCCACCCATCGCCATCGTTTTTCCGCTTGTCGGTCTGTACCATTTGATTGGCCTGCTCGACACACATGTGGGCCTGGCACTGGCCCATGCCGCTCTCAATCTCCCATTTGCAATCCTGCTGTTGAAATCCTTCTTCGATGATGTGCCTCCCGAAGTATCGGAAGCGGCAAAACTCGACGGCGCAACCCGCTGGCAGATATTCATTCTGGTTATCATCCCACTCGTCAAAGGTGGCATCGCGGCCACGGCAGTGTTGTGTTTCATATTCTCATGGACGGAGTTTCTGCTGTCCCTCTTCCTCACCCAAAACTTGCGACTTGTGCCCGTGCAAGCTGGCATACTGGTCATGAACATGTGGGGCCTGATTTCCGCCATGACCACCGCAGCCTTGGTGCCCGCTGTCATCTTCGTGCTGCTCGTGCAAAAGCACTTGGTCCGTGGACTGACAATGGGAACCTTAAACCGGCAAATCCAGAACCAATAGCTTGGGAAATCCCATCGATGCATAGGCGGCCAGCGTTCCACTCTCGCTGCCGCGTGCGGATGTCAAAATCACTGTGCCATGCGTAGGCGCTTTTTCATCAGCACCATGCAGCCGTGTTTCCTCTACCAGATCTGCCGTTCGCCGGGCAATGGCAGGTGCCGGGTCAATGTAAACAACGGGCCACGGTGCCACCTTGGCAATGTCCTCCGTCAGCAGTGGATAATGCGTGCAGCCCAGAACCACCACATCGGTGGGTTTTCCATCACGCTTGCGAAACACCGGGGCCACTTCCATGCGCAACTCTTCCAGATCAACGGGAACCCCACGCAATTTCTGCTCGGCAATTTCGGCCAAACGCGGTGCACCATGCAACAGCACTTTGCAATGATAGGCATAAGTATGGATCAGCGAATGCGTATACTCACGGCTGACTGTGCCGGGCGTCGCCAACACCCCAATCACCCCGGTTTTGGTTTGTGCTGCAGCAGGTTTGATCGCAGGCACCGTCCCAACAAACGGCACCTTGTAAGCCTCCCGCAGTTCGGCCAGTGCGATGGTCGATGCCGTGTTGCAGGCAATCACCACAACGTCGGGCTTCACAGCCTCAATCAATTTGCCGATAACCAGAACGATCCGTTTCACCAGCGCCTGCTCTTGCCACGCCCCATAGGGAAATCCCGCATTGTCTGCCGCGTAAACCAGATGCGCTTGCGGCAGTTGCTTGGCCACCGCGCGCGCCACCGTGAGACCGCCCATGCCAGAGTCAAAAAGCAGAATGCGGGGTTGCGTCATTTCTCGCTTCTAACGCGAAGATGTTTTCTGACCAACGAAGAAATCACCCCGCGCAAACTCCGCACCTCTTGTTCTGTCATCGCAGCCCGCGCAAACAAATTGCGCAAATTTCGCATCATCGAGGGTTTGAGTTTGTCAGTTTTGAAAAAGCCCGACGCATCAAGTTCAGTTTCGAGGTGGTCATAAAAACCATAAAGCTCGTCTTTGCTGGCAGGCCGCGAGTCCGGCATGTGAAGGCCCGGCCCGGAAACGGCCGCCAATTCCGGCGTGCCCATTCCCAAGCTTGTGGCCTCGTGTTTGAACCATTCATAACTCACCAACAACACCGCCTGCGCAATATTAAGCGACGCATAATCGGGGTTCACTGGAGCCGAGATTATCACATCGGCAAACGACACTTCCTCATTGCTCAAACCAAACCGTTCCCGCCCAAACAGAATGGCCACCTTTTCACCCCGCCCAATCCGCGCCCGCATGTCAATCCCGGCCTGCTCCGGCGTGATGACGTCTTTTACCATGTCGCGCGGCCGCGCCGTGGTCGCATAAACATAATGTACGTCCTTAACACAAGATGTCAGATCATTGTAAACACTCGCATTTTTAACAGTCTCAACCGCCCCGGAAGCCGCCGCTTCGGCGCGAACAGGGTCCCACCCTTCACGGGGGTCAACCAAAGCCAATTCAAACAACCCAAAATTTGCCATGGCTCTAGCAGCCATGCCAATGTTTTCCCCAAGCTGCGGGTTGACGAGAACGACGCGGGGGAAAGATTTAGATCCAAAATTAGTCATGAAGGTGGGAATAGCGATTTGGCCAACGCAATGGAAGTGTGTTGAAAAGGCTCGGACTTTTCCCCCAATGAGCCGTCATTCCAAACGAGAGTGCAGCGAAGCGCAACGAGCGATTTGGAAAACAGCTTTTTTCGAACGGATATAGGAAAGCGGGGTTCCAAATCGATCATTGCGCTCACGCTCCATGACCGTTTGGAATGACGGATGAATGATAAAATTCACGTCCCCCGCCCCGCCAATTTCCGTGCATTCCTCAGCGCCGGGAACATCCGCGCCCACAAGCCCGCCACGATAATCGTTCCAAATCCACCAATCACCACAGCAGGAACCGCTCCCATCAAAGCCGCCGCAAATCCGGCACGCGCTTCTCCCAACTGGTTCGACGCACCAATGAAAACGTTATTCACCGCATTCACCCGTCCCCGCACATGGTCAGGGATCCAAAGTTGCATCAGCACTTCGCGCACATAAACCGAGATCATGTCAAAGGCACCATAAAGAACGAGCATTGTGATCGACAGCCAAGCGATGGTCGAATATCCAAATACCACAACCACCAAGCCCGACAGCGCCACCGACCAAAACAAACAATGTCCTGCCCTGTCCTTAATGCCATACTTCGACAACCATAGCGCCACCACAATGGCTCCCACGCCCGGTGCCGCGCGCATCATACCAAGCCCGACGGCGTCCAAATGCAAAATATCGCTGGCATAAATCGGCAGAATTGCCACGGCCCCGCCTAACAGAACGGCAAACATATCCAGCGATATGGCGCCTAGAACGATAGGCTCGCTCCAGATGAATTTGAACCCAGCCAAAATGGGTGCAAAGCCCGCTTCGCTATCTTGCGAATTTGCTTGTTTCACGCGGCCAATGAGCGCCACACAAGCAACACCCACCATCTGCAACACCAGCGCAACGCCATAAGCTACGGGTGCGCCCAAGCCATACAGCAAGCCACCGACCACTGGCCCCGTGATCGACGCCAATTGCCACGACATGGAATTGAGCGACACCCCATGCGGCAAAGCTTCGGGCGAAAGCATATTTGGTACTAAGGAAGATGCCGCAGGGTTGCCAAATGCCGAAGCGATGCCCACCAACACAAGGCACAGAAACACAGGCCAAACCACGCTTTGATCACCCAGCGAAAACAACAACAGCCCGAGCGCCGCCAAACCTTCCAAAAACATGCAAATCGCCAGAATGACTTTTCTATTGATCCGGTCAGCCGCCAAGCCCGCAGGCACGACCAAAAGCAACACAGGAACAAAAACCGCCAACCCCACATAGGCCAGATATTTCGCATCGCGTGTAATCGCCCAGATCTGCCAGGTCAGTGCAGTCACCATGATTTGCATGGCAAAGTGGTGCCCAACGCGGCTGATGAAGTAACTCCGAAACGCCGGATAATGAAACGCATTTGATGAGGGGGATGCCGTGTCGGTCATTCATTGGAAGTGACATGCAACTTGCGCAATGTCAAAGCATGGCACGCATGATAAGATATCATCATGACTTTGGAAGACCGCCTCTCAATCGCCCTCGGAGCTTTCGTCACCGAACGCAAACGCATGTTCGGTGGACTGTGCTTTATGCTCAATGGCAACATGTTGATGGGAACATTTCGTGGTGGGCTCATGGCGCGTGTGAGCAAAGCCACCCACGCCGAAGCAATGGCCATGCCCGGCGCATCCGCAATGACCATGAAGGATCGCGTCATGGAGGGTTTCATCCTGATCGAGGCCGATGCGGTAGTAGACAATTTAGCCCTTCAGCGTTGGGTCGATATGACATTGGCTTACAATGCAACTTTGCCCGCCAAAACATCAAAGCCAGTGCTCAAAAAGAAAAAGAAAAACCTGATCTAAGGGTTCTGTAGTTGCAATTGCAGCCGTCACATCCCCCTGCTAGAAGCGCCACACTTCGCGAACCCCAACAGAGGCATTCCATGGACAAGATCAAAGTTGCAAACCCCGTTGTTGAACTCGACGGCGATGAGATGACCCGCATTATCTGGGATCTGATCAAAAAAGAACTGATCCTGCCTTATCTCGACATTGACTTGCACTATTACGATCTCTCCGTCGAAAACCGTGATGCAACAGCAGACCAGGTTACAGTCGACTCTGCCCACGCCATCAAGAAGCACGGCGTCGGCGTGAAGTGCGCCACCATCACCCCGGACGAAGCCCGCGTGAAGGAATTCAACCTGAAGCAAATGTGGAAGTCGCCAAACGGCACCATCCGCAATATTTTGGGCGGCGTGATTTTCCGCGAACCCATCATTTGCCAGAACGTGCCCCGTCTGGTGCCCGGCTGGACCAAACCCATCATCATCGGCCGCCACGCTTTTGGCGATCAGTACCGCGCCACTGATTTCACCTTCCCCGGCAAGGGCACATTGACGATGAAATTTGTCGGCGACGATGGTTCAGTCATCGAAAAGGAAGTGTTCAAGGCACCGGACGCCGGCGTGGCCATGGCCATGTACAATCTCGATGCATCAATCATCGAATTCGCCCGCGCATCGTTGACCTACGGCTTGCAGCGCAAACTGCCGGTTTACTTCTCCTCGAAGAACACCATTCTCAAAGCCTATGACGGGCGCTTCAAGGACATTTTCCAGGCCATCTATGAAGCTGAGTTCAAAGCTGACTATGAAAAACACAACATCACTTACGAACATCGCTTGATCGACGACATGGTGGCCTCGGCCATGAAGTGGACAGGTGGATACATCTGGGCCTGTAAAAACTACGACGGCGACGTGCAGTCTGATCTTGTGGCCCAAGGTTATGGTTCTCTGGGTTTGATGACGTCGGTGTTGATCACGCCCGACGGCAAAACAGTCGAAGCAGAAGCCGCCCACGGCACCGTCACACGCCATTACCGCCTGCACCAGCAAGGCAAGGCAACCTCGACCAATTCCACTGCTTCGATTTATGCCTGGACGGGCGGCTTGAAGCACCGCGCCAAATTGGACGACAACGCCAAACTCGCGAAGTTTGCTGATACGCTGGAAAAGGTCACAGTTGCGACGATTGAAGAAGGCAAGATGACCAAGGACCTCGCGGTGCTTGTCGGACCGGAACAACAGTGGCTGACCACCGAAGGTTTCATCGAGGCAGTCGACAAGAATCTCGAAAAAGCCATGGCCTGACAGGCAGAAAAGGGCGGCCTATGCCGCCTTTTCCGCATCAGTTGCGTCAGTCTTTTGTAACGGCAGCCACACTGTAAACATGCTGCCCACACCGACCTCGGATTTAATATCCAGACGACCGCCGTGTTGTGATGCGATTTGTTCAATCGCGGGAACACCAAGGCCCGTGCCAAAGCTCTTCGTCGTAAACAGCGGCTCACGGATGCGGCCCAATACATCCGCCGGAATGCCGGGTCCATTGTCGACCACGCGAACGCTACAGTGATTGTTCTTTTGATACGTAGAGATCACCAGTCGTGGTGGGGCATGCCCACTTGTCAGCAGTTGATCTCCGCTGTTGACCATCGCTTCCACTGCATTGCTGATCATGTTGATGACGGCGCGTTGCAGGCGTGAAGGATCAAACGGAACTGTCTTGCCCTCCAACCCAAGCTGCAGCTCAACGGCAACCGCACTTGGCATTTTCTTGACTTCTTCTTCGATAACACCGGTCAACCATCCATCAAGATCCCCCGGTTGGCAGTGCAGTTGCTTGGAACGCGAGAAATCCAGCAGTTGGGTGATGATGTTGTCACACCGCACAATACCCTTGTTGATCCTGTCCAGTTGGCTTTCAACACCGAGGTTTTTATCTTTGAGTTTGCGTTCGAGTAAAAACGCCGAGGTGCGAACGGCCCCCAAAGGGTTACGCAGCTCGTGAGCAACCGTGGCAGTGAGTTGGCCAAGCTGTTCCATGCGGCCCCGTTGAATCAAGCTGTCTTGCGCCTCACTTAGCTTGCGCATGTTCTCGGCCAATTCAGAATTGAGCCGCGACACTTCATCGTTGATGCGTTGCAGTTCAGCCATTTGAGAAATGTCAATCAAACTGATCGTCGCCGAGCGCAGCTTGTCCCCCAGTTCCAACCAGCCGGAACTGATCACAATCATGGTGCGCGGTTGATTTCCCAAACCTTGTACGACGGCTTCAAATTTGCAGGCATCGCCGGGAAAGGCCGCATTGCTGGCACGCAATTTGCTAACCAGTCTCGTCCGGTCGGCTTCCGTGCCGTCACCGCCGCAATAAGCGTTGAACAGTGGATTTGAGAAATTCACTTCGAAGTCCTCATCGACCTGCGCCACGCCAACCGGAACCGTTTCCGACAGCGCTTTATATTGGTTTTCACGCTTGCGGATATCAGTCAAATCAGAATTTGTGCCGATCAGGTATATCTTGCCATCGGGCCCTTGCAATCTGGCCTTCCGGGTCAGGACTGGCATTGTCATGCCGTCTCCACGGCGCGCCATCTCCTCCGCAATGCTCTCACTGCCTGTCGAGATGACGTGTTTGTCATGAACAGCAAACTGCGCTGCATCCTGCGGCGGATAGAAATCAGCATCTGAATGTCCCAGCAGTTGCTCTTCACTTTTACCTATCAAGCTGCAATGCAGTTGATTGGAAAAAACAAATTTCAACGTCTCATCCTTGACAAAGATGGACGTCGGCAAATGATCGAGGATGCTCAACAACACATCGACGTCTTGAATTTTATGCGTCATGCCAACCCCCAGGTAAAACCAGTCACATTAAGCTGCTTCGTTCTCGACGGTTTGCAACAGCCGCGATAAATCTACGGGTTTTGAAAACACGCCCAACGCGCCGCCTTTGACGGCTTTGTCGAGCAAGTCGTCAGCACTATATCCCGTCATGAAATAAACCCTCGCATCAGGATTGGACGCTTTGATTTCCATGAATGAGTCAACGCCATTTTTATTGGGCATCATCACATCGAAGAAACCCACGTCAACCTTGTTCAGGCTGAAAGCTTCGACGGCCTGCTGGCCGTCATAAGCGATGATGACCCGGTGATCATCCATCGCAAAAAGTTCGGCCAATGACTCGGCATTTGCCACATCATCATCGACGACGAGTATATTGAGTTTACGTGACATGTCTGTCTCCTTACAAAAATAGTTAAGCAACGAGTTGTTGCAACCGCTGCAACAACTCTGACGGATCGAACGGTTTATTGAGAATGCCTGTAACACCAACGTCCTTCAGCACGTTTTGGCTGGAAGACGTGGCCGCCTGGAGGCGCGGAATGAGAATGGACGGCCCCTCATGGCCCTGGCTGACAAGTTTACGATAAACAGCAACTTCATCAATCAAATTCAGGTCCGCATCAATCACCACCACACTTTCGGGTGAACTGATCGTCTCCACATCGCGCGCATTGCGGATCATGTTGCAAACCATGCCACTTTGCGACAGTGCCCCTTCAATCGCCATGGCAACATTCTGCTCGCCACTGGCAGCCAGAACCATGCCCCCTTTCCCCACAATGCGTGTGAGGCGAATAACCTCGGCAGGTTCGAGCGGTTTATCGAGATACCCCAACGCCCCACCCGCCACGGCTTGTTGCATCAGCTCTTCAACCGAGTAGCCTGACATCATGAACACACTTGCAGCAGGCTTCATGCGGCGAATTTCAAGAAAACTTTCAACCCCGTTTTTGCCGGGCATCATCACGTCCATGAAAGCCAAATCAAAATTCTGTTCGAGATAGGCGTCAATTGCGGCTTGCCCACTGTGCACGACGCTGACGTTGTGTCCCTCGATCTCGAACAACTCACCCAGCGATGCTGCGTTGTCCTGATCGTCATCGACAATAAGAATGCTTAACGCCTGCGTCATGCTGCTTCTCTCCCCGCATTTGAAATTGGAATCGAAATGATGAATGTGGCACCCTGCCCAGCTGTGGAGTTGATCAAAAGTTCTCCACCGTGCTGTTTGACAATCTGTTCCACTGCCGGAATGCCAAGCCCCGTGCCAAAGTTCTTGGTGGTGAACAGCGGTTCGCGGATTTTCAGCAACACTTCCGCAGTGATCCCTGGGCCATTATCTCCAACAACAATTTCCACCTTGTCTCTGGCCCTGCGCGTTTCGATACGGATCGCAGGGCTCCGGCCTTCAAATTGTTTGGTTTGGTCCGCCGTGCCTACCATTGCTTCGGCCGCATTATTCATGAGATTGATGATTGCGCGCCGCATGCGGGCCTTGTCGAAATTGACATCCAGTTCTTCAAGGCCGAGGTGGCATTCAATCGAAATCGCACGCGGCAGCGTTGCGCCTTCTTCTCTGACAACACCTTCAAGCCAATCATCAAACCTGGAGGGTTGGGTCGTGATTTGTTTTGTGCGCGAAAAATCAAGCAGCTGCGTAATAATGCTGTCACATCGGTCAACGCCCTTGTTGATCCGATCAAGTTGAACCTCGATGCCTGCTGTTTTGACATCGATCTTTCGGCTGATCAGAAATGCTGACGTGCGCACGGAGCCAAGCGGATTGCGAATTTCGTGTGCGACAGTGGCCGTCAGCTGCCCCAATTGTTCCATTTTGTTTTTGTTCAGCAACTCGTCTTGTGCGTCCTGAAGTTTCTGCAGGCTGTCGGCCAAGGTGCGATTGAGGTCAGCCACGTCGTTGTTCACGCGGTCGGTTTCCTGTCGCATGATTTCTGAGACCCGGTGCGCTTCCTCGACCGCATCAAGTTTCTTGAAGGTCGTTGAAATCAGTCGTGCCGCAAGATAAGTGGCAAACAGGGCCGTCGCCGCACCCACGGCAAGCATCAGGTACAACATGTGGTCCAGACGCTGCTTTCGTGCCTGCAACCTGTTCTTCAACATAGAAAATGCCGGAGTGACCATCGCTTGCGAAAGCCGCCTGATACCACTGGTCAAACCCTTGATGAGGGTGGGATTAAGCACGGGCTCGCTCCCCGTCACCACTGCTGACAGCGTTTCAATATTTTCTTCGAGCTTTTCATCGACAGCCACCAGCATGGAATATTTTTCAGGTCGATCCGCACTTTCTTTCGCCCGTTGCAGCGAGTCCTTTTGACGTACGAAGGCACCGTCCAGATTGCCAACAGTGGCCGACAGTTTGGCGCGGGTTGAAAAATGCGGGGTGGTCTCTTCGAACTTTTTCTCAAACGCAGCAGCGTCGTTCCAGACCACCGGCAAGGTGACCAACAACATATTGGCCAAGTGATAGCTTTCACCATCGCCATCCAGAATGACGCCGGAGATTGACGCCAGATCGGCGATGTAACCATAGACCTGACCCACATCAAAGCCATGCCCTTTGGTTGCGGATACATCTTTATGTTTTTTATTCTGAACGTAAGAGAAAAATCTGTCAGCCTCACTCATGCCGAGCAGTGTTTCCAGTTCATCAATTCTCACCTTCTCCGATTTGATTGCATCGATACCATTGCCTTCCAATGCCGGGAAAACCAACTCGGCCAAAGCGACACCATAAATTTCCCGTTGCAAAGACGCAGTATCTTGCAACGCCTGGCGAACGAACGCTCCGCCAAAGAACAGCGCTGGTATCAGCAGCACCGCAATAATGAGACCCAGCTTTTGTGCGGCAGCTCGCGATGCAAAGGACATTGTCATTGCAAATCTCTTTCATTCCGGGGCATCAAATATGTCATGCCGCTTCCGCTCCAAACCGTGTCAACGGAAGATGAATGCTGAACACTGCACCCTTTCCAATGTCAGAAGAAATATCGAGCCGCCCTCCGTGTTGATTGACAACCTGTTCAACCGCCGGAATACCCAAGCCCGTGCCAAAACTTTTTGTCGTAAACAAAGGCTCGCGGATTTTTTGAATGTAGTCAGCCGCAATGCCCGGACCATTATCCGCGATGCGAATGACAGCATGATCTCCCAATCGTTTGGTCGATACCCAGATATGGTGATGAAGTTGCGTGCCCGTCAACGCACGATCCTGTTGGCCCAGAAGCGCTTCCGAGGCATTGCTCAAAAGGTTTACAATGGCCCGCTGCATGCGCGCCGGGTCGATGTGGACAATCTCATTATCAAGTCCCAAGGCGCATTCAATCAGGATGTTCTCTGGCAGACGTGCCGCTTCTTCACGCACGGTTTTGGCAACCCAATCATCCAGCAAAATCGGCGAACTGTTGACTTCCTTGCTGCGCGAAAAATCCAGCAACTGCGCAATGATGGTATCACAGCGGTTCACACTGTTGTTGATGCGCTGGAGATGCCCCTCAAGGCCCAAGCCCTTGCCCGCAATCTTGCGTTCGACCATGAAGGCGGTTGTGCGAATGGCACCCAGCGGATTGCGGACCTCATGGGCAATTGTTGCAATCAGTTGCCCCAACTGCTCCATCCTTCCTTTTTTAACCAGTTCTTCCTGCGCCTCTTTCAGCTGACTGACTTTTGTCGCCATGTCCTGGTTGAGCCGGGAAATATCAGCGTTGATGGCCGTGAAACGCACGGCAATGTTTTCGGCTTCAGCGCGGGCCGCAACAGCGTCTTGCCGGGCAATTTCAACTTCATCCAATCGCTGCAATGAGGATCGCATCATCAACACTGCAAGTCCAATACCCGCCATGGCACTTGTCAAACCGGCCACCATGAGCAGCCCGAGATTGCGCCACAGCTCGAAACTGCGCGCACGCAAACGGCGGTCAATATCAGACAGCAAGACGGCCTGCAGCCGGCGCAAACCTTGCGCTGACAACTTTGTCGAAGCCTGTTTCAACCCATCAAGACTGATCTGTTTTTCGGTTGCCGTCGCAATCGGATTGGAAAACTGCGTCGCTATTTTTTCAACGGCTTTGCCAGCATCGTAGAAAAAAGCCAAAGCACTCTTGGTATCCAACGCGTTCAAATGACCAACCCGACGAAGATCATTTTCAATGCGCTGCAGCATGGATTGCACATCAGTGGCTGCCAGCAGGAACAGGGGTGCTTGCGGTGGATTTGCGATTTCAACCATCGCACGTGTCGCTGCAGTGGAAGCCAGCACGTCCAATTTCTGCGCGAACAGTGGCGCATGTTCAAAGGCCACAAGTGCCAGCGAATGCACGTCTTGTTCGGCATCCAGCATGACGTGCGACGCCATGCCAATGCGCTCAAAATAAAGTCTGGACGCTGGATCATTTTGACCGGTCAAAGGAATTTTCTGACTGCGCGCCAACAAACCGGCGGCTTCCTCAAGCTGAGCAAGTTTTATCATGTCACCTGCAGAAAGCTTCTCAGGTGCTGACAGAACCCATTGCGCCAAAGCCACACCAGCCCGCTCTTGCGTCAGAACATCAATTTCGCCTTTTGATTTCACAAAGTACAGCGTCAACAAAACGACAATAGGGATGATCAGCAACCCTATGATTTGCACAAGCTTGTGCGCAGCAGTTTGTGACGCCAAGCGAACCACGTGACCTATCCATGCCCTACGGACCGCAACGATTGCTCCCGCCCCTGAGCTGTGTAAATTGGAGCGTGTAAGGTAAACAGGTGGTTAAAATGATTGGCAAGTCAGCGCATCCTGGCAAAAATATAAGCGGCGGATGTCAGTGTGGCGCGGTACGCTACACCATTGCGGGTGCGCTGGGCGACGCTTCAATCTGCCATTGCCGAATGTGCCAGAAAGCCTTTGGCAGTTGGGGCGCAGCCCTGGTGAATGTGCCTTTTGCATCTTTTGAATGGACACGTGGCCAACCCGGTGAATTTCGCTCCTCCGCCATCGTCGCCCGTGGTTTTTGCAAAGACTGCGGTACTCCGCTGTTCATGCGGGAAGACGGCGACACCAATATTGAAATCGCCATCGGCACCCTCGACAATCCAAACGCCATAGCGCCGATGACCAAACAAAGCGCCGTTGAAAGCCGCGTGACATGGTTCAGGCAGATGCACGCATTGCCTGAAGAGCAAATGCAGGATTACCGCACGCCGGAAGACTTGCAGAAGCTCAAGTCACTCCAACATCCGGATTTTGATACTTAAGTCAGCGCAGCTTTCACAGCGGCGATGGCCTTTCCGGCATTTGCGCCATCTGGCCCGCCTGCTTGCGCAAGATCAGACTTGCCCCCGCCGCCTTTTCCACCAACGGCGGCAGCGGCGGCGCGAACCAGAACCACCGCATCAAATTTGGAAGTAAGGTCTGCGGTCACGCCGACAACGATGCTTGCTGGCCCTGCAGCAGAAACAGAAACATTTATGGCAACGCCCGAACCGAGTGACTTCAAGTCCTGGAGAACCAGCGGCTTGAGATCTTGCGCATCCAGGTCTTTGATCATGCGACTTGAAAATGCGGACGCGCCAATGGTTTCCACAGTGGGTTTCGATGACGCCAGTGCCATCGCCTTCTTCACATCACGCAATTCTTTTTCAAGCGACTTGCGTTCATCCATCAAGCTTTGCACACGCTCAACCAGCTGTGCCGGCGAAGTTTTGAGGGCTTCCGCCAAAGTCGAAACGCGTTTGTCCTGTTCATCCAAATACGCGCGTGCAGCGGCACCAGCCAGTGCCTCCATGCGGCGCACGCCCGCTGCCACTGCACTTTCAGAAACCACCTTGATCAAGCCAATGTCGCCCGTGCGCCGGACATGGGTGCCGCCGCAAAGTTCAAGCGAGTAGATCGGTTTGGCTGACCCTGCGGGGTTGCGCCCCATCGAGACAACCCGCACTTCATCGCCATATTTTTCACCAAACAAGGCCATGGCACCCTCCGCCACCGCGTCATCTACCGTCATCAATCGGGTGTTGACGGCATCGTTCTGCAACACAAAGTCATTGGCCAAGGCTTCAACGAAAGCCACATCATCAGTGGTCATCGGCTTGGTGTGGGAGAAGTCGAAGCGCAACCGGCCGGGCTCCACCATCGATCCCTTTTGCGCCACATGGGTGCCCAAGCGGGTGCGCAGTGCTTCGTGTAAAAGATGGGTCGCCGAGTGGTGCTGGCGGTTGCCGCTGCGGCGTGTCGTATCAACCGTCAGCGCAACTGCATCACCGGTCTTGAAACTTCCGGTTTCAACGTGGCCCATGTGCACGAATAAATCACCCACGCGTTTAAGTGTATCCGTAACACGAAACACCGCTCCATCAGCGGTTTTGATCACACCATGGTCGCCCGTCTGACCACCGGACTCGGCATAGAACGGTGTTTGGTTGACAACCAAGGTGGCCTTCTCGCCGGTTGCGATCGCGGCAACAGGTTTTCCCTCCTGCACCATCGCAAGTACCAGACCTTCGGCGGTTTCGGTGTCATAGCCCAAAAATTCCGTGGCGCCGTGCTGTTCACGAAGGTCAAACCAGATGGTTTCGGTCTTGGCATCACCGGAACCTTTCCAGGCGCGGCGGGCGTCTTGCCGTTGGGTTTCCATGGCAGCGTTGAACGCATCGGTGTCAACCGTCACGCCGCGGGACTTCAAGGCGTCCTGCGTCAGGTCGAGCGGGAAGCCATAGGTGTCGTAAAGTTTGAAAGCAGTTTCGCCCTTGAAGACGTCGCCCTTCGCCAAGCCGTCTGATTCCTCATCCAGCAATCGAAGACCACGCTCCAAGGTCTTGCGAAACCTCACTTCTTCGAGCTGCAATGTTTCTGCAATCAAGGCTTCCGCCCGCACCAGTTCAGGATAAGCCGCGCCCATTTCCCGCACCAGGGTTGGCACGAGTTTGTGCATCAATGGTTGCTTCATGCCCAGCAATTCCGCGTGGCGCATGGCCCGGCGCATGATGCGGCGCAACACATAACCGCGCCCTTCATTCGACGGCAGCACACCATCGGCAATCAGGAAGGACGATGCCCGCAAATGATCTGCAATGACGCGGTTCGAGGCCTTGTGCTTGCCATCAGCCGGAACGCCCGTGCGCTCTACCACGGCGGAAATCAACGCCCTGAACAAGTCAGTTTCATAGTTGTCATGTGTGCCCTGCAACACGGCGGCAATGCGTTCGAGGCCCATCCCCGTATCGATCGACGGGCGCGGCAGGTTCAAGCGTTCGGTTTTCGACACCTGCTCGAACTGCATGAACACCAGATTCCAGATTTCAATGAAACGGTCCCCGTCGGCGTCGGCACTGCCGGGAGGGCCGCCCGCAATCTTGTCGCCATGGTCGTAGAAAATTTCCGAGCATGGCCCGCAGGGACCTGTATCACCCATCGACCAGAAATTATCGGATGTTGGAATGCGGATGATGCGGCTTTCCGGCAATCCCGCGATCTTCTTCCACAAGGTCATGGCGTCATCGTCGTCATGGAACACGGTGACGGTGAGCTTGTCTGGTGGCAGGCCGTATTCCTTGGTGATCAGCGTCCAGGCCCATTCGATGGCATCGGGCTTGAAGTAGTCGCCAAACGAGAAATTGCCAAGCATTTCGAAAAACGTATGGTGGCGCGCCGTATAACCCACATTGTCGAGGTCGTTGTGTTTGCCGCCAGCCCGCACACATTTTTGCGCCGTGGTGGCCCGCACATAAGGGCGCTTTTCAATTCCCGTGAAGGTGTTTTTGAACTGCACCATGCCGGAGTTGGTGAACATCAGTGTCGGATCATTGCGTGGCACCAGCGGCGAAGACGCCACAATCTCATGTCCTTGTGATTTGAAGAACTCGAGGAAGGTCGTTCGAATTTGCGCAAGGCTTGACATTGGGAGGGGTCCGGCATGTTGAAGCAGCCTGAACAGCCGCCGAAGTTTGAAAGTGCTGCGGTCTTTAAGGCGTGATGCCCCGCGCTTCAAGCCTCGCCTTCCAGCGTTTTGACTTTTCAAGGAAAAGTCAAAATCGCCTTCAGTAGTAATTGCCGATCAACTTTTCTGACTTTTGACCTGAGAGTCAAAACTCAGGTTGATCTCCCCAAACAAAATCACCCCCGGACGGGCGGTCCGGGGGTGCGTAGAGCGAGGTTGTGGGGCAACACAAAAGATCCTCGTCTCGAGCAGGTACGCGATGTCTTTTGGGGCTGGCCCTTAGCTGGAGGGCCTTGTCCAAAACGCAAACATCAGCCTGCAGGGATATTGTATACGTTACGTGACAGATCAGTCTTCGGATGCGTCACTCGTACCGCCGGTTTTATCGGAAATCCGCTCGGCCAAAACCTTGGAGTTTCCGCGGATCGCCGCTTCGATGGCATTGGCCATCTCCGGGTTGCCGCGCAGGAACACCTTGGCATTGTCACGGCCCTGCCCGATGCGCTCACCATTATACGAGTACCAGGAACCGGATTTTTCAACGATTCCAGCCACCACACCCAAATCGACCAATTCACCAACCTTGGAAATGCCTTCGCCATACATGATGTCAAATTCAACCATCTTGAACGGCGGTGCCACCTTGTTCTTGACCACCTTCACCCGGGTTTGATTGCCCACCACCTCATCGCGGTCTTTGATTGCACCGATACGGCGGATGTCCAGACGCACGGAGGCGTAGAATTTCAAGGCATTGCCACCGGTTGTGGTTTCGGGGCTGCCAAACATCACACCAATCTTCATGCGGATCTGGTTGATGAAAATCACCATACAGTTGGTTTTCGAAATCGAAGCCGTCAACTTGCGCATGGCCTGGCTCATCAAACGCGCCTGAAGCCCTGGCAATGAATCGCCCATTTCGCCTTCAAGTTCGGCCTTGGGTGTCAAAGCCGCAACCGAATCGATCACCAGAATTTCGACCGCTCCGGAACGCACCAGCGTATCGGCAATTTCAAGCGCTTGCTCACCCGTATCCGGCTGGGAAATCAGCAACTCATCCACATTCACACCCAGTTTGCGGGCATAAACCGGGTCCAACGCATGTTCAGCATCGACAAAGGCGCAAATGCCGCCTTTTTTCTGCGCCTCAGCCAAGCAATGCAAAGCCAATGTAGTTTTGCCCGAAGATTCCGGGCCATAAATTTCAATGATACGGCCTTTTGGCAGACCGCCAATACCAAGGGCGATGTCCAAACCCAACGACCCCGTTGATACGGCTTCGATTTCCATCGCCGTATTGGCACCCAGCTTCATGATCGAACCTTTGCCGAAGGCCCGTTCAATTTGGCTCAATGCCGCTTCAAGTGCTTTGCTTTTGTCCATCGAAGAATTCTCAACCACCCGAAGATTCGCCTGCGCCATTGCCCTGCTCCTTATTTCACCTGAAAGATTGATACACAACACCGAACGGATGTTCCGCTCGTGTTTTGTGTATGTTCTATTTTTGTTCGAATTGCAAGAACAATTTTAACGGTCACGAACCCAGGCTGTCTTTCACCTTTTCAAGCAGTTGTTTCAGCGAAAACGGCTTCTGCAGGAAGCTGAAATCATCAGGATTTTCCAAATTGCGCTCGAATGCGTCCTCGGCATATCCCGACATGAAAATGAACTTCATGGTATGCCCCCGCTTGCGCAATTCCGACAGCATCGTCGGCCCATCCATTTCCGGCATCACCACATCGGACAGAATGAGCTCAAAACCGTCCTTGTCGCTCTCAACGGCTTCGAGGCCACGCTCGCCGGACTCAGCTTCCAGCACGGTGTAGCCCCGGGACTGCAAGGCACGCACGGCAAAGGCCCGCACCGAATCCTCATCTTCCACCACCAGAATGCGCCCCTTGCCTGTAAAGTCCTCACGCTTGACCGCTGGTGCGGCCTCAGCCACTGCACTCGGGGGTGGTGCCACCACTTTGGCAGGATAATGCCGCGGCAGGTAAATGCTGAACGTCGTGCCCTGCCCCATCACGCTGTCACAATAAATGTAGCCGCCGGTCTGCTTGATGATGCCATAGACCATCGACAACCCAAGCCCCGTGCCCTTGCCCACGTCCTTGGTGGAGAAAAACGGCTCCCAGATTTTTTCGAGGATATTGGCAGGGATGCCGGTGCCGGAATCCGCCACTTCGCACACCACATAATCACCGGGCGGCAGCGGGTGCTTTACATCCTTTGCCTGCTCAGCGGGCAGATTGAACGTGCGCACTGAAAGCCTGCCGCCCTGCGGCATGGCATCCCGGGCATTGACAGCGAGGTTGATGATCACCTGCTCGAACTGGTGAATATCCACCATGACAAAACCAAGGTCGCGGCCATGGCTGATATCAAGCTCGACCTTTTCACCCAAAACCCGCCCCAGCAGATTGCCCAGATCAGACATCGCTTCCGTCAAGGCATGGGATTTCGGCTGCATGGTTTGCTTGCGCGAGAACGCCAGCAACTGGCGCACCAGATTTGCCGCACGGTTGGCATTCTGCTTGATGTTCATCACATCCGTAAAGGCGGTATCGGTTGGTCGCATTTTCGCCAACAGCAAATCTGCAAAGCCAATGATCGGCGTCAGCACATTGTTGAAGTCATGCGCAATACCACTTGCCAATTGCCCCACCGCTTGCATCTTCTGGCTTTGCGCCAATTGCACTTCCAGCGTTTTGCTTTCTGTTTTGTCCTCAGCAAACACATGCAGCACGCTGTCTTGCGCGTCGAATTTGACCACCGTCAACCGCACAGCCTTGGGCTCCGTGGTGCCAAACACAACATCTGACGCCACACTTCTTCCAGCCAGGCCATCGGCAGTTTGAAGATCCGCTTTGAATTCCGCGACAGCCGAAACTGTCAAAGCCTGCAACAACGACCCTCGGATTTTCAAACTCGGCGAAAGCGCCAGAAACGCCGCATTGGCAAACAGGATCTCTCCTGCGGCATCAATCTGGGCCATGCCAATGGGCGACGCTTGCGCCAAATCGGTAAATGTTCCCTGGCCTGAAACGCCACCACGCGGCTGGGCAGCATCACGCCGCAACACCATGCTGCGGCTGGGCAAGGCCTTGCTTTCAGAATCAAAATCTGACCGATGAATGATGTCAACCAGCAACCGTTCGCCACCGGCAACCGGCAGGGCAACTTCAAATGTCTCGACCCGGTGCCCGTCCCGCACGGGTTCAAGCGCATTCAACTGGCGTGCTGCGTCCTCACCCACCAATTGTTCCAGCTTCAAAGCCCCGTTTTGGAACTTCAAAAGATCAAGCCCCAACCAGCCGGCCAAAGTCGCATTCAGGTAATCCACCTTGCCATCTGGCAAAGTCGAGAAAAATCCGGCCGGCGCATGGTCGAGGTAGGTGATGATGAACTGCAACCTGGAAAAGGCATTTTCCTGGTGGTGCCGGTCACTGGTAATGTCCAACATCCGCCACAGCGAAAACCCATCATGCATACGCCCGGCGAGGGGTGAAACACTCAAGCGCAGCCAGCGCGAACTGTCTTGCGCAGCCCCCGGCACTGATGAACCCGCCCCCACCCGCACATCGCGGTGCAACGCTTTGCCCTCCCGGGCCGCTTGCGCCAGTTGATAGACGGGTTCCGAAAAGTCAGGATAACCCGCATACAAAACGTCGATGCCAATCAACCGCGACGCTCCAGCCTTCGACGCAAGTTTCAAGTAGGCAGCATTTGAATAGGTGGCACGGCCTTTGCCATCCGTCACAACAATGGCATCACCCATGGCGTCTGCAACAGCATCATAAAACGGGCGTTCGGCGGTGGAGCCTGCAAATTGCACCAACCCGATGATCCAGCTGAGCAGGCCAATGAACCCCACGAAGGCAAAGCTGCCCAGCAACGCCAGCGGCCCCACATCTAAAGTATCGCGCAAAAACCACCCGGCAAAGGCCAGCGCCAGGGCACCCGCGATGAACGCCAACAGTATCAAGATACGATACACGTTCATCTTCCCCCGGCCCTGAAAATTCCGCCCGAGTCCATTTTCATTCTGCGTCATTCAAAGTCTCGCCCAAGCCGAATCGGTTGCAGTATAGAGAGCAATTACCGTTCTGGGATCGCCCGTCACAATTTGGTAGTGGGTCAGTCTGAATTTCCGCTCTTAGCTCATGACCGGACACGTATGCATAATCAATAAACTACCGCTTTGGGCCACATGGAGACTTGGCGTTCATGATTCTTCCTTCGAGAAGTGCTTGATGTTGACTTCGAGAAGTGTTTGATCTTGAGTTGCTTGCTGAGCACGTTCATGCGACATTTTTGTCGAAGTCGAAAGCTGGCTCTGCATTACCATAGGAGCGTGTCATGGCTGAGGCGCATCAGGCTATCGAGCGTAATTATGACCGTCCCGATCTTGGCGCAACGATATTGGCCGCACTCAAACAGGCCGGCAAAGATGTCGAGCACTTGACGCCGGATGATCTCGCGGCCGTGGACGAGTTTCATACGGGCCAGCGTGGCGCGACCATCAGGCTCGCTGAGCTCTTGCATCTGAGAGGGTCCGAGCGAGTTGTCGATGTGGGCTGCGGTATTGGTGGACCCTCTCGGTTTCTGGCAAAGCAGTACGGTTGCCGCGTCAGTGGCCTCGATCTTACCTCCGGGTTCGTCCGTGTCGCCGATATGCTGGCGCATCTCACCGGGTTGAGCGCGCTGGTGGACTATCGTCAAGGGGATGCGCTCAACATGCCCTTTGCGGACCAAATATTCGACATCGTCTGGTGCCAGAATGTTTCGATGAACGTAGCTAACCGCCCTGCGCTGTATGCGGAAATGTTCCGTGTGCTGAAGCCGGACGGCCAATTGGCAATTCAGGATGTTGTTGCGGGAAGCGGTGGCCCTCCGTTCTATCCGCTCTCGTGGGCACGTGAACCGAACATCAGCTTCTTGATTACCGCCGAGGAGACTCGCGACGAGCTGGAGCGCGCAGGTTTTCGGACCACGACATGGATGGACACGACGAAAACTTCGCTTCAGGAAGTGCAAGCGCGCGCGAAAGTCGCGAAGACTGGCTCTCCTTCACCTCTCGGACTGCATCTGCTTCTTGGCAGCGACTTCGCCACAATAAGCCGCAATATGTTACGCAATCTCGAAGAAGGAAGGATCGGTCTTTTGAACGCGGTCTTGAGGCGTACCCATTGAAGACCGCTTCGGGTCCAAAGCGGCAGTTCGGTCGTGATACATGCGCGTCCTGTCATGAGCTAAGACCCGAAATTCAAACTGCCCTACTACCCACAATTTGTGTTTTGTTTCGCGGCCGGTCTGGGTTAGCGTGCGCCAACGGCACATCGAGGAGTGGACCAAATGGAACTGATACAACCTTATCTCACGCAGATTTATGCTGTTTTGGCATTTGTGGCGCTGGCGGTGATTGCCCTGATCCTGTTCAAGCTTTTCAGTGGCGGCGTGCGTGGCCGCCGTGGCAGCCGGTTGAGCATCAGCGAGTATTACGAGATCGATAAATCCCGTCGTTTGGTGCTGGTGCGCCGTGATGAGGTCGAACACCTGTTGCTGATCGGCGGCAACCAGGACGTGGTAATTGAATCATCCTTTGGCTCCCCCCTGATGACGCCAGCACAGCAACCGCGCTCAGCCCCACGCCCTGCCGTGTTCGGTGGTCGCCGCCCCAATCTGCGCCCGGTTGACAGCAACGAAAGCAACCGCGACGATCAAATCTAACGCAGGGGCGCGGGCAGCCTTACTTTTTCGCCCGCGCGATGGCGTCAAGGATCATCTGTTCGGCTTCATCGGCATCACCCCAGCCCTTGACCTCGACCCATTTGCCGCCCTCCAAGTCCTTGTAGTGGGCAAAGAAATGCTCGATTTGTTGAATGGTGATTTCGGGCAGGTGTTTGTAGCTCGTCACATTTTCATAGCGACGGGTTAAACGCGGCACTGGTACGGCGATAATCTTCTCATCACCACCCGCCTCGTCCTGCATGCGCAACACGCCCACGGGGCGCACGGCGATCACAGCACCCGGCACAATGCCCCGCTGGTTGGCAATCAAAACATCAATCGGGTCACCATCGTCAGACAGCGTATGGGGCACAAAACCATAGTTTCCGGGATAGCGCATCGACGTGTAGAGGAAGCGGTCGACCACGAGGGTGCCCGCTTTTTTGTCCATCTCATATTTGATAGGTTCCCCGCCCACCGGTACTTCGATGATGACGTTCACTTCTTTTGGTGGATTTCTGCCGATGGATATTTCTTCGATGCGCATATTCAACTCCCGTTCAGATTCGAAACTATAAGACGCAAATCCTGAAATGCCACGATCAATTCGAAACATTCTGAACTTTCAGCAGCCCTCGACAGTTTGCGAAGTTCCGACTAAGTTTGGACGCTGCGGGGGCACTCAACATTTCACATGCGGGACGCGCGGCCCCTTTCGCGCATCGTTTTTGGGAAGGAACCTTGCACCATGAAAGCGCTGAAACCCCTTTGTGCGGCTCTCGTATTCGCCACAGTCTTATCATCAATGGTGGTTCAGTCGGCGCGCGCCGAAGACGCCATGAGTGCGGAAGACATCAAGGCAAAACTCAAAGGACCAAAACTCACGCGCAGCTTGACCGTCACCCCCCGTGACAAGAGCAAAAAAGAACTGGAAGCCATTCTGAAACGTTCGATTGGTGTTGTGGAACGCAAGAAAATTGTGGAACTCACCGAGAAAGCCGAGCTTCCACGCGTCGATTTTTCCGTGGAGTTTGACTTCAATTCTTCTGATATCAATCAAACCTCATATCCGACGTTGGATACATTGGCCGAGGCCCTCAAAAGCGACGACTTGAAAGAGTCCAAGTTTCTCATCAATGGCCACACCGACAGTAAGGGATCAGACGAGTACAACGAAAAGCTCTCGCAACTCCGCGCCAATTCTGTGGTGATGTATCTTGTCTCTCAACATGACATTGAAAAATCGCGGTTCAAAGCCATTGGTTTTGGTGAATCTGCATTGAAGAATGTCGAAGATGGTGAAAACGCCGAAAACCGCCGCGTCGAAATCATCAACAGGCAATAACCAGCAGAGATGCGCCATCGCCTCTTCACCGCGGTTTTATTTTTTGCACTGTCGGTCATCCCGGCATCGGCCGAGAAGAAGCTGGCTCTGGTGATTGGCATCAACAACTATCGCGAGATTCCAAAACTGGAAAAAGCTGTAGGCGATGCGCAGGCGATTGGCCAAACCCTCAGCAGCCTTGGCTACCAGGTCACAACCGCGCTGGACATGGACCGGCGCGGTCTTAACCTCGCGCTGTCAAAACTCTACGCGTCGGTGGAGCCGGGTGACACGGTGCTGGTGCATTATTCGGGCCACGGTGTGCAAATTGAGAACGATAACTATCTGCTTCCCGCTGACGTTCCCGCCCCGACTGACGGCAACGCCGAGCTCCTCAAATCCGAGTCTCTTCGTTTGCTCACGCTGATTGAGACACTCGGTCAAAAAGGCGCAGGCGCTCGCATTTTGATCATCGACGCCTGCCGCGACAATCCATTTGCCACAGGCGGTAAACGTTCCATCGGCGGCACCCGCGGCCTTGCCAATGTTGCGACCGACAAAGGCACCTTCATCATGTACTCAGCAGGTGCGGGCCAAGCAGCACTCGACCGGTTGGGCGAAAGCGATGTGACAACGACATCAGTTTATACCCGCGTGTTGCTGTCGCGTTTGAAAGACCCAACAATCAAACTCCGCGACCTCGCTGCCTCTGTGCGTGATGAGGTTGAGAAAATGGGAAAGTCCGTAGGGCACGACCAGCGCCCCGCTTACTACGACGACCTGCCAGCTGATTTCAGTTTGGCGCCAAGCTCCGGCGTCACCCCGAAAACCGATCCCGTTGTTTCTTCCCCCCCGGTTGTCGAGCCACCCAAGCAAACCAACTATGATGAAGCCCGCCAAGCATGGGACGCCGTAAAAGACCAAACCAGCCCTGCACCGTTTGAAATGGTTGCCGCGAGATACCCCGGCACGCTCTACGGTGATCTGGCCAGCGCCCGCGCCAAAGAATTGCGGGATGCACAAAAGCAAAAAGAAAAACAAAAAGTCAAACCCGCACCACCACCAGCGACAGAGACGGAAGTTGTCGCGGTGGAACCGCCAAAACAAAAACCCAAGCCAGCACCAACACGCAGCGCCAATTTGCGATGGGCTGTTATTCTTGGTTCGTTCCCCAAGTCTCAAGCCTCAGCTGCACGCAGCCGTATGAAATCCGCCCGCAACAACGGCTTTGACGCCGTATTGATTGACACCTCTAACTACGCTCGACTGTCTCCCGGCCTGTTCGCCGTGGTGATTGGTGCCACTTCAAGGGACGGTGCCTTGTCGTTGGCAGAGGAAGCGCAAGTTGTATTCGGCGACGCTTATGCCAAACAATTGCAGTAGAATTGCATTTGCCATGTGTGTGCTGTGGAGTTCCCCACTCGCAGCTTCCGAAAAACCAGCCATGCTGTCGCGAGAGGCATGGCAAGCCAAACCTCCGTCACTGGCCATGACTGCGCAAAAGCCTGTGGCAATTCTCGTGCATCACACAGGCTCAGCCATGAAAATCAAAACCACGCTCGCTGCAAAAATGCGGGGCTTGCAGCGGTTTTCCCAAGCCAAGGAAAAACTGGCCGATGGGCGCACGAAGCCCGCATGGCCAGACGTGCCTTACCATTTTTACATCGCCGCTGACGGCAAGGTTGCTGAAGGGCGCAGCATTACCGCAGTGGGTGACACCAACACCGGTTACGATCCCACCGGCTATATTCAAGTGGTTGTTGAAGGCAACTTCGAAACTGAGAACCCCACGGCCAGCCAATTGGCGTCGCTCACGTCTTTGCTGGGCTGGCTCAAACAAAACTACAACGTCACGCCATCAGCGATTCAAGCCCACAACGACAAAGCCCAAACCGCCTGCCCCGGAAAAAATCTTTCTGCAAAACTCAGTGGCATTGTGAGTGGGTTGAATTAGTCAGCAGGAATTTGATTTCAGATCCCGACCGTTTTTCAATTCTGTGTGCACTCAATGCCATGGGGGTAAGCGGCATTGAGGGAGTAACTCTCGATGATTGTCATCACCGGACTTGTTCCGGTGATCCCTTTTTCTACGGGAGTGAAGCGCAAGCCCTGCGCTTTGCGCAGGTTGGTTGCCGCTGTTTTTGACAATCCGTCCAACTCCGAAGGCAAAGACGCACACCAAGTCTTTGATGCGCGTCTGTCTCTATTGGTATTACTGCACCTTGATCTTGATACCCGTGCGGGCCACGTCGGCGGCAAAGCCTACGTTTCCTCCAGCTTTCACTTTCGGTTTGCTCGGTGCCGCCACGTTGTCGATGCGCTTGTTCACCGAAATGCTGCGGCCCAAAGACGTGAAGTCTTCTTTCGAATAGTCTGCTTTCAGGTCAGGCAAGGAGTTGCCGTTCACATCGCACAGCGCGATCACTGTTTCTGTGCCCTTGTCTTCAAACTTGAAATCATAGCCGTCTTTTTCCGTCGGGAAATTGAAGGTCTGACCAGCCTTGATGAAATTATCCTGTGTGAATTTGTTCGGCAGAATAACAACACCCTCATCCTTGCCACTGATATTGATCAGCGTCAGGTAGCAGTCTTTCGTTGTCGTCACCGTGAAGTAGGCCGCTTCGCCCACGGTTGCGGTTGGCTTGTCGGAGTGTAGCGAAATCTTGAATTCCGAAATCGGAGTCTCCACCACTTCATGTTTTTTGACTTCTTCGTACTTCACCACCTTGCCTGTCGGCGCGATGTATTTCGCATCAATGACGCTTTCGACGAGATTCGCGAATTCAGTTTCAAAAATATCGCGTTGCACCGTGCCTTGCGCCAGTTGTGCTGCAAACGAGCCGCCAATCTGCCCGCCACCACGCAAATAGGTTTCGACCTTGTCATGCGGCACGCCAAATTCAGCAGCGGCAGCTTTGATGTCAACATCGCGCTCATAGCGATTCGACAGAGCGTTCACAGGTTCGCCATCAACCGGATGAGCTGACTTGGGGTCAAGCCCTGCGCGGTCCAAGGCCGCGAGGAAGCGCTTGCGATCAGATTCAATGAGCTTGTCCATTTCCGCTTTTGGCGGATAAAGCGCCTTCACCGCTTCACGGGCCTCGGCAGGCAACAAGCGGTTTTCCACCACGTGCTCAAGCACATCATCTGCAGCATTCTTCATGCCCTGATCATGACAACCCATGCACGAAATGCCGTTGGTCACAGCAAGATCGCTGCGCGCGGTATCACGAACAATTTGTGTCGGACCTTTTTCCAGCGATTTTCCATCAGCCGTGTTCAGATAATATCCCTGGAAGCCGTTGGGCAAACTGAAAATGGATTCGCCACCGTCGTGCTCAAACGCATACGTATCGCCATAACTATGAGAGTCAGTAAACACTGCTTTTGGGCCAAGTGGGAATTCTAAAAGATTCTGCCGCGTCTTGGTGCCGCCAAAATCATAAGACGTCCAGAAATAGCCCGTGGAAATCGGATGGCGTTCAATCAGGCGATTGTTCTGGCTGACCCCCGACTCCTTGAAGCCGGAGCGTTTGGCCAGATATTTTTGAATGTTGGCAATCGAATCAAGTCCCACCTGTTTTTCCAACTCTTGATAGGTTGGCGGCAAGCCGAGAATGCGATCATACAGAGAAGGTCTTGCACCAAAGAAAGCAAGCCAATCCGCCCGCACATAGGGAATGGCCGTGTACGTGGTGTTGGACAAGCTGTCGTATTGGCTGTCAAACGGACGCACACCATACGGATACTGCGAGATGATTTCTTCCCACAGTTCAGGCGACCAGTTCAAATCATCAAGGTTGAAGCGCACAATCACCTTGTCTGGTCCAACCAGACTGTCCTGCAATACCAGCACATCCGAATTTGTAGAAAGCGAATTCAACAAACGCACCGCGCCTTGGCGGTACACTTCCATTTCAGCGTCCGTGGCGCAGGATGCTTGCAGGTTGGCAAGCGACAGGTAACGCGTGTTGCGGCGACGATGCTCCGGCAGGTTGCCCAAATCTTCGTACATCGTGTTGACGATGTCTTTATAAGTCAGTTCACCCGGCTTGCAATTCGCACTGCCAGTTTCGCCGGCCGCCACAATCCAGGCCCGCAACGCATCCAGATCTTCTGGTGTCACCGACGGTTTTTCGTAGTCGCCTTCCTGATAAACGTCATAAGGCATTTGCTTGTTGGCAATGGTCTGGAACATCGGGGAACCATCAGGGTTACCGGGCAAGATGCGCTTGGTGTTGTTGACGAGGTCGCCCAGTTGCAACGCGTCACCAAAGCCCTTGGCGGGCTTTTCGCGTTTGCCAAGTTTGCCGGCCTGATGGCAACGCGCACAATGCTTGTCCAAAACGGCTTGCGCTTTCGCCTCAACATCGTTGGCGGGCTTATAGATTTCTGGGGCCGCAGTTGCAGTGTCTTGCGCGAAGGACGGGCTCACGGCCCAGATCAAAGCGGCAACTGACAAAAACAGGTGTGACTTCAAGCTAATGGGTGCCACGGAATCCTCCCGGCTGAAAAATGTTCAACATTCCGGCAACTTCGCCGTGCACCCCGCAGTGGACAGATTGCGTGGAAGGTGGCTTGCCGTCAATCACAAAGTGTAAGCCGTTCCACATCAAAGCGCCTTCACGCAGTGTGCGCGGCTCTTATCGAATTCCAAGTCTGAATGCTGGCTGAACGGTGTTTCCGGGAATGGTGGGCGATGCAGGATTCGAACCTGCGACCCGATGATTAAGAGTCATCTGCTCTACCAACTGAGCTAATCGCCCATTCCCGTGGTGGTGCGCATAAGGTAACTTTCACCATGCGCGCCGCCCTCTTAGGCGACGGGTTGCTGCTTGTCCACCCCTGTTTGGGCCACAGATTCCAAGCGTTCCAACACAGGATAACAACGCAACTGCAACATGCTTTCTCGCGCGCACATTTACAGATCGTTAAGTTTTCAGGGTCCACACTTTCACTTGAATGCGGCTCTCTTCAGGACCACATTAATGGTGTGAGAGAGTCTCAATTCACGTGGTACAACAATGTGGAGTGTAGAATGACCCGTTCCGTACGTCAGAATCCTTTCGTCCCCAAAGTTCCAAATGAATCAGAAAAGAATGACAAGCGTCTGGCGCACCAGCGCGAACGAAAATGGATTCACGACCACCTCACACCCACCTCGGCGACAGCTGAGGATTTTGATATTGTGAACTTTCACGAGCATCCCAAAAGCGGCCGCGACTATTTCGCCAAGCACGGCAAAGAACTGCATGCTGAAGACGCGGGTGCGTTCAGGAAGTAGGAAAGCACCGCTGTAGCAAGCACCCCCTCGACCCTTCGGGCCACTCCCCCACGCCTTCGGCGCAAGGGAGAGAGTTCTCTCCCTCGTCGCGAAGCGAAGGGGGAGTACGGCGCAGCCGGGAGGAAGTGTATCTGCGAGTCCGGTATTACTTCTTTTTGGCCTTCGCCTGATCGACCTTGGCGCGTGGCGCTTTGCCGGCCAATAATTCCTTGGCCTGCGCAATCCACGCTTCGCGATCACTGCGGCCTTTCAGGCCCAACTTCGTATCGATGTCAGCAAGCTCAACTGTAGAAAGTGCTGCAATGTGTGTCAGCGAAATAATACCAACCCCTGCCAACTGCTTGGCGATCTTTGGGCCAATGCCATCGATCAGAGAAATATCTTCCGCGACTGTCAGTGTTTCAGCAGATCTTAACGGCGAGACAACCGAAAACGCTTCGTAAGCTCGCTGCCAATGCAAATCGTGGCGGCCGTCCGGGCGACCCTCTTCTTCCCAAATTTGATAAGCACGGGCGCGGATGGCGGATTCTTGTTCAGGTTTCAGATTAAGTTTCATGGGTCATCTCCTCTAAAGATGTCCTCGCCCCTATCAGATTATTGTGCACCGCACAATAATATTGCAATGCACAAAACGCATGGGTTATCAGCAATTTTTAAGCGCAAGAACCTTACTTCTTGATCTTCAGCGCAATAAAGCGGGTTTCCGCTGCTTTACCGGCTTTCGCCGCTAACAGCAGGACCGAGCTTTTGCCACCCTTTTCAGCCTCTTCAATCGCTTTAGAGATATCACCAGCCACTTCCACGGGCTTTCCACCCGCTTCCATGATGACGTCGCCCACTTCGAGGCCCTTGTCCACAGCAGCACCTTCCTTGGCCACTTCCGTGATCACGGCACCTTTGACCTTCTCATCAACCTTGTAACGCTCGCGCAGTTCGTCCGTCATGGTTGAAGCGGTCATGCCCAGTGCAGTGACCGTGGTCGCAACCGGACCCTCACTCTTTTTCTTGTCATCAGCAGCCACAAGTTTCTCGCCGTCTTCAAGCCGCCCGATGGTCACGTTGAACGTCATCTCCTTGCCCTTGCGGATGACCTTCACTACAACGCTTGCACCAATATCGGTTGCGGCCACTGCTTTCGGCAGTTCCTTCATGTCCTTGATCGGCTTGCCGTTGAATTCTGTAATCACATCGCCTGGCTCAATACCCGCCGTTTTGCCGGGGCTGCCATCTGTCACGTCAGCAACGAGCGCGCCTGAATTTTTCGGCAGGCCCATGCTTTCAACAATCTCGTCTGACATGGATTGCACACGAACTCCCAACCAGCCGCGCCGCGTTTCACCAAATTTGATCAGCTGATTGACAACGCCCTTTGCGGTGTTCGAAGGCACGGAAAAACCAATGCCGACAGACCCACCTGAAGGTGAGAAAATCGCCGTGTTGATGCCCATTACATCGCCGTTCAAGCTGAACAACGGTCCACCCGAATTGCCTTTGTTGATCGCCGCGTCGGTTTGAATGAAATCATCGTAAGGGCCAGCATTGATGTCGCGGTTACGCGCCGACACAATGCCAAGCGACACCGAGCCGCCCAAACCGAACGGGTTGCCAATGGCCATCACCCATTCGCCAATGCGCAACTTGTCACTGTCACCAAATGCAACAACAGGCAGCGGCTTCGACGGCTTGACGCGCAACACGGCCAAATCGGTTTTGGCGTCACGGCCCACCAGTTCGGCCTTCATTTTCGTGCCATCCTGCATGTGGACTTCAATCGAATCGGCACCTTCAACAACGTGGTTGTTGGTGACGACCAAACCCTGGGCATCGATGATAAAGCCTGAGCCCATCGAACTCACACTGCGACCACCCGGCAAATCACCACCACCTTCGCCCTGCTTCTTTTTGAAGAAGTCATCGAAGAAATCCTTAAAAGGCGAGTCTTCCGGCAAGGGTGGCATTTCAGGAGCAACTCCACCACCACCTTGGGCTTTTGACTCAACTGAAATTTCAACCACGGCAGGAAGCAGCCTGTCGGCCAAATCAGCAACGTTGGGCAATACCTGGGTTTGTGTTTGCGCCAAGGCGGGTGCCACACCCGTCAGTGTCGCAGGCGACGTTACCGCAAGTGCTGAAAGGGCGACCATTCCAAAAAACCACGTCACTGCCTGTTGCCGTTTCATCATCGAGTCTCCAAAACCATATTCTTCATTTTACCAGCCAAACAACGAACACACCAAGCGCCAAAACCACGGCCCCCATCACGCGCAATTGCTCGGGCGACTGATCCTGCAGCATCCGCATCATCTTCTGCATCTGACGCGGAACCAAGGCATAAGTGAGGCCCTCGAACACCAATACGAGTCCAAGGGCCAACCACCATGCATCACTCATTGAGGCGTAGTCGGAACTTGCGTCTGCTCTTTTTGCGTGCCGAAATACTTGAAGAAGTCAGACTTCGGGTCGAGCACGAGCGTTGTTCCCGCTGCACCCAGACCTTTGGCATAAGCTTGCATCGAACGATAGAACGCGAAGAACTCCGGATCGGTCTGGAACGCATCAGCAAACACCTTGTTCCGATCAGAGTCGCCCTCGCCGCGCACGATTTCTGCATCGCGTCGTGCCTCGGCAATTTTCACGGTGTAAGCGCGATCTGTCTCAGCCTTACGACGGGTCTTGGTGGCCTCACCTTCTGAACGAATGTCAGCCGCCAGCGCGTTGCGCTCTGACTCCATTCGTGCATAAGTTTGCGCGAGAACATTTTCAGACAAGTCAGTCCGCCGTACCCGCACGTCAACAATATCAATGCCAAGCGTGTCAGCTTCCTTGCGAAGTTCTGTTGCAATTTCGCGCATCATCACCGAGCGATCAGACGACAAGGCCGCATCAAACGAGCGCCGACCATATGTCTGGCGCAAAGCAGCGTCGAGACGGGCCGCAACACGTGCTTCGGCCTGTTCCAGATCTGCACCTAATGTTTCACGGAACAGCCGGGCATCTTTGATACGAGCCAGCGTAATGGCATCCACAATATAAACCTGCGATGCAATGTCCTGCACGGGACGGTCATTCATTTCCCAGATCACAATACGGTCTTCAATCGTGGTGACCGTGTCAGCGATGGGAAGCTTGAAATAAAGGCCCGGCTTTTCAACAATGCGGTTGATGTCACCAAAGCGCAGCACCAGGGCTTTCTGCTTTTCGTTGACAATGAAATAACTCAGATACATGACGAACAGGATGGCCGCGATGACGAGACCAAGAACATTTCTGAAAATTGCCATTTGTGTTGTCCTCAGTTCTGCGCTGCTGGCTTAGAGCCGGTGATGGCGGGCAGCGGCAGATACGGCACGACGCCGGAGCCCCCTTGGCCGCCTTCAATCACGATCTTGTTGGTATTCGCCAAAACGTTCTCCATCATCTCAATGAACAGTCGCTCACGCGTCACGTCCTTGGCATTCTTGTATTGTTCATAAACGGCAAGAAAGCGCGAGGCTTCACCCTGTGCGTCATTCACCACTTCCGCTTTGTAAGCGGTTGCATCTTCTTTGAGCTTTGCCGCTTCACCTTCTGCAAGCCGCGTGCGCTGGTTGGCATATTGATCAGCTTCGTTCGTCAGCTGGATTTTGTTTTGCCCGGCACGAACCACTTCCGCAAAGGCATTGGCAACCTCGGCAGGCGGCTGCACGTCACCAAGGTTGACCGACGTCACAACAACGCCTGCCTTGTATTGATCGAGCAACGTCTGCGAAATCTGCATCACCTGGGCTGCAACGGCGTCTTTACCTGTTGTCAAAAGTGGCTGGGCGTTTGTTTGCCCCACGACTTCACGCATGGCACTTTGCGAAATGGTGCGGATCACATTTTCGGGGTCGGCCACTTCGTACAGGAAGTCCTTTGGGTTTGAAATCCGCCAGAACACCGAGAAAGGCACATTGATAATGTTCTTGTCTGCTGTCAGCATCGACGCTTCAGTGCCTTCACTGCCAATGTTGATTTGGCGCACCGAACCGGTCTTCGGCTTTTCCATGCGTTCCACAGGCCAAAGGGCAAAATGCAAACCCGGATCAGCTGTCCGGTTGTATTCACCGAGCCGCATCACCACACCACGTTCATCTGGTTGCACCTGATAAACCGAATTGAATGCGACAAACACCGCAGCCAGTGCAATCGGAACCAACCAGCCGCTGCGACCGCCGCCACCACCGGGAATGATGCCTTTCAAACTGTCTTTGCCACGCCTGACCAGTTCATCAAGGTCAGGAGGCAAATTGCCACCGCCGCCGCTGCCGGGACCACGATTGCCGCCACCCCAATTGTTCTGGTTACGCGGGTTGTTTTTTGGCCCTTGTCCCCATGGACCCTGTCCGCCACCTTCGTCGTCTTTATTCCACGGCATGTAATCTTCCCTTTAAACAGTCGTCAGTCGTAGCATGGCATATAGGCAGCACACCGCGAAAAGTCCAATGCCGCCCCACAGATTACAGAATTATAATCTCACCCGTTCAAGAACACGGGTTGAAAATGCAGCGCTGTCTTTTTCGCCGCGCTGAAGCGGGATGTGCGACACCTCGCGCCATTCCCTGGCGTCCAATATTGGCGCTTGCGTGTCACCATCAACGTCAACCCCAACTGCGGTGAGATAGATGCGGTCCGCCAAGGGCAAAAACATGCCGTAAATCTCGCCGCCCCCGATCACGCAAATTTCAGGAACATCACCCGCCGCGACGACCGCTGCCTCAACACTCGAAACCACAACAGCACCGTCTGCCAAAAATCCCTTTTGCCGCGTCACAACAATGTTCAAACGCCCCGGCAACGGCCGCCGTGGCAACCCTTCCCACGTCTTCCGCCCCATGATGATGGGCTTTCCCATCGTCGTGTCCTTGAAGCGTCTCAAGTCCGACGGCAAATGCCACGGCAAACCACCATCAGCGCCTATAATACCATTGCGCGATTGGGCATAGACGAGCGAGATCATCGTCATTGCCCGCTGAAGATGGCCAGAGATGAAAACGCGTTCCAACTGGCATGGCCGATAATCGTCACGGCCAGACTGCCGAAGCGCAACAACAACCACCCCAAGGCCAGTCCCATGATGAAGATGATGAACACAAACAGCCAAGGTGCCGCCATGCCATGCACCAGTGCCCAAGCCGCTGCCGTGAATACCACCGCACCTGTTTTACCAAACCATGAAGCACGCAATGCTGAAAACAGCGCCCCGCGAAACACGAATTCTTCAACGATAGGAACCGCAAGCGTTACACCCGGCAAAGCCAGCGCAAACAATAGCGGTTCATCTGACAAATCAGCCAAAACCTTTTCCACGATACCAGCCGACGAATTCACGTCGTTGATGCCGTCTTTCGTGGGCGCATAAGTCGCAGGGTCGATACCCAACACAATAAAGGTCAAATTGAACACCGCCCACAGCGAAACCAGCAGGCCAACCACAATCACAAACCAGCCGGCAACACCGAGGTTCGGAATGTGCAGTGGCAATCCCCTCACTCCGGTTGCGTTTTTGACCAAAGAAAATTTCCAGCAGACAAACGCGGCAATCAGTGACGATGGTAGTAGTCCAACAATGGTCGCTTTGACCAATGCACCTTGCAGTGAAGCCGGATCAGTAAAGCTCACCGCAGGCCCGCCAACCAATGGAATGAATAAAAGCCCAATGACGGTTTGCAGCAGCGTCAATATCAAATACAAAACCAACACAAAAACTGCTGCTACCCACAAAGGCTGCCCTGTTCGCTCATTGTAAAGTTCACCCTGTTTTGCGGCGTAAAAATCCGGCCCGAACCCCAATGTCATGGCTACACCGCCACCGGGGCTGAAATCGCCGCATCATGTTCATACCCAACGATTTCGAAGTCTTCATATCGGAAGTCCTCAATGTCTTTCACATCACGTTTGATCACGAGTCGTGGCAAAGCCTTTGGCGTGCGCGTCAATTGCAAATCCGTCTGCTCCAGATGATTGAGATATAAATGTGCATCACCAAGCGTGTGCACAAAATCGCCAACTCTTAAACCGCACACATGCGCCACCATGTGGGTGAGCAAAGCGTAAGACGCGATGTTGAACGGAACGCCCAGAAAAATATCGGCTGAGCGTTGATACAGCTGACACGACAACTCTCCATTCGCCACATAAAATTGGAACAGACAATGACACGGCGGCAACGCCATCTTGTCAACATCCGACGGGTTCCACGCCGTCACCAGCAAGCGCCGGGAGTCCGGTGATTTTTTGATCCGCGCTATGACATCAGACAGTTGATCAATCGTAGACCCATCCCGCGCGGGCCATGAGCGCCATTGCGCGCCATAAACCGGACCAAGATCGCCGTTGTCATCGGCCCACTCATCCCAAATCGAAACTTTGTTGTCTTTGAGATATTTGATGTTCGTCTCGCCACGGATAAACCACAGCAGCTCATGGATGATGGAACGCAAATGCAGCTTCTTCGTTGTGACCAGCGGAAACCCGGATCGCAGATCATAGCGCGACTGATGCCCAAACACCGACAGTGTGCCAGTGCCGGTGCGGTCTTCTTTTTTCACTCCATGCTGACGCACGTGGCGCATGAGATCGAGATAGTGTTGCATGGCTCTTCTTAGCGGGAACTGACGATTCCCCAAAACAAAACGGCGGGCCCTGTGGACACCGCCGCCTCATAACCTTACGGCCAAAAATCAGCTGATTTTTGACAGGGTCTTGGTATTTTCGGCAATCAGGTAATACACCGTCACGCGGTGCTTGGTCTTGTCGGCTTTCATTTGTTCACCAACGACTTTGACAGCTGCTTCAGCAGCGGCAGCGCTCAATCCCAACTTCTTGGCACAAAAACCATCAACCACACGTTTTACTTCGGCGGGGTCAGTCACCGAGACCCACTGCGAATCTTTCCCCTTGAGTGCAATTCCACAGAACTTCACAATTGTATCAACGGCGGCGGCATTCACTTTTGATGTGTATTTTGCAATATCGGCTGCATAGTCGGCCATTTTTAGTCCCCTCAGAAAGCTAATAAAAAAAGCAGACGATCCCCGGCTGCGGTCGGAAGTTAACCACTTATCAACGATTTTGCCTAGGGGTAAAACGCCATCGCACACAATCAATGCGGGAAACGGTAGTTTTCACAGGAGTGCGGATCGCCCTTTGCCTTTTCGATAAAGCCACCCTATATCAGGGAGGTCACTCGCAAGAGTGACTATGGTGATAAACAGCTATCGTAATAAACCTTTAGGACCCGGGGGCAGTACCCGGCGCCTCCACCACAGCCGATTGCAAAGCAATCGGCGGCCAGCGCGACAACTGTTTCGAAGAAACAGTGATAGCGCTCTTGGCCAACAGGCTGGCCCTCCCGCAGTTTTAAGAAAAACTGCTGCCGGGCTTGGCCGCCGATCACAAGTGATCGGCTGTGAGGGGGGCGAAATAGGATCGACTGAGGTGTAAAGGGTCGTCTTTTGCTCGTGATTGTACCGACGTTATCGGGCTATTTTATAGTTGCAAATGACAACTATGCTCCGGTTGCAGTCGCTGCGTAACGCAGTGCCTAATACTGGGAATTAAGCCCTTGCGTTTAGCGACGTAAGGCGGGGTTTGTCGGTACCTGGCAACAGAAACCGACGCTACTTCCTCCTTCACATAATTTGAAACGGTGCTAGTGTATTGCCGCTGCCTTGACGCCCCGCCGCTGGTTCATGCGGCTGTTGTTCAGTCCAGGCCGGAATAGATCATGGGAGGCAGTTGGGGGCCGGCCCTGATTGGAGAAGGAGGAAGCATCATGTCCTACTATCTCTATCAATTGTCCTACACATCATCCGCAGTGAAGGCGATGATTGCCAACCCGACAGACCGCGAAGCCGCAGCACGAAAACTGGTAG